>NZ_WBXN01000004.1:2568888-2890000 GCF_008973465.1 Streptomyces sp. SS1-1 | reverse complement strand
AGTCCCCGGGGAGTCGTCAACCAGGCTTTGATCCGGGGGTTTCCGAATGGGGAAACCCGGCAGTCGTCATGGGCTGTCACCCGCTGCTGAACACATAGGCAGTGTGGAGGGAACGCGGGGAAGTGAAACATCTCAGTACCCGCAGGAAGAGAAAACAACCGTGATTCCGGGAGTAGTGGCGAGCGAAACCGGATGAGGCCAAACCGTATGCGTGTGAGACCCGGCAGGGGTTGCGTATTCGGGGTTGTGGGATCTCTCTTCTGTTGTCTGCCGGCAACAGGACGAGTCAGAAACCGTTGATGTAGGCGAAGGACATGCGAAAGGTCCGGCGTAGAGGGTAAGACCCCCGTAGTCGAAACGTCAGCGGCTCGTTTGAGAGACACCCAAGTAGCACGGGGCCCGAGAAATCCCGTGTGAATCTGGCGGGACCACCCGCTAAGCCTAAATATTCCCTGGTGACCGATAGCGGATAGTACCGTGAGGGAATGGTGAAAAGTACCGCGGGAGCGGAGTGAAATAGTACCTGAAACCGTGTGCCTACAAGCCGTGGGAGCGTCGGACATCAGCTTGCTGGTGTCTCGTGACTGCGTGCCTTTTGAAGAATGAGCCTGCGAGTTTGCGGTGTGTTGCGAGGTTAACCCGTGTGGGGAAGCCGTAGCGAAAGCGAGTCCGAATAGGGCGATATAGTAGCGCGCTCAAGACCCGAAGCGGAGTGATCTAGCCATGGGCAGGTTGAAGCGGAGGTAAGACTTCGTGGAGGACCGAACCCACCAGGGTTGAAAACCTGGGGGATGACCTGTGGTTAGGGGTGAAAGGCCAATCAAACTCCGTGATAGCTGGTTCTCCCCGAAATGCATTTAGGTGCAGCGTCGTGTGTTTCTTGCCGGAGGTAGAGCACTGGATAGGCGATGGGCCCTACCGGGTTACTGACCTTAGCCAAACTCCGAATGCCGGTAAGTGAGAGCGCGGCAGTGAGACTGTGGGGGATAAGCTCCATGGTCGAGAGGGAAACAGCCCAGAGCATCGACTAAGGCCCCTAAGCGTACGCTAAGTGGGAAAGGATGTGGAGTCGCAGAGACAACCAGGAGGTTGGCTTAGAAGCAGCCACCCTTGAAAGAGTGCGTAATAGCTCACTGGTCTAGTGATTCCGCGCCGACAATGTAGCGGGGCTCAAGCGTACCGCCGAAGTCGTGTCATTGCGATATATACCCCCAACGGGGATCGTGATGGGTAGGGGAGCGTCGTCTGCCGGGTGAAGCAGCCGCGGAAGCGAGTTGTGGACGGTTGACGAGTGAGAATGCAGGCATGAGTAGCGATTCACACGTGAGAAACGTGTGCGCCGATTGACTAAGGGTTCCTGGGTCAAGCTGATCTGCCCAGGGTAAGTCGGGACCTAAGGCGAGGCCGACAGGCGTAGTCGATGGATAACCGGTTGATATTCCGGTACCCGCTGTGAAGCGTCAAACATCGAATCCAGTGATGCTAAGCCCGTGAAGCCGCCGGCTGAGTCTTCGGACGAGGTCGGAGTGGTGGAGCCGGTGACCCGAGCTGGTAGTAGGTGAGTGATGGGGTGACGCAGGAAGGTAGTCCATCCCGGGCGGTGGTTGTCCCGGGGTAAGGGTGTAGGACGTCAGGTAGGCAAATCCGCCTGACACATAGTCTGAGACCTGATGCCGAGCCGATTGTGGTGAAGTGGATGATCCTATGCTGTCGAGAAAAGCCTCTAGCGAGTTTCATGGCGGCCCGTACCCTAAACCGACTCAGGTGGTCAGGTAGAGAATACCGAGGCGTTCGGGTGAACTATGGTTAAGGAACTCGGCAAAATGCCCCCGTAACTTCGGGAGAAGGGGGGCCATCACTGGTGATCCAATTTACTTGGTGAGCTGGGGGTGGCCGCAGAGACCAGCGAGAAGCGACTGTTTACTAAAAACACAGGTCCGTGCGAAGCCGTAAGGCGATGTATACGGACTGACGCCTGCCCGGTGCTGGAACGTTAAGGGGACCGGTTAGTCGAGATTCGTCTCGGCGAAGCTGAGAACTTAAGCGCCAGTAAACGGCGGTGGTAACTATAACCATCCTAAGGTAGCGAAATTCCTTGTCGGGTAAGTTCCGACCTGCACGAATGGCGTAACGACTTCTCGACTGTCTCAACCATAGGCCCGGTGAAATTGCACTACGAGTAAAGATGCTCGTTTCGCGCAGCAGGACGGAAAGACCCCGGGACCTTTACTACAGTTTGATATTGGTGTTCGGTTCGGCTTGTGTAGGATAGCTGGGAGACTGTGAAGCTCGGACGCCAGTTCGGGTGGAGTCGTCGTTGAAATACCAGTCTGGTCGTGCTGGATGTCTAACCTGGGTCCGTGATCCGGATCAGGGACAGTGTCTGATGGGTAGTTTAACTGGGGCGGTTGCCTCCTAAAGGGTAACGGAGGCGCCCAAAGGTTCCCTCAGCCTGGTTGGCAATCAGGTGTTGAGTGTAAGTGCACAAGGGAGCTTGACTGTGAGACCGACGGGTCGAGCAGGGACGAAAGTCGGGACTAGTGATCCGGCGGTGGCTTGTGGAAGCGCCGTCGCTCAACGGATAAAAGGTACCCGGGGATAACAGGCTGATCTTCCCCAAGAGTCCATATCGACGGGATGGTTTGGCACCTCGATGTCGGCTCGTCGCATCCTGGGGCTGGAGTCGGTCCCAAGGGTTGGGCTGTTCGCCCATTAAAGCGGTACGCGAGCTGGGTTTAGAACGTCGTGAGACAGTTCGGTCCCTATCCGCTGTGCGCGTAGGAGTCTTGAGAAGGGCTGTCCCTAGTACGAGAGGACCGGGACGGACGAACCTCTGGTGTGCCAGTTGTTCTGCCAAGGGCATGGCTGGTTGGCTACGTTCGGGAGGGATAACCGCTGAAAGCATCTAAGCGGGAAGCCTGCTTCGAGATGAGGACTCCCACCCACTTGATGGGGTAAGGCTCCCAGTAGACGACTGGGTTGATAGGCCGGATCTGGAAGCACAGTAATGTGTGGAGGTGACCGGTACTAATAGGCCGAGGGCTTGTCCTCAGTTGCTCGCGTCCACTGTGTTGGTTCTGAAACCACGAACAACCCCATGTGCCACACATGGTGCGGTTGATTGTTTCATAGTGTTTCGGTGGTCATAGCGTGAGGGAAACGCCCGGTTACATTCCGAACCCGGAAGCTAAGCCTTACAGCGCCGATGGTACTGCAGGGGGGACCCTGTGGGAGAGTAGGACACCGCCGAACAATTTTTGGGAAAGGGCTCACACCTTACGGTGTGGGCCCTTTCTGCGTTTCACCGTCCAAGTATCAGGCCCTTTCTGGTGGCAGAAAGGGCCTTTTTCGTTGCCGCTGTCGGCTACAGGCGGCCGGCTGTTTTGAGGGCCAGGTAGGCGTCGGCCAGGGCTGGGGCCAGGTCGTCCGGTGTCGCGTCCACGACGGTCACGCCGTGGCGGCGTAGTTGTTCCGCTGTGCGGTGGCGTTCGGCTTGGGCCTGGGCCGCGGATGCCGCCTCGTAGACGGCGTCCGTGCGGCCGCGGGCCTTTGCCATGTTCGCGATGTGCGGGTCGGCGACGGACGCGAGAAGGATTGTGTGGCGCCGGGTCAGTTGAGGGAGGACCGGGAGCAGGCCCTCCTCGATGGGGGCCGCGTCAAGGGCCGTGAGCAGGACGATCAGGGAGTGGCGGGGAGCCGTACGCAGGGCTGTGGACGTGAGTCCTCGGGCGTCGGTCTCGAGGAGTTCCGGTTCCACCGTGGCCATCGCGTTGACCAGGGAGGGGAGGACGTCCCGGGCTGTGCGGCCCTGGACGAGGGCGCGGACCCGGCGGTCGTAGGCCAGGAGGTCGACGCGGTCGCCGGCGCGGGAGGCCAGGGCGGCCAGCAGGAGGGCGGCGTCCATGGAGGCGTCGAGCCGTGGGGCGTCGCCGACGCGGCCCGCCGATGTGCGGCCGGTGTCCAGGACGAGAAGGATGTGGCGGTCGCGTTCGGGGCGCCAGGTGCGGACGGCGACCGCGGAGTGCCGTGCGGTGGCCCGCCAGTCGATGGAGCGGGTGTCGTCGCCGGGGACGTACTCGCGCAGGCTGTCGAACTCGGTGCCCTCGCCGCGGGTGATCAGGCTGGTGCGGCCGTCGAGTTCGCGGAGGCGTGCCAGCTTGGACGGCAGGTGCTTGCGGCTGGTGAAGGGCGGCAGCACCCGGACGGTCCAGGGGACCTTGTGGGTGCCCTGGCGGGCGAACAGGCCGAGGGGGCCGTAGGAGCGGATCGTGACGCGGTCGGCCTGGCGGTCGCCTCGGCGGGTGGGGCGGAGGCGGGTGGTCAGGCGCCGGCGTTCGCCCGCGGGGATCCTCACCTGGTGGCGGGAGGACGTGACCTCGGTGCCGGACTGCCAGCTGCTCGGGGGCCAGGCGTCGCGGAGATGGGCGCGGAGCGGCCGGTTCGACGGGTTGGTGACCGTCAGGGTGACGTCGGCCGTGTCGCCCAGGCGGACGGAGGTGTCGCCGGAGCGGGTCAGGCGCAGGCGCCGTACGGGGGCCGCGAGAGCGAAGTCGCAGGCGCAGGCGGCGGCCAGGGGGGCGTTGACCGCGAGGATGCCCGTCCAGCCGGGGTCCCAGATACCGACGGGGAGGGAGCCTAGGGCCGCGAGGAGCGCGGCGCGTCCGGTGAAGGCCATCAGCGCGGGACGGGGACGTGGGCGAGGATCGCGTTGATGACGGAGTCGGCGGTGACGCCCTCCATCTCGGCCTCGGGGCGGAGCTGGACGCGGTGACGGAGGGTCGGCAGGGCCAGGGCTTTGACGTCGTCGGGGATGACGTAGTCGCGGCCGGTCAGCCAGGCCCAGGCGCGGGCCGTCGCGAGAAGGGCGGTGGCGCCGCGTGGGGAGACGCCGAGGGCCAGGGAGGGCGACTCGCGGGTGGCGCGGCAGATGTCGACGACGTAGGCGGTGATCTCGGGGGAGACCGCGGTCTTGGCGACGGCCGCGCGGGCGGCTTCGAGGTCGGCGGCGCTCGCGACGGGGCGTACGCCGGCGGCGCGCAGGTCGCGCGGGTCGAAGCCCTCGGCATGACGCGTGAGGACGTCGATCTCGTCCTGGCGGGACGGCAGTGGGATCGTCAACTTGAGGAGGAAACGGTCCAGCTGGGCTTCGGGGAGGGGGTAGGTGCCCTCGTACTCGACGGGGTTCTGCGTCGCGGCGACGAGGAACGGCTCCGGGAGGGGGCGGGGGGTGCCGTCGACGGTGACCTGGCGTTCCTCCATGGCCTCCAGGAGGGAGGACTGGGTCTTCGGCGGGGTGCGGTTGATCTCGTCGGCGAGCAGGAGGTTGGTGAAGACCGGGCCGGGCTGGAAGGAGAACTCGGCGGTGCGGGTGTCGTAGACGAGGGAGCCCGTGACGTCGCTCGGCATGAGGTCCGGGGTGAACTGGACGCGCTTGGTGTCGAGTTCGAGGGCCGACGCGAGAGCACGGACGAGCAGGGTCTTGGCGACGCCGGGGACGCCTTCGAGGAGGACGTGGCCGCGGCACAGGAGCGCGACGACGAGACCGGTCACGGCGGGGTCCTGGCCGACCACGGCTTTGGCGATCTCGGCGCGCAGGGCCTCCAGGGAGGCGCGGGCGGTGCCCTGGTCCCCGGTGTTCCCGGCGTTGTCAGTGGTCGGGTCCATCATGGACGGCGTACCTCTCTTTCGAGGGCGTCGAGTTGGTCGGCGAGGGAGACGAGTGCCGCGTCGTCGCCGGGCGGCGGGCCGAAGAGGAGGGTGTGCAGGGTCTGTCCGTCCCCGTGCCGGCGCAGGTGGGCGGAGAGTGCGGGGAGCAGGGTCTCGGGCGCGTGCGCCTGGGTGAGGGGGACACCGACGAGGGGGGCGAGGCGGATGCGTGTGGTGGAGCGGAGAGCGGTGGCCGCGCGGTCGCGGGCGTTGGCCTTGCGGTAGAGGCGGGCCCGGCCTTCGACGGTCTCGGAGGCGCGGATCGCGACGGGGAGTTTCTCGGGGACCAGGGGGCCGAGTCGGCGTGCCCGCCACAGGGCGGCGACGGCCGCGGCGATGAAGAGCTGCAGGGTGCCCCAGAGCCAGCCCGAGGGGAGCAGGTCGAAGAAGCTTTGCTGGTCGTCCGGGTCGGCGGCCGAGGCGTCGGAGAGCGTGGGGAGGTACCAGACCAGATGGGGGCGGGAGCCGAGGAGCTGGAGGGCGAGCGAGGCGTTGCCCTGCTCGTCGAGGCGGTCGTTGAAGAGGATGTCGGGCGCGCCGATGACGACGGTGTCGCCGGTGCCGTCGCCGCCGGTCTCCGGGATCCGCAGGAGGGTGGCGAGGCGGTTGCTGGGGTAGCACTCGTCGGCGTCGAGGTGGGTGGTGGTGTAGCGGATGCCGCCGGTCTCGGCGGTGCCGGCCCGGCGTGCGGCGGGCAGCGCGCAGTCCGGGGAGAGCGCGGAGTCGAGGCTGTTCGCGGGGTCGGCGGTGACGCCGGGGGCGAGCCGTTCGACGGACGGGCTGCCGGGTGCGACGAGGAGCGTGCGGCCTCCGGCGTCGGCGGTCGCCGCACGCAGCGCCCTCTGCTGGGTGGGGGTGAGCAGGTCGGGGGCGGCGACGAGGAGGGTGGTGTCGGCGTCGGCGGCGGCGCGGGCTCCGTCCAGGGTGGTGACGACGCGCGTGTCCACCTCGCGGTCGGCGAGGAGTTCGGCGACGGCCCTGCTGCCCTGGCGGTCGGCGGAGCGGGGGTCGAGGGTGCCGTGCCGGGCGTCGGAGCGGATCGTGGCGATCGCGACGGCCGCCGCGAGCAGGAGGACGACGCCGAGGGCGATGCCCCGGGTGCGGGTCCACAGGTGGCGGGCGGTGGGCGAGGCCGAGGTGGACGGGTGTGTGGCCTCGGTCGTCATCCGGCGGCTCCCTGGTGGTCCTGGGGGCCCGTGCCGGAGGCCTGGGCGGCGAGCTGCGGCTTGGTGTTCTCCAGGTCGCGGTCGAGGGCCGCGAGGGTCTGGTACGTCTGCCGGGTCGCGGTCCGCCCGCCGTACGTGACGTCGTCGAAGGCGCGGGCGGCGGCCCGCAGCCGGTCGGCGTGGGAGGGCAGGGGTCGGCCGGCGTCGGCGGCGGCCTCGTCGGCGGTGCGGCCGGGGCGGACGTCGAGGAGGGCGCGTTCCTCAAGGGCGCGGACGATGGCGCGCATGCGCTCCTGGACGGCCCGGTTCCAGTGGCCCTGGGCGGCGTGGGCCTCGGCGGCGGAGCGGTGGTCGGCGGCGCTGCAGGGGCGGTCGTCGAACAGGGCGGCGGACGACGCGGGTTCGCGGCGCGGGGTGCCCAGGCGCCACCACAGCAGGCCGATCACGGCGAGGACGACGAGGATGACGACGACCAGGCCGAGCGGGCCGCCGGGAGTGACGGTCGCGGCGCTGTCGAACAGGTCCTCGACCCAGCCCCAGAAGGTGTCCAGCGCGCGCTGGAACCAGCTGGGATCGTCCTCGTGGTACATGCTCTTGGACAGCTCGCGCCGGGCCGCCTCCCGGGCGGGGTCGCGCGGCGTGGTCAGCGGCGGCGCGTCGTCCGCCGCCGCCGCCGCGCGTACGGACGTGTCACCGGCGCGCGCGAGGGCGCGTGCGGCTGCTTCCCGCAGCCCCGGTACCGCTGTGAGAACTCCCCCCGTCGGACTCACCTATTCAGCTCCCCGGGGTGCCGGTGCCGGAGTTCTGGACGCCGGCCGCGCGGGCCAGTTCGAGGTCGAGGGCCTCGCGGCGGATGCGCTGGTCGATGTAGAGCAGCACGGTCACGCCGGCCGTGATGGGCAGGGTGATCATGGAGCCGATCACCGAGCCCACGCCGCTGACGATGAGGAACGTCCAGCCGAAGTCGGTGGTGCCGTCGAGGATGCCGGCGGCGCCCTGGCCGCTGACCGCGCCCGCCAGGAACGTGAACGGGATGACGACGATCGCCGCGACGACGTTCGCGATGATCATGGCGAGGAGCTGGATGCCGAAGACCCGCCACCAGGCGCCCTTGACGAGCTTGGCGGAGCGGCTGAGCGCCTTCCTGATGCCCTGCTTCTCCAGCATCAGCGCGGGGGAGGCGAGGGAGAAGCGGAACCACAGCCACAGCGCGACGACGAAGCCGCCGATCGAGCCGAGGACGACGAGGGCGAAGCCCGCTTCCGTGGCGCCCGAGGCGGCCAGGACGATGCCCGGGACGGCGCCCGCGACGGCGACGCCGACGGTCATGAGGAGCAGCAGGAAGAGCAGGCCGAAGAGGCGCGGCACCTGCGAACGGGCGTCGCGCCACGCCTCGCCGGTGCTGACCGGCTTGCCGAGCACGGCGCGGCTGGTGACGGTCGTCAGCAGGGCGGTGGCGATGACGGTGCCGATCGCCGAGATCAGGAAGATCACGCCGGAGTTGATCAGCGAGTCGCCCATGGCGCGGGTGAGCTCGTCGAGGGTGGCGCTCGGGTCGTTGAGGGCCTCGGTGCTGACGCGCTCGTCCAGGAGGAAGCCCTGGACGAGGATGACGAGGATCTCCGTCACGACGGCGACGGTGAGGGAGACGCCGAGGACCGTGCGCCAGTGGGCGCGCATGGTGGAGACGGCGCCGTCGAGGATCTCGCCGACGCCCAGGGGGCGCAGCGGGATCACGCCGGGCTTGGCGGCCGGCGGGGGTCCGCCCCAGCCACCGCCCCAGCCGCCGTATCCGCCGGGCGGCCCGTAGCCCTGGGGGGCGCCGCCCCAGCCGCCGGGCGCGCCGGGGCCGGCCGGGGGCCTGGCGCCCCAGCCCGGGCCGGGCGGTGGGGGCGGCGGGGCCTGGCCGGGGGCCTGGGCGCCCGTGGGCGCGGACCACTGGCCCGCCGGGGGCTGCTCCTTGGACCACTTCGGGCCGGGGGCCTGCTGGTCCGCCGGTGGCTGCTGCGCGGAGTCGGCGCTGACCGAGGGCTCGGCGGGACCGGACGCGCCGGGTTCCTGCCCGTCGGACGGGGCGGATCCGGGCGAGGCCCAGCCCGGAGTGTCTTTCATCGTCGCTCCTTCACGGTGCCCGTCCGCGGTCGCGGCGGCAGTTCGGCAGCCATCGTGCCATGGGGGCACCGGGGAGGTACCCGCCGAGGTGTGGCCTGCTTCCCTTCAATTGTCCGCCGGATGCGGGGCAGACTGACGGCATGGCTGATCAGTACGCGCATTCCGGCGGGGACGACAGGCCGGCCGAGATACCGGCGATCCGGTGGGACGAGCGGCCGGAGGGCCCGGTCGTGGTCCTGCTGGACCAGACGAGACTGCCCGCGGAGGAGGTCGAGCTGGTGTGCACGGACGCCTCCGTGCTGGTGGAGGCGATCCGTTCGCTGGCCGTGCGGGGGGCGCCGCTGCTCGGGATCGCCGGGGCCTACGGGGTCGCGCTCGCCGCCGCGCGCGGGTTCGACGTGGACGCCGCGGCCGACGAGCTGGCGGGTGCCCGTCCGACCGCCGTGAACCTGGCGCTCGGGGTCCGCAGGGCGCGGGACGCCTACCGTGCCGAGTCGGCGGCGGGCGGTGACGCGCGGCGGGCGGCGTCGGCGGCGCTCGGGGCGGCGCGGGCGCTGCACGCGGAGGACGCCGAGGCGAGCGCCAGGATGGCCGAGCGGGGACTGGCCCTGCTGGACGAGCTGCTGCCGGGCGGTGGGCATCGCGTCCTCACGCACTGCAACACCGGGGCGCTGGTGTCGGGTGGTGAGGGCACCGCGTTCGCGGTGGCGCTCGCGGCACACCGGGCGGGGCGGCTGAGGCGGCTGTGGGTGGACGAGACGCGGCCGCTGCTGCAGGGGGCGCGGCTGACGGCGTACGAGGCGGCGCGCACCGGGATGGCGTACACGCTGCTCACGGACAACGCGGCGGGTTCGCTGTTCGCGGCGGGTGAGGTGGACGCGGTGCTGATCGGGGCGGACCGGATCGCGGCCGACGGCTCGGTGGCGAACAAGGTCGGGAGCTATCCGCTCGCGGTGCTGGCGCGGTACCACCATGTGCCGTTCATCGTGGTGGCGCCGCTGACGACGGTGGATCCGGCGACGCCGGACGGGGCGTCCATCGAGGTGGAGCAGCGGGCCGGGGCCGAGGTGACGGAGTTCGCGGTGCCGCAGGCGCCGGTCGTGGGCGGGCCGGGCGGCGGGATTCCCGTCGCGCCGCTGGGGACGCAGGCGTACAACCCGGCGTTCGACGTGACGCCGCCGGAGCTGATCACGGCGATCGTGACGGAGGAGGGCACCGCGTCTCCTGTGACGGCCGAGGCGCTGACCCAGCTGTGCGCGAGGGCGGGGTCGACGGCGCGAACGACATGATCCAGCCGTAGCGACAGGGTGGGCAGAGGGGGTCAAACCCCTCCAAAGGTCACGCACTGTGTAGGGGACGAGGGCAGACAGTGCGGATGACCTACGACTAAGGTCGCTGGTCGGTGACCTATCTCACCACTGCCTTCGCCACCGTTATGAGAATGGGATGATGTCGTTTATGAAGGGACGAGTCCTTGTCGTCGACGACGACACCGCACTGGCCGAGATGCTCGGCATTGTGCTGCGTGGTGAAGGTTTTGAGCCGTCTTTCGTAGCCGACGGCGACAAGGCGCTGGCCGCATTTCGCGAGACCAAGCCCGATCTGGTGCTGCTCGATCTGATGCTTCCCGGCCGGGACGGCATCGAGGTCTGCCGCCTGATCCGGGCGGAGTCCGGCGTGCCGATCGTGATGCTGACGGCGAAGAGCGACACGGTCGACGTCGTCGTCGGCCTGGAGTCCGGCGCCGACGACTACATCGTGAAGCCGTTCAAGCCGAAGGAGCTCGTGGCCCGCATCCGGGCGCGGCTGCGGAGGTCGGAGGAGCCGGCACCCGAGCAGCTCGCCATCGGCGACCTGGTCATCGACGTGGCGGGGCACTCCGTGAAGCGGGACGGGCAGTCCATCGCGCTGACGCCGCTGGAGTTCGACCTGCTGGTCGCGCTGGCCCGCAAGCCGTGGCAGGTGTTCACGCGTGAGGTGCTGCTCGAGCAGGTCTGGGGCTACCGGCACGCGGCCGACACCCGGCTGGTCAACGTCCACGTCCAGCGACTGCGTTCCAAGGTCGAGAAGGACCCCGAGCGCCCGGAGATCGTCGTGACCGTCCGTGGTGTCGGATACAAGGCAGGGCCGAGCTGACATGTCCCAGGACAGTGCCGCTACGGCCCCCGGTCGGACCGGGACCCGTCGGGAGCGGCCTGTCGGCCGGAAGACGGCGGGTTCCCGCTGGGGGCGGTTTCTGGAAGGCGGGCTGCTGCAGGGCGGGGTCCAGGGCAGCCCGGTCCTCCGTCTGCTGCTGCGCTGGGTGCGCCGGCCGTTGCTGCCGGTCATGCGGCTGTGGCGGCGCAACATCCAGCTCAGGGTCGTCGTCTCGACCCTGGTGATGTCGCTGGGCGTCGTCCTGCTGCTGGGTTTCGTCGTCATCGGGCAGGTCCGCAACGGCCTGCTCGACGCGAAGGTGAAGGCCTCGCAGAGCCAGGCGACCGGTGGGTTCGCGGCAGCCAAGCAGCGGGCCGACGAGTCCGCGGCGGGCTCCGCCGACGACGGTGCCGCCGCCGACGAGCGGTCCCGGCAGAACGTCATCCAGTGGATGAGCGACACCGTCTCGTCGCTGTCCAGCGGCGGTCAGGGCGCCTTCGAGGTCGTGACGCTGCCCGCCGCCGCGGGCAGTGAGACCGGGGGGCGCGGCCGGCGTGCCTCCGGCGGGGTCGACCCGACCGCGAGCGTGCCCGAGGCACTGCGGGAGCGGATCGACGGCACCACAGGCGTCTTCCAGAGCTACACCCGGATCGTCTACCAGCCGAGCGCCCACAAGGAGTCCCAGCCGGGCCTCGTGATCGGCAAGCAGGTCAGCGACCCCAACGGCGACCAGTACCAGCTGTACTACCTCTTCCCGCTCACGCAGGAGGAGAAGTCGCTGAGCCTGGTCAAGACGACGCTCGCGACCGCCGGGCTGTTCGTCGTCGTCCTCCTCGGGGCCATCGCGTGGCTCGTGGTGCGCCAGGTCGTCACGCCCGTCCGGATGGCGGCCGGCATCGCCGAGCGGCTGTCGGCCGGGCGGCTCCAGGAACGGATGAAGGTCACCGGCGAGGACGACATCGCCCGCCTGGGCGAGGCCTTCAACAAGATGGCGCAGAACCTCCAGGTGAAGATCCAGCAGCTGGAGGACCTGTCGCGGATGCAGCGCCGGTTCGTCTCCGACGTGTCGCACGAGCTGCGCACCCCGCTGACGACCGTCCGGATGGCGGCCGACGTCATCCACGAGGCGCGCGAGGACTTCGATCCGGTGACCGCGCGGTCGGCGGAGCTGCTGGCGGACCAGCTGGACCGGTTCGAGTCGCTGCTCGCCGACCTGCTGGAGATCAGCCGCTTCGACGCCGGTGCCGCCGCGCTGGAGGCCGAGCCGATCGACCTGCGGGAGGTCGTGCGGCGCGTCGTCAGTGGCGCCGAGCCGCTCGCCGAGCGCAAGGGCACCCGGATACGCGTGGCCGGTGACCAGCAGCCCGTCGTCGCCGAGGCGGACGCCCGCCGGGTGGAGCGCGTGCTGCGCAACCTGGTGGTCAACGCCGTCGAGCACGGCGAGGGCCAGGATGTCGTGGTCAAGCTGGCGGCGGCCGGCGGGGCGGTCGCGGTCGCGGTGCGCGACTACGGCGTAGGGCTCAAGCCCGGCGAGGCGACCCGCGTGTTCAGCCGCTTCTGGCGGGCCGACCCGGCCCGCGCGCGGACCACGGGCGGTACCGGACTGGGCCTGTCCATCGCGCTGGAGGACGCGCGGCTGCACGGCGGCTGGCTCCAGGCGTGGGGTGAGCCGGGCGGTGGCTCGCAGTTCCGGCTGACGCTGCCGCGTACGGCCGACGAACCGCTCCGAGGCTCACCGATACCCCTGGAACCGAAGGACTCGCGGCGCAACCGCGGCCTGGACGACGCCGGACTGCCCTCCGGGGGCAAGTCCGCGACCGTACCGGCCCAGCCGCAGGGCGAGCAGGGGGCGCTGCGGCCCGTGCGCGACCCGATAGCGCCGCGGCAGAGCGCGGCGCCCAAGGCCGACCCGACGGCGCTGCCCGGCAACGGGGCCCGGGTGGTGCCCCGGCCCGCGTCGGGCACGCGGCGGCTGGAGGACACCATCGGGGAGCAGCCCGGCGAGAGGGACGTGCCGGGCCAGGGGGCCGGGAAGGCCGGAGAGCCGGACAAGCAGGGGGAGACAACTCGTGGGCGCTGACCGCAAGCGGGCCGTCCGGCGGCACGGACCGGGGCGCGCGGCGGCCTTCGCGGCCTGCGGCGCCGTCCTGCTGGCCGGGTGTGCCTCGATGCCCGACAACGGTGATCTGCGCGGGGTGGAGTCCACACCGCGGCAGGAGGCGCAGGTGCGGGTCTTCGCCGTGCCGCCGCACGAGGACGCGTCGTACTCCGAGATCGTCACGGGCTTCCTGGAGGCGCTGACCAGCGACGACCCGGACTACGAGATAGCCCGCAAGTACCTGACCCCGCAGGCGTCGGCCAAATGGCACCCGCTGCGGTCCACGACCGTGCTCGCCGACGGCCCCGGCGCCCAGCCCGACCGGCTGAGCCGGGAGGAGACGGACAGCCTGTCGTACACGCTGACCGGCACCCGCGTCGCCACGGTGGACGCGGAGCAGTCGTACGCGCCCGCCGACGGCGACTACCGCGAGAGCATGCACCTCGTCCGGGACAAGAAGACCCGTCAGTGGCGCATCGACGTGCCGCCGCGCGGCGTCGTCATGGGCCGGTCGGACTTCCAGCGCAACTACCTGTCGGTCGACCGCTACTACTTCGCCACGGACACCAGTGCCGGGACGGCCCCGCACACGGCGGCCGTCGCCGATCCCGTCTATGTGCGCAGGAACGTCGACCCGGTGACCGAGGCGGTGCGCTCGCTGCTCCGCGGCCCCACACGCTGGCTCGACCCGGTGGTCCGCTCCAGCTTCCCGACCGGTACGGCGCTGCGGAACGCCTCGGAGTCGCTGACGCCGGACGACCAGAACAAGCTGACGGTGCCGCTGAACGGCAAGGCGGCGCGGGTCGGCGTGGACAAGTGCCGGGAGATGGCCGCCCAGCTGCTGTTCACCCTCCAGAACCTCACGCCCACCATGGACGAGGTCGAACTGCGCGCGGGTGACCGGCAGCTGTGCCGCCTCACCTCGGAGGACGCCGAGGACATCGCCGTGCGCGGCTCCGTGAAGCGCGCCGACTACCTGTACTTCCTCAACGACAAGCACCGGCTGGTCCGGCTGGCGGCGGCGACCGCCGACAGTGAGCCCACCCCGGTGCCGGGCGCCCTCGGGGAGGACGTGCAGCTGGGGTCGGCGGCCGTCGCGCGCGACGAGGACATGGCGGCCGGGGTCGGACTCGACGGCAAGAACCTGTACGTCGGGGCGCTGGTGTCGGGCGGTCCGCTCGGGGAGCCCGAGCTGACCAGCGCCGGTCCGTCGGCCGGGAAGCGGCTGTCGGCGCCCAGCTGGGACGCGCGGGGCGACCTGTGGGTGGCCGACCGCGACCCCGGCAAGCCGCGGCTGCTCCTGCTGAGGAAGGGCGTCGACGACCCGGTCGAGGTGAAGACCCCGCCCGGTCTCGAGGGCCGGATCGAGTCGGTCCGGGTGGCCGCCGACGGTGTGCGTGTCGCGCTCGTCGTGAAGGACGGCGAGAAGTCCTCCCTGCTCATCGGGCGGATCGAGCGAGGCGACGACGGAGGGGCCGACGGGGCCGGCGACGGCTCCGGGGTGTCCGTGCACGAACTGCGCTCCGCGGCACCCGAGTTGGAGGAGATCACGGCCATGTCCTGGGCCGGGGACAGCCGGCTCGTCGTGGTCGGCCGTGAGAAGGACGGCGTGCAGACGATGCGGTACGTGCAGGTGGACGGCTCCACGCCGGAGGGGCCCGCGCCGGCGGCCCTCAGCGGCGTCAAGGAGATCACCGCGTCCGAGGACGCGCGGCTGCCGCTGGTCGGGTACTCGGAGGACGGGATCGTCCGGCTGCAGTCCGGGACGCAGTGGCAGAAGGTCGCCGCGGACGGGACGGCGCCGGTCTATCCGGGCTGAGCCGTGTGTGCCCGCTCGGTTTTCCGGGCGGGCGCCGGGGCAGGGGACCGGTGCGGGCTTTTGTGTGCGGGGCGGTGGTATTCGCCCTGGACGGTTTGCGCGCGGGCCCGGTGGGTTTTCCCGGGCGCGCCCGTCGTTTCTTCCGGCGTGCTCATGAGCGGTGCTCATTCCGATTCGTTGTGCGGTGAACGGAATTCGGCTTCCGCCGGTGGAAAACCGGTTCCGGGCGTGGCTCTTGTTTTTCCACAGGCGGTTATCCACAGGGGTGGCCGGTCCCTGCCCGTCTTGGCAGAGTGGAGGCCATGCGGGGGTGGTGGCAGGACCTCACGGATCTGGTGCTGCCGGCCGAGTGCGGAGGCTGCGGGAAGCCTCGTACGGTGCTCTGCCCGGAGTGCCGTGCCGTCCTGACCGGGACCGCGCCGAGCCGGGTGCGACCGGTGCCGGAGCCGCCCGGACTGCCCGAGGTGCACGCGGCGGCCC
This sequence comes from Streptomyces sp. SS1-1, assembly GCF_008973465.1. Lineage (NCBI taxonomy): Bacteria > Bacillati > Actinomycetota > Actinomycetes > Kitasatosporales > Streptomycetaceae > Streptomyces > Streptomyces sp. SS1-1. The sequence continues at coordinate 2,874,483 of NZ_WBXN01000004.1, read as the reverse complement.
GGTACACGGACGAGGTGCGGGCCGTGCTGCTGGCCCACAAGGAACGCGGCGCGCTGGCCCTTGCGGCACCGCTCGGAGCGGCGCTGGCGTGGGCCGTGCGGGCGGGGCTGCGGGAGAGCCGGGACGCCGGCGGTGCGGGGCTGCGTGAGAGCCGGGGTGCCTGCCGTGCGGGGGCGTCCGTCCGGGCCGGCGGGGACGGTTCCGTGCTGCTCGTGCCCGTCCCGTCCGCGCGGGCGGCGGCGCGGGCGCGGGGGCACGATCCCGCGCGGCGGATCGCGCTCGCGGCGGCGGGTGCGCTGCGGCGGACCGGGACGCCGGCGCGGGTGGCCGCCGTCCTGCGGCAGGCGCGCGGGGTGGCCGACCAGACGGGGCTCAGCTCCCGGCAGCGGCTGGTCAACCTCGCGGGCGCGCTCTCCGTCGTCCCCGGCGGCGGGCGGCTGCTCGCCGGTGCCGGGTCCGTGGTGCTCGTGGACGACCTGATGACGACGGGGGCGTCCCTGGCGGAGGCGGCGCGCGCCGTCCGGGAGGCGGTGGGGACCGGGCCGGCGGGCGGCGACCTGGGAATCCGCGCGGCCGGCGGCGGCTTTGGCCGAACGGAGGACGGCTCGCGCGCGTATGGAGGAGGGAACGAGGGGAACGGGGAGTTCGGTGACGCGTCCACGCCTGTGTATCGCGTGGGAAGCCGGGAAGGCAGAGGGGAAGACAGTGCGGGATCGACGGAGGGTGCGGTGCGGCGAACACGGGGCACGCCGGGAATCGACGGCCGCGGACGGGCCGGTTCCACGATCCGCGCGGCCGTGATCGCCGCCGCCCCTGATTCTTTCGAAATAAACCGGAACTGACAGGGAAGTTGCATCGTTGCAGGTGACGAGAGGATCAATTCACCTGAACGGAGGTACACGGTAGTAGAGGGTGACGACATCCCTCCGGGCGAGATATGTTCGGTTGTGAGGGAAAGCCGCAGGCCATCCCCGCAGTATCCGAATGCCGTGCCGTGGGTTTTCAACCATCACCCTCGGCCATGGGGTGGAGATCTTGCCCATGGGGGAGGAGGAGGTGGAAGTCGCCGAGTCCGAGGTTCCGGGGCCTACCGGAGCCTGGTGCAAAAGGGAGATGCTCCGCCGTCGGAGCGGAGCGATCCGGGAACGGAGTTCTGCGTGGACATCGTCGTCAAGGGCCGCAAGACCGAGGTGCCCGAGCGGTTCCGCAAGCACGTGGCCGAGAAGCTGAAGCTGGAGAAGATCCAGAGGCTCGATGCCAAGGTGATCAGCCTCGACGTCGAGGTGTCCAAGGAGCCCAACCCGCGACAGGCCGACCGCTGCGACCGGGTGGAGATCACCCTGCGTTCCCGCGGTCCGGTGATCCGGGCGGAGGCAGCGGCCAGCGACCCGTACGCGGCGCTCGACCTCGCGGCGGAGAAGCTGGACGCCCGGCTGCGCAAGCAGCACGACAAGCGGTTCTCGCGCCGGGGCGCACGCCGGATCTCGGCGGCCGAGGTGCCCGACCACGTCCCCGGTGCCGCCACGCTCAACGGCAACGGGCAGGCCTTCGAGACCGAAGAGCCGGACGCGATTCCCACCAAGAAGATCGGCTCGCTCGAGGTGAAGGGCGAAGGCCCGCTCGTCGTGCGCGAGAAGACCCACGTGGCCTCCCCGATGACTCTCGACCAGGCTCTCTACGAGATGGAGCTGGTCGGGCACGACTTCTACCTGTTCGTCGACTCCGAGACGAAGGAACCGAGCGTCGTCTACCGGCGTCACGCCTACGACTACGGCGTCATCCATCTGAGCACGGACCCGATGGTCACCGAGGCGCAAGCACCAGCGGCCGGTGGCACGCTGGGCGGCTGACCCACCCGGCCGACGGCTGAGCGGTGCCCCTGGAAGCGCGTGTGCGCCCCCAGGGGCACCGGTGTGCGACCAGTTCGCGCCCCGCACGTCACCGCAGTGTCGGCCAGGCATGGAATCATGACCGGACGGCCCAACCGATGGGCCACTGCCTTGGGTTGGCGATGGCATGCGACCAGCCACAGCCTCAGGGGGAGGAACCATGACGGACAGCTTCGGACCGATGCGGGACGAGGACGCCGACGGTCATGTCGTCGGCGCGGGCCCGGACGCGGGCTCTCCGCGCAAGGAGCCGATCAGAGTCCTCGTCGTGGACGACCACGCCCTGTTCCGCCGTGGACTGGAGATCGTGCTCGCCGCCGAGGAGGACATCCAGGTGGTGGGGGAGGCGGGCGACGGCGCCGAGGCCGTCGACAAGGCCGCCGACCTGCTGCCCGACATCGTGCTGATGGACGTCCGCATGCCCCGGCGGGGCGGCATCGAGGCCTGCACCTCCATCAAGGAGGTGGCCCCCAGCGCGAAGATCATCATGCTGACGATCAGCGACGAGGAGGCCGACCTCTACGACGCCATCAAGGCGGGCGCGACCGGCTACCTCCTCAAGGAGATCTCCACGGACGAGGTCGCCACCGCCATCCGCGCGGTGGCCGACGGGCAGTCCCAGATCAGCCCGTCCATGGCGTCGAAGCTGCTCACCGAGTTCAAGTCGATGATCCAGCGGACGGACGAGCGCCGGCTCGTGCCCGCGCCGCGGCTCACCGACCGGGAGCTGGAGGTGCTCAAGCTCGTCGCCACCGGGATGAACAACCGGGACATCGCCAAGGAGTTGTTCATCTCGGAGAACACCGTGAAGAACCACGTGCGCAACATCCTGGAGAAGCTGCAGCTGCACTCCCGGATGGAGGCCGTGGTGTACGCGATGCGGGAGAAGATCCTCGAGATCCGCTGACCCGGGCCCCGGACGGCCTCGCGGGTCACGCCATCAGGAGGGCCAGCTCCCTCGCGAGCGGTTCGCGTAGCTCCGGGGTGTCGACCCGCTCCACCCGCGCGTCCGTGCAGCCGACCCAGCCCGCCGCCTCGGCCAGCGCCTGCGCCACCGCCGGTACCGCCTTCGGGCCGGCCAGCGAGACCTGCTTCGCCACCAGGGTGCGGCCCTCCCGGGCCGGATCGACCCGGCCGACCAGACGGCCGCCGGCCAGGACCGGCATGGCGAAGTACCCGTGGACACGCTTCTGCCGGGGGACGTACGCCTCCAGACGGTGGGTGAAGCCGAAGATCCGCTCCGTGCGCGCCCGCTCCCAGATCAGCGAGTCGAACGGCGACAGCAAAGTCGTACGGTGACGGCCGCGCGGTGGTGTGCCGAGCGCCGCCGGGTCCGCCCAGGCCGGCTTGGCCCAGCCCTCCACCGTCACCGGCACCAGCCCCGAGTCGGCGATCACGGCGTCGACCTGCTCGCCCTTCAGCCGGTGGTAGTCGGCGATGTCCGCGCGGGTGCCCACCCCGAGCGCCTGACCGGCCAGGCCGACGAGCCGTCGCAGGCACTCGGCGTCGTCCAGCTCGTCGTGCAGCAGGGACGCGGGGATGGCCCGCTCGGCGAGGTCGTACAGGCGCTTCCAGCCGCGGCGCTCCACGCACACCACCTCGCCGTACATCAGGGCGCGCTCGACGGCGACCTTCGCGCCCGACCAGTCCCACCACTCGCTGGTGCGTTTGGCGCCGCCCAGCTCGGTCGCGGTCAGCGGGCCCTCCGCGCGGAGCTGCTTGATCACCTGGTCGTAGGCGCCCTCGGGGAGCTCGTGATGCCACTGCGGGCGGGCGCGGTAGGCGCGGCGCCGGAACGCGAAGTGCGGCCACTCCTCCACGGGCAGGATGCAGGCGGCGTGCGACCAGTACTCGAAGGCGTGCGTGTCGGTCCAGTAGGCGGCCTCGACCGTCTTGCGGCCGACGGCGCCCAGGCGGGCGTACGGGACGAGTTCATGGCTGCGGGCCAGCACGGAGATCGTGTCGAGCTGGACCGCGCCGAGGTGCCGCAGGACGCCGCGGACGCCGCCCCGGCGGTCGGGGGCGCCTAGGAAGCCCTGCGCGCGCAGCACGATGCGACGGGCCTCGTCGGCCGAGAGGTGGAGGGTGGGGCGCGGGGTCGTCATGGTGCGCACCTTAGGACGTGGCACTGACACTCGGGCGTGAACTGCGACGTCGTCGGGGACGGCCCCGGCGGGACTACGACGGCGGCCGGCGCGCGGGCAGATAGGGGGCCGTGGACGGCAGACCCAGGTCGGACGGGAGCAGGGAACCCACCCAGCAGTCGCGGCGCACGCCCTGGTGGATCAGGGCGGAGCGCAGGGTGCCCTCGACCGTGAAGCCGGCGCGCTCGGCGACCGCGCGGGAGGGCCCGTTGCCCGCCTCGGCGCGCCACTCCACGCGGTCCACGAGCAGATCGGAGAAGGCCCACCGGGACACGGCGAGCACCGCCTCCGTGACATAGCCGCGGCCGCGGTGCTTCTTGGTGCCCCAGTAGCCGATCTCGGCGGAGCTCATGGAACGCATCGTGAGGCCGATCATGCCGACCAGGTCCCCGTCGCGGGGGAGGAACAGCCCCCACGTGAACATCGAGCCGTTCCGCCAGCCCTCCGGGACCAGTTCGTGCGTGAAGCTGTGGGCGTGCTCGCGCAGATAAGGGGACGGGATGGTCGTCCAGCGCTGGATGTCGGGGTCCTGGGCGGCCTCGTACACGGCATCGGTGTCGCCCGGGCCGACCGTGCGCATCAGGAGGCGGCCGGTGGTGAGCGTGGCGGGTTCCATCGGCCGATTCTCCTCAAAGGCCCCCACGGCGCGCCATCCGAATACGCGGCGGAGGAGCGGGACACGGGCGCGGGGAGTGAGCGCGCGACCGCGTTCGGCACAATTCAGCGGCGGAACGCGGCACCATCCGACACCCCCGGCCGTTGTCCCTTTGACGGACATTCGAAGGAGCGGAGGCCCGGCGCCCCCGGCAGGCTCCCGGCGCGGCGGGGTCCTCGCATACGATGGCCGTTGCTCAGTCACGTCAGAAGGAAAACCGACCGTCCCAGGCCCGACCGGCAAGGAGACCAACCCCCGTGTCCGTCCTCTCGAAGATCATGCGTGCAGGCGAAGGTAAGATCCTGCGCAAGCTGCACCGCATCGCGGACCAGGTCAACTCCATCGAAGAGGACTTCGTCGACCTCTCCGACGCCGAGCTGCGGGCCCTCACCGATGAGTACAAGCAGCGCTACGCCGACGGCGAGACGCTGGACGACCTGCTGCCCGAGGCGTTCGCCACCGTGCGCGAGGCGGCCAAGCGCGTCCTGGGCCAGCGTCACTACGACGTGCAGATCATGGGTGGCGCGGCGCTCCACCTCGGCTACGTGGCCGAGATGAAGACCGGTGAGGGCAAGACGCTCGTCGGCACGCTGCCCGCGTACCTGAACGCGCTGTCCGGCGAGGGCGTCCACCTCATCACGGTCAACGACTACCTGGCCGAGCGCGACTCCGAGATGATGGGCCGCGTCCACAAGTTCCTGGGCCTGAGCGTCGGCTGCATCCTCGCCAACATGACGCCGGCCCAGCGCCGCGAGCAGTACGCCTGCGACATCACCTACGGCACGAACAACGAGTTCGGCTTCGACTACCTCCGCGACAACATGGCGTGGTCGCAGGACGAGCTGGTCCAGCGCGGCCACAACTTCGCGATCGTCGACGAGGTCGACTCCATCCTCATCGACGAGGCCCGTACGCCGCTGATCATCTCCGGCCCGGCCGACCAGGCCACCAAGTGGTACGGCGACTTCGCCAAGCTGGTCACGCGCCTCAAGCGCGGCGAGCCCGGCAACCCGCTCAAGGGCCTCGAGGAGACCGGCGACTACGACGTCGACGAGAAGAAGCGCACCGTCGCCATCCACGAGTCCGGCGTCGCCAAGGTCGAGGACTGGCTGGGCATCGACAACCTCTACGAGTCGGTCAACACCCCTCTGGTGGGCTACCTGAACAACGCCATCAAGGCGAAGGAGCTCTTCAAGAAGGACAAGGACTACGTCATCATCGACGACGAGGTCATGATCGTCGACGAGCACACCGGACGTATCCTCGCCGGCCGCCGTTACAACGAGGGCATGCACCAGGCCATCGAGGCCAAGGAGGGCGTGCCGATCAAGGACGAGAACCAGACCCTCGCCACGATCACCCTCCAGAACTTCTTCCGCCTGTACAAGCGGCACGACCACAACGGCAAGGAGATGCCGGGCCTGTCCGGCATGACCGGTACGGCGATGACCGAGGCCGCCGAGTTCCACCAGATCTACAAGCTCGGCGTGGTGCCCATCCCGACGAACCGGCCGATGGTCCGCAAGGACCAGTCCGACCTGATCTACCGCACCGAGGTCGCGAAGTTCGAGGCGGTCGTCGACGACATCGTCGAGAAGCACGAGAAGGGCCAGCCGATCCTCGTCGGCACGACGTCGGTCGAGAAGTCCGAGTACCTGTCGCAGCAGCTCAGCAAGCGCGGTGTGCAGCACGAGGTGCTCAACGCCAAGCAGCACGACCGTGAGGCGATCATCGTCGCCCAGGCCGGGCGCAAGGGCGCGGTCACCGTGGCCACCAACATGGCCGGCCGTGGTACCGACATCAAGCTCGGCGGCAACCCCGAGGACCTCGCCGAGGCCGAGCTGCGCCAGCGGGGCCTCGACCCGGAGGAGCACATCGAGGAGTGGGCGCACTATCTGCCGGCCGCCCTGGAGCGGGCCGAGCAGGCGGTGAAGGCCGAGAAGGAAGAGGTCGAGAAGCTCGGCGGCCTCTACGTCCTCGGTACCGAGCGGCATGAGTCGCGCCGGATCGACAACCAGCTGCGCGGTCGTTCCGGCCGTCAGGGCGACCCGGGTGAGTCCCGCTTCTACCTGTCCCTCGGTGACGACCTGATGCGCCTGTTCAAGGCCCAGATGGTCGAGCGCGTGATGTCCATGGCGAACGTGCCGGACGACGTGCCGATCGAGAACAAGATGGTCACGCGCGCGATCGCCTCCGCGCAGTCGCAGGTCGAGACGCAGAACTTCGAGACCCGTAAGAACGTCCTGAAGTACGACGAGGTCCTCAACCGCCAGCGCGAGGTCATCTACGGCGAGCGCCGCCGCGTCCTGGAGGGCGAGGACCTGCAGGAGCAGGTGCAGCACTTCATGGACGACACGATCGACGCCTACGTCGCCGCGGAGACCGCCGAGGGCTTCGCCGAGGAGTGGGACCTGGACCGGCTGTGGGGCGCCTTCAAGCAGCTCTACCCGGTGAAGGTCACCATCGAGGAGCTGGAGGAGGCGGCCGGCGACCGTGCCGGGCTCACCGCGGACTTCATCGCCGAGTCCATCAAGGACGACATCCGCGAGCAGTACCAGGCGCGTGAGGCGCAGCTCGGCTCCGAGATCATGCGGGAGCTGGAGCGCCGGGTCGTGCTGTCGGTCCTGGACCGCAAGTGGCGCGAGCACCTCTACGAGATGGACTACCTCCAGGAGGGCATCGGCCTGCGCGCGATGGCGCAGAAGGACCCGCTGGTCGAGTACCAGCGCGAGGGCTTCGACATGTTCACCGCCATGATGGAGGGCATCAAGGAGGAGTCCGTCGGCTACCTGTTCAACCTGGAGGTCCAGGTCGAGCAGCAGGTCGAGGAGGTCCCGGTCGAGGACACCAAGCCGGTGGCGGACCTGGAGAAGCAGGACGCGGTGCCCGCGCAGGCGGGTGCGCGCCCCGAGATCCGCGCCAAGGGCCTGGAGGCGCCGCGCCGTCCGGACCGGCTGCACTACACCGCGCCCAAGGTCGACGGCGAGGGTGACATCGTCGAGGGCGACTTCGACAACGGCGACGAGCCGGTGCGGTCCGAGGCCGACGGCCTCACGCGCGCGGAGCGCCGCAAGCAGGCGCGCGGCGGGCGCCGGCGCAAGAAGTAACCGGGACGCGTCTTGGCGGGCGCGACGGTCGGCAGGGCCGGGCCTCCTTCGGGAGGATCCGGCCCTTTGCCGTGTGTGGGCCGGGTGGGTCGGTTGGCGGCGGAGGGTCGGTGGCGTCCGCCCGGGCGCCCGCCACGCTCCGGGCGGCCTGGCCGCCCCTGCGCGCGGCCGTCCGCCGCTCTGAGGGCTCGGCCGGCGCATCGTGGGACCGCTTGCCTGGGGGCTGGTGCCCTTCCTCCGGTCGGGACGCCGCAGCCGGTCACCGATGCCCATGCCGGGGCGCCCTCGATCGGGCGCGCCGCGGCGGGCAGTCGGGCCCGGCGTGGGGGTACCGGGGCCCTATGGGCGGGCGCGCAGCCGCCGCCTGGCCTGTCCGGGTCGGCTGGCGCGTCGTGGGACGGCCGCGCGGAGCCGGTGCCCTTCCCAGGGCGGCACGCCCGCAGCCGGTCACCTGGCACCCTTGCCGGGGCGTCCCCAGGTCAGGCATGCGCGCGGGGGGGGGGGCGATCGGTCACTGGTGTGCCGATGCCGGGGTCCCGGACGGGTAGGTAGCCGCCGCCCGTCACGCCGCCTCGGCTGCCGCGTCGCGGTACGGCCGTGAGGGGCCTGGTCGGTGCCTGCCCCCAGGCCCGCACGCCGCAACGGTCACCGGCGCCCATGCCGGGCGCCCCGGTCCAGCACACCGCAGCCGTGGTCACCGGCGCCCAAGCCGGGTACGCCCCGGCCAAGCAGCCGCAACGGCCAGCGGCGCCCAAGCCGGGAGCCCCGGCCAAGCACGCCGCAGCCGGTCACCGGCGCCCCCGGCCGGGCACGCCCCGGCTTATGACCGGTGGCCAGCGCCGATGCTGTCGGGGGCGCCGCCGACACAGGCACGTCGCGGCGCGCGACCGGTCACCAGCGAGCGCTGCCGGGGCCCCGGCAAGGCAGGTCGCGGCGGGTGACCGGTCAGCGGTGACCGATGCCGGGCCCCCGGTCAGGCACGCCACGGCGCGCGACCGGTCAGCGGCGTGGCGATGACAAGGAGCCCCCGGTCAGGCAGCAGCCGTCCGCCCCCGCTCAGTCATCCTCCCCGCGTCGCCCCCTGGTCCCGCCCAGTTCCACCGCCGTGCAGCGCCAGCGGAGGTCGGGGCCCTGTTCGATGCGGAAGGCCATCGCGCGGAGTTGGTCGCCGGCGCCGATGCGGGCGAAGACCTCGACGGCGCCGGGGCGGGGTTCGAACCAGCCGAGGTCGCGGACGACCGGGCGGGTGCCGCGGGTGCGCAGGGGGCCGCGCTCGGCGAGGTGGGCGAGGTCGTCGTAGGCGCGGCCCGCGGTGTGGCGGAGCATCGAGTGCACGGGGCGCTGGCCGCTCAGGACGAGGAGCAGGCGGTCGGCGAAGACGTCCGTGGGCCGGGGGACGGCCGTTCCCGCGCTCGGTGCGGTGGCCGGGCGGCCGTCCGCGGGGCGGGTGCGGGACCGGGGCGGGGTGCTGCCGGGGGAGCCCGGGGGCCGGGCGCCCGGGGACGTCGTACGGGAGGTGCCGCCGCTCGGTGTGCGGGGCGGGGAGCCGGCGGGGCGGCGGGTGTCACGGCGGGACGGCGGGCGGCTGCCGGGGCGGTGCTGGGCGGTCCTGGTCATGACCTTGTTCATGGAGTCCCCGATCGGCGGGCCCGGTGCATACCGGGCGGTAACTTCGTGCTCGCTGATCTTGTATGGGGTCGTCCGGGGCGGCGGCAAGGAAGCGGGAGCCCGGGTCGGAGCGGCGGGAAGGTTCACCTATCAGGGTGAGGTGGGGGTGCAAGGGCCCGTGCCGGCGGGGCGGCACCGGGTGAATCGGCGGACGGGGGTGGACGTGAGGGGGAGAGGTGAGGGGGACTCGAAAGGGGACGCCCCCACGTATCCTGGTGGCCGCCTCGGACGGCGTGGAAACGGCCCGCCCGAGGTGCTGTCGAGCCACCCGAGCGAGTACGAGAAAGCGGTCAGTCATGCGCGTCTACGTCCCCCTGACCCTCCCCGCTCTCGCCGAGGCGCACAGGACGGGTGATCTGGGGGCCGGGCTCGTCGCGTACGCGGTCACCCCGGCGCTGCGCGAGTGGTATCTCTCCGATGACATCGAGGAGTTGGAGTACGCCGCGCTGAACCGGGCCGCCCTGGCCTCGCTGCGGCTGCTCGCGGCGGACCCGGGCGCGCGGCGCCGCCGGGTCGTGGTCGCCGTGGACGTGCCGGACAAGGCGGCCGTCGCCGACCCGGACCGGGGACTGGACCCGTCGGCGCTGGGCGAGGTGCGGGTCTCCGGGAGCGTGCGGCTGGCGAAGGCCGCCGCGGTGCACGTGGACGCCGACGACGCCGAGGCGGACGTGGCGGCGGCCGCGGCCGCGCTGCCGGCGGCGGACGGCGGGGACGACGACGCCCAGTTCGTCGTGGACGGCGCCGAGGACCACGAGCTGCTCTGGTACGCCACGCAGGAGATCCCGAACCTGGTCGGACTGGCGGACTGACCTGGCCCCCTCTTGATTGTCGGTGCGGCCGGGTACGGTTTTCGGCATGGGGAAGCAGTCAGGGGCGCACATCGTCTGGGACTGGAACGGGACGCTGTTCCACGACAACGACGCGATCATCGGGGCGACGAATGCGGCCTTCGGGGAGCTGGGGCTCGCCCCGATCACGATCGAGCAGTACCGGGCGCTGTACTGCGTACCGGTGCCGAAGTTCTACGAGCGGCTGCTCGGCCGGCTGCCGACGGAGGCCGAGTGGGAGGTCATGGACGTGACCTTCCACCGGTACTACGCGGAGCACCGGGTGTCGTGCGGGCTCACCGAGGGCGTGGCGGAGCTGCTGTCGGGCTGGCGGTCGGCGGGGCGCAGCCAGTCGATCCTCAGCATGTACGTGCACGACGAGCTGGTGCCGCTGGTGCGGCGGTTCGGCATCGAGGGGCACTTCCTGCGCGTCGATGGCCGGGTCGGGCCGTCCGGCGGCAGCAAGGCCGAGCACATGGTGCGGCACATCGAGGCGCTGGCGGGCGTGGACCCGACGCGCACGGTGGTGATCGGGGACGCCGCCGACGACGCGGTGGCCGCGCTGCACGTGGGCGCGCGGGCCGTGCTCTACACGGGCGGCTCGCACAGCCGGGCCAGCCTGGAGACGGTCGGCGTGCCGGTCGTGGACACGCTCGCGGAGGCCGTCGCCGAGGCGGAGCGGCTGGCCGCCTGAGGCGGCACCGGTGCCGGCCCCGCCCCACAGCGGTGGCGGGCCTCAGCTCACCGGCGCCTTCGCCCGCAGCACCGTGAGGAACTCGCGCATCCACGCGGAGTGGTCCGGCCAGGCGCGGGACGACACGAGGGTGCCGTCGACGACGGCCTCGGCGTCCTGGAAGGTGGCGCCCGCGGCCTGCATGTCCAGCTCCAGGGCCGGATAGGCCGTGACCCGGCGGCCGCGCAGGGTGTCGACCGCGGCGGTGACCAGGGGGCCGTGGCAGATCTGCGCGACCGGCTTGTCGGAGTCGAAGAACGACTTGAGGATCTTCCGCAGCTCGGGGTCGTTGCGCAGATACTCGGGCGCCCGGCCTCCCGGGATGACGACGGCCACGTAGGCGCCGGGGTCCACCTCGGAGAAGGCGAGGTCGGCCGGCCAGGTGTAGCCGGGTTTCTCGGTGTAGGTGTCGAATCCGGGTTCGAAGTCGTGCACGACGAACCGCAGCGTCTTGCGGGTGGGCGCCGCGATGTGGACCTCGTAGCCCTCCTCGCGCAGGCGCTGGTAGGGGTAGAGGACCTCCAGCGACTCCGCGGCGTCGCCGGTGACGATGAGGATCTTCGCTGTCATGCCGGGCTCCTCTCCTTGCCGGGCCGGCGGCTCCGTCCGGCCGGTCCCTGGGCAACGTGCCGCCGCGCGCGGGACGTGGCAAGACCGTGCGGCGGGGAGGCGACCGCTCTTTTCGGACGCGGGGCGCGAACGGACGGCCGGATTCCGGCGCCGTGGCCCGCTCCGGTGCCCGGAGCGTCTGCTCACCAGGCTGCCCCCGGGTGTCCCGCCCCGCCAGTTACGCCCCGCCCGCCCGGTTCGTCCCTGTGCAGAACGTCAAAGTTCACCCCCCGGTTTTGTACACATACGGCTCATGACGGGCCCCCTGTGCGGAGCGATAGCCTGGGTGGCGTGATCAGCGCGATAGCTCGCGGGGGCGACGATGCCCCTGCCCCGCGCCCGGCGACCACGGAGGACATCCGTGACCGGGCGCCGCTCGCTGGTCCTCACGGGCGGGAGGGGGGCGTACGGGCCCCCGGGACGAGATCGGTCCCCCGGGCCCGGGTGCCGCGGAGAGCGGCGTCACACCCCCTGGGCAGCTCAAGAATGGCTCATATACCCCCGCTCATCTCACCTCTCGGCATAGCGTCGAAGCAGACCGGACACCCCGCGTCGCGGCGTCACGCCGGAGGGGAAGAGACCGTACTTCCTTCAACGTCACGCAACGGCGCGCGACAGGAGCCAGAGGACAATGCAGACCAAGCTGGACGAAGCCAAGGCCGAGCTGCTCGAACGGGCCGCCCGGGTAGCTGAGAACAGCCCGGTCGGGGGGCACCTACCGACCGGGACCAAGGGCGAGGGCGGTTCCGGCACCCCGGACCACGACACGGTGCTCTCGTTCCTCCAGCGCTACTACCTGCACACCGCACCGGAGGACCTGCTCGACCGCGACCCGGTCGACGTCTTCGGAGCCGCTTTCTCGCACTACCGGCTGGCCGAGAACCGCCCGCAGGGCACGGCGAACGTCCGGGTCCACACGCCGACGGTCGAGGAGAACGGCTGGACCTGCAGCCACTCGGTCGTCGAGGTGGTCACCGACGACATGCCGTTCCTGGTGGACTCCGTCACCAACGAGCTGACCCGGCAGGGGCGGGGGATCCATCTGGTCATCCACCCCCTGGTCGTCGTCCGCCGCGACCTGACCGGCAAGCTCATCGAGGTGCTGCCCGCGGCGCCCGAGGGCGACCTGCCGCACGACACGCACATCGAGTCCTGGATCCACGTCGAGATCGACCGGGAGACGGACCGCGGCGACCTCAAGCAGATCACCGCCGACCTGCTGCGCGTCCTGTCCGACGTCCGCGAGGCCGTCGAGGACTGGAGCAAGATGCGGGACGCGGCCCTGCGCATGGCCGACGAACTGCCCCACGAGCCCCACTCCGACCTGCGCGAGCAGGAGATCGAGGAGGCCCGCGAGCTGCTGCGCTGGCTGGCCGACGACCACTTCACCTTCCTCGGCTACCGCGAGTACGAGCTGCGCGAGGACGACTCGCTGGCCGCCGTGCCGGGCACCGGCCTGGGCATACTGCGCTCGGACCCGCACCACTCCGAGAACGACGACCACCCGGTCAGCCCGTCCTTCGAGCGGCTGCCCGCCGACGCCCGCGCCAAGGCCCGCGAGCACAAGCTGCTCATCCTCACCAAGGCCAACAGCCGGGCCACCGTCCACCGGCCGTCGTACCTCGACTACGTCGGCGTGAAGAAGTTCGACGAGAACGGCGAGGTCGTCGGCGAGCGCCGCTTCCTGGGCCTGTTCTCCTCGGCCGCCTACACCGAGTCCGTGCGCCGCGTCCCCGTGATCCGCCGCAAGGTCGACGAGGTGCTCAGCGGCGCCGGCTTCTCCCCGCACAGCCACGACGGGCGCGACCTGCTCCAGATCCTGGAGACCTACCCGCGCGACGAGCTCTTCCAGACCCCGGTCGACGAGCTGCGGACCATCGCCACCTCGGTCCTCTACCTCCAGGAGCGCCGCCGGCTGCGGCTGTACCTGCGCCAGGACGAATACGGCCGCTACTACTCGGCCCTCGTCTACCTCCCCCGCGACCGCTACACCACCGGCGTACGCCTGCGGATCATCGACATCCTCAAGGAGGAGCTCGGCGGCATCAGCGTCGACTTCACCGCCTGGAACACCGAGTCGATCCTGTCCCGGCTGCACTTCGTGGTCCGCGTCCCGCAGGGCACCGAGCTGCCGCAGCTCTCCGACGCCGACAAGGAGCGCATCGAGGCCCGGCTGGTGGACGCCGCCCGGTCCTGGGCCGACGGCTTCGCCGACGCGCTGAACGCGGAACTCGGCGAGGAGCACGCCGCCGAACTGCTGCGCCGCTACGGCAACGCCTTCCCCGAGGGCTACAAGGCCGACCACTCCCCGCGCTCCGCGGTCTCCGACCTCGTCCACATCGAACAGCTCACCGAGGAGAAGGACTTCTCGCTGAGCCTGTACGAGCCGGTCGGCGCCGCCCCCGACGAGCGCCGCTTCAAGATCTACCGCAAGGGCTCCGCCGTCTCGCTGTCGGCCGTCCTGCCGGTGCTCAGCCGGCTCGGCGTCGAGGTCGTCGACGAGCGGCCCTACGAGCTGCGCTGCTCCGACCGCAGCGTCGCCTGGATCTACGACTTCGGCCTGCGCATGCCGAACCACGCCGCGGCCGCCGACTACGCGGGCGACGACGCGCGCGAGCGGTTCTCCGAGGCGTTCGCCGCCACGTGGACCGGCAAGGCCGAGAACGACGGCTTCAACGCCCTCGTGCTGAGCGCCGGGCTGACCTGGCGGCAGGCGATGGTGCTGCGGGCGTACGCCAAGTACCTGCGGCAGGCCGGGTCGACCTTCTCGCAGGACTACATGGAGGACACCCTCCGCCACAACGTCCACACCACCCGCCTCCTCGTCTCCCTGTTCGAGGCGCGGCTGTCGCCGGACCGCCAGCGCGCGGGCCGCGAGATCGTGGACGCGCTGCTCGAGGAGCTGGACGCGGCCCTGGACCAGGTGGCGAGCCTCGACGAGGACCGGATCCTGCGGTCCTTCCTCACCGTCATCAAGGCGACCCTGCGCACCAACTTCTTCCAGGCGGCGGCCGCGGGCGAGCCGCACGACTACGTCTCCATGAAGTTCGACCCGCAGGCCATCCCGGACCTCCCGGCACCCCGCCCGGCGTACGAGATCTGGGTGTACTCGCCGCGCGTCGAGGGCGTGCACCTGCGCTTCGGCAAGGTCGCGCGCGGCGGTCTGCGCTGGTCCGACCGCCGTGAGGACTTCCGCACGGAGATCCTCGGCCTGGTCAAGGCGCAGATGGTCAAGAACACCGTGATCGTGCCGGTCGGCGCCAAGGGCGGCTTCGTCGCCAAGCAGCTGCCCGACCCGGCCGTGGACCGGGACGCCTGGATGGCGGAGGGCATCGCCAGCTACCGCACGTTCATCTCGGCGCTGCTCGACATCACCGACAACATGGTGGCCGGCGAGGTCGTGCCCCCGGCGGACGTCGTCCGCCACGACGGGGACGACACCTACCTCGTCGTCGCCGCCGACAAGGGCACCGCGAAGTTCTCCGACATCGCCAACGAGGTCGCCGAGTCCTACGACTTCTGGCTCGGGGACGCGTTCGCCTCCGGCGGCTCGGCCGGCTACGACCACAAGGGCATGGGCATCACCGCCCGCGGCGCCTGGGAGTCCGTCAAGCGGCACTTCCGCGAGCTCGGCGTCGACACGCAGAGCGAGGACTTCACGGTCGTCGGCATCGGCGACATGTCCGGTGACGTGTTCGGTAACGGCATGCTGCTCAGCGAGCACATCCGGCTGGTCGCCGCCTTCGACCACCGGCACATCTTCATCGACCCGAACCCGGACGCGGCGACCTCCTACGCCGAGCGCCGGCGCCTGTTCGAGCTGCCGCGCTCCAGCTGGGAGGACTACGACACCTCGCTGCTGTCGGCCGGTGGCGGCGTCTTCCCGCGCAGCGCCAAGGCCATCAGCGTCAACGCGCACATCCGCGAGGCCCTGGGCATCGAGGGCAAGGTCTCCAAGATGACCCCGGCCGAGCTGATGAAGGCCATCCTCCAGGCCCCGGTGGACCTGCTGTGGAACGGCGGCATCGGCACCTACGTCAAGGCCAGCACCGAGTCGAACGCCGACGTCGGCGACAAGGCCAACGACGCCATCCGCGTCGACGGCGCCGACCTGCGCGTCAAGGTCGTCGGCGAGGGCGGCAACCTGGGCCTGACCCAGCTCGGCCGCATCGAGTTCGCGCGCCAGGGCGGCCGGATCAACACCGACGCCATCGACAACAGCGCGGGCGTGGACACCTCCGACCACGAGGTGAACATCAAGATCCTGCTCAACGGCCTGGTCGCCGACGGCGACATGACGGTCAAGCAGCGCAACAAGCTGCTCGCCGAGATGACGGACGAGGTCGGCCGCCTGGTCCTGCGCAACAACTACGCGCAGAACACGGCGATCGCCAACGCCCTCGCCCAGTCCAAGGACATGCTCCACGCCCAGCAGCGCTTCATGAAGCACCTGGTCAGGGAGGGGCACCTGGACCGTGCGCTGGAGTTCCTGCCCACGGACCGGCAGATCCGCGAACGCCTGAGCCACGACCACGGCCTGACCGGCCCCGAGACGGCCGTGCTGATGGCGTACACGAAGATCACGGTCGCCGAGGAGCTGCTGCACACCTCGCTGCCGGACGACCCGTATCTGAGCACGCTGCTGCACTCCTACTTCCCGACGGCGCTGCGCGAGCGGTTCCCCGAGCACCTCGTCAGCCACCCGCTGCGCCGTGAGATCACCACGACCGTCCTGGTCAACGACACGGTCAACACGGGCGGTACGACGTATCTGCACCGGCTGCGCGAGGAGACCGGGGCCTCCCTGGAGGAGATCGTCCGGGCGCAGACCGTGGCCCGCGCGATCTTCCGCCAGGCGGAGGTGTGGGACGCGGTCGAGGCCCTCGACAACAAGGTCGAGGCCGCCGTCCAGACCCGGATCCGGCTGCACTCGCGGCGCCTGGTCGAACGCGGCACGCGCTGGCTGCTGAACAACCGGCAGCAGCCGCTCGCCCTCGCCGACACCATCGACTTCTTCGCCGACCGGGTGGAGCAGGTCTGGTCGCAGCTGCCGAAGCTGCTGCGCGGCGCCGACCTGGACTGGTACCAGCAGATCCACGACGAGCTGACCGACGCCGGGGTGCCCGTCGAACTGGCCCAGCGGGTCGCCGGGTTCTCCTCGGCCTTCCCGACGCTCGACATCGTCTCGGTGGCCGACCGCATGGGCAAGGACCCGATGGACGTCGCCGAGGTCTACTACGACCTCGGTGACCGGCTGCACATCAGCCAGCTCATGGACCGGATCATCGAGCTGCCGCGGTCCGACCGCTGGCAGTCCATGGCCCGCGCCTCCATCCGCGAGGACCTGTACGCCGCCCACGCGGCGCTCACCTCGGACGTCCTGGCGGTCGGCGACGGCACCGCGACGCCCGAGCAGCGCTTCGAGGCCTGGGAGCGCAAGAACGCCGCGATCCTGAGCCGGGCCCGCACCACGCTGGAGGAGATCCGCGGCTCGGACTCCTTCGACCTGGCGAACCTCTCGGTGGCGATGCGCACCATGCGCACGCTGCTGCGGTCGCACACCTGATCCGCCCGGCCGCCTGAGGCGGACGCGCGGCGGAGCGCCCCGGACCCCACCGGTCCGGGGCGCTCCCGCATCCGGCCTCCCGCACAGCGGGCGAAACGGGAATTACAGTGCCCGTGTGAGCACGATCCGGGCCATGCCGCCGAAGGCGGCGGTCGTCGCGGGGGCCGCCGGCGCGCTGGTCCTCGTCCTGCTGCTCCTGGTGATCGTCCGGCTCCCGTGGGCCGGGGACCTCGGCATGCACGCGGCGACCGTCGAACGGCTGCGCCACAGCCTGGCCGACCCCGGCAACCCCCTGGTCGACGCGGACACGCCCAGCCCCTACTACTCGCCGTGGATGCTGGTCCTGGGCTGTGTGGCGCGGGTGACCGGGCTGTCCGTCTTCGTGGTGCTCCGGATCGGCGCGCTGGCCGGGCTGGCGCTGCTGGTCACCGGCGTCTGGCGGTACGTGCGGACGCTGACCGCCGACCGGGCGGCCCCCGCGCTCGCCCTGCTGTGCCTGGTCTTCCTGTGGGGGACGTCCCTGTTCGCGTGGAGCGGCTTCCTGGGGCTGAACTCCCTGGCGCTGACGGTGTCGTATCCGAGCGTGTTCGCGCTGGGGCTGGCCTTCCATCTGTGGGCGTGGCTGGCCGGGGCCGTGCGGGCGCGGGCCGGCTGGGGGGTGTGGCTCGGGCTCGGCGTGCTGTGGGCGGTGATCCTGCTCAGCCACCAGTTCTCCGGGGTCGTCGCCTCGCTCGGCGCCCTCGCCACGGTGGCCGCCGGGCGTCCGGGACGCGCGATGGCGGCACGGCTCGCGGGCGCCCTCGCGGTCGGCGCGCTGGTCCTGTGGGCGTGGCCGTACTACGACTTCTTCGCGCTGTTCGGGGCCGGGGCCGACCTGGAGTCGGTGCACCGGGGCCTGTACCGGGACCTGTTCGGCCGGTACTGGCTGGTGCTGCTCGGGGTGGCGGCGCTCGTACCGAGGTGGCGCAGGGACCGGCGCGATCCGCTGGTGCTGTTCTTCGGTCTCGGGGTGCTGGTCGTCGCGGCCGGCTGGCTGAGCGGGCACTACTCGTGGGGCCGGGCCCTGCCCGCCGTGGTGATCCCGGCGCAGCTCGCCGCCGCGCTCGCGGTCGCCGGTGCCCGGCCCGGCCGCCGGCGCACCGCCTGGGCGGCGGCCCTGACGGCGGCGCTGCTGGCCGGCGCGTGGACGCAGGCCGGCACGGTGGGCTACGTCGTGCCGCGCACCGCCCTGCCGGGCGCGGTCGCCGACAAGTACCGGGAGCCGTGGAACGGGTACCACTGGCTGACCCCGTGGGTGCGGTACGGCGACGTCGTCATGGCCCGCACCCTGCCCGCCCGGCAGATCCCGGCGTACGGCCCGTACACCGTGGCGCCCGGCTACCCCGACTTCTTCCTGCCCGACGAGGACCGGCGGGCGGCGGCCGTGCGGACGTACTTCGCGCCGGGCACCTCGCGGGAGGCGCGGCGCGCGATCGTGCGGGCGTACGGGGTGCGCTGGGTGGTGGACCGGGGGAGCACGGCCGGGGAAGGGCTGCGCAGGGTGGCCGACGGCCCGGACGGGCAGGTGCTGTACGAGGTGACGGCGCCCCCGGCCCGCTGACCGTCCCTACCGCAGCACGGTCCGCACGAGGCGGGCCGCCCTGCGCACCCTCGGCCGGTCGAGGCGGCGTACCACCGGGCGCACCAGCCGGGCCGTCACGCCGACCGGCTGCCAGCGGATCTGCAGACGCCCCGGACCGCGGTTCTCCGGCTCGATGGTCACCCGGTGCGGGGCCGTGCCGGAGTGGTGCCCGATCCGGGTGGTGAGGACGGGGAAGGACAGGGGGGCCAGCAGGACGGCGGAGTGGGCGAGGCCCTGGTGCTCGATACGGAGCAGGGGGTGGCGGACGCCCGCGAAGCCGTGCCGGGGGATCGGTGCCGCCGTCAGGTCCAGGTGGACCCGGCCCTCGAAGACGCCGGGGCGCACCGGGGTGAGCCGGAACGGCACCTTGAGGCGGCGCCGGCCCGGGGCGACGACGAGGCTCGCCCGGACCGGTCCGACGGGCAGCCGAAGCCCCGGGTCGTAGGTGCGCACGGCGAGGTCGACGGAGGCGCCGGGGCCCCGGGTGAGCTCGGTGATCTCGTGCCGGAACAGGGCGCCGCGGAAGGGGCGGGTGTCCAGCTCCAGGTCGGTGACGTCCAGCTCGCGGCGGGCCAGGTCGTCCGAGGGGACGGTGTCTCCCCAGTAGACGCGTCCGTCGGCGTCCGGGGTGACCTGCCGGGGCGCCACCCCGTGGCCGAGGCCGCGCGCGGCCAGCCGGGCCTCGGGGAAGCGCCGCTCGCGCACCAGCTGGAGCACCACGCGTTCCGGCCGGGGCAGCCGGGCGTAGGCCGCGGGGGAGAGCGTGTCGAGGTAGGGGGTCATGAGGTCGGCGAACGAGGCCAGCCAGGGGTCGTCCCGGTAGGGCAGGTCGCCCGCGTACATCCGGAAGTCGTGCTTGAGGAACTTGTAGTCCTTGTCCTCGCGCAGGCCGCCGTGGCCGCTCTCGGTGAGGAAGTCGTCGATGAGCCGCTGGACGGCGACCCGGTCGCGGACGTTGTCGAGCCGGTCGCGCTGGTTGGAGATGGAGGCGGTGTCGGCGGCCGCGAAGGGAGCGATGTGCCAGCGGTACACCGGCTCCGGGATGATCGTGAACTCCTTGGCGAGGCAGTACGCCTGCGTGGTGAACAGCTGGTCCTCGTAGTGGATGCCCTCGGGGAACCGCAGGTCGTGCCGGTCCAGGAAGGCACGGGCGTACATCTTGCTCGTCGACAGGTGCTCGAAGAGCAGCCGCGGCTCGGACTCGATGCCGAGGACCGTGCGCCGCTCGGCGACCAGGTGCGGCATCCACCGGGTGCGGCGGCCGCTGTCCTCGCGGACCCGGACGACCGCGCCCATCGCGAAGTCGATCTCCCGTTCCCGGTGGGCCGCGAGCAGCAGCTCGACCGCGTCCTCGGTGAGTTCGTCGTCGCTGTCGAGGAACATCGCGTACGGGGCCGTCGCGACGTCCAGGGCGCGGTTGCGCGGGGCGCTGCACCCGCCGCTGTTCTCCGGCAGCCGCAGATGCCGGACGCGGGGGTCGCGGGCCGCGAACTCCCGGGCGACGAACGGTGTCCCGTCGGTGGAGTGGTCGTCGCTGATGATGATCTCGATGTTGCCGTGGGTCTGCCGGAGCACCGACTCCACGGCCCGGGGGAGACGGTCGGCGTCGTTGTAGACGATGACCGTCACCGTGACGTCCGGAGTCATACGGCCTCCCGGGGGCTCGGCGCGGGCGTGCGGTCCTCCGGCGGGACCACGGGCGGCAGGGCGTCCTCGCTCTCGCCGAGGAAGACCCGGCGGACGACCCGTTCGGCGGCGTGCCCGTCGTCGTACTCGCAGAACCGGCGGCGGAACGCGGCCCGTGCCTTGGCGGCGCCCTCGTCCTGCCAGGCCTCGGTGGCGAGGATCTCGGTCAGCTCGGCCTGGGTGCGGGCCACCTGGCCCGGCGGCTCGGCCATCAGGTCGAAGTAGACCCCGCGGGTGGAGCGGTACGTCTCCCAGTCGTCGGCGTACACGACGATCGGGCGGTCCAGGTTGGCGTAGTCGAACATGATCGACGAGTAGTCCGTGACCAGCGCGTCGGCGGCCAGCGCCAGGTCCTCGACCGGGTCGTAGGAGGAGACGTCGATGATCCGGCCGGTGCGGCGCAGCGCGGTCAGCGGGGAGGGCGTGCCGTCGTAGAAGTAGTGGCCGCGCACCAGCAGGACGGTGTCCTCGCCCAGCCGGTCGGCGAGGGTGGCGAGGTCGAGGCGGGGGGTCCAGCCGGCCTCGTAGTCGCGGTGGGTGGGGGCGTAGAGGATCGCGCGGCGCTCCGGGGCGATGCCCAGACGGGCACGGATCGCCCGGATGTCGGCGGCCGTGGCGCGGTAGTACACGTCGTTGCGCGGATAGCCGTGGTCGAGGGAGACGAAGCGGGACGGGTACGCGCGCTCCCACATCCGGGTCGAGTGGCTGTTCGCGGAGACGCTGAAGTCCCACTTGTCGATCCGGGACAGCAGGGCGGGGAAGTCCAGCCCCTTGGCGGCGGCCGGGAAGTCCATCTGGTCCACGCCCATGCGCTTGAGCGGGGTGCCGTGGTGGGTCTGGAGGTGGACGGCGTCCGGGCGCTTCACGACGGCGTTCGGGAAGTTGACGTTGTTGACCAGGTACTTGGCGGTCGCCATGACCTCGCGGTAGCGGGGGGTGCCGGGGAGCACATGGTCGGTGTGCGGGGGGAGGAGCGCCGCGTTCTCCGGGGTGACCACCCACACCGGGTGGATCTGCGGGGCGAGTTCGGTCAGCTTGGCCGCGATCGCCGCCGGGTTGCAGGCCACGCCCCGGTACCAGTACGCGGCGAACACGGCGAGCCCCGGATCGACGGGCCGGGACAGGGCCGCCCGGTACCGCCGGTCGCCGAGCGCGCCCGCGATCCGGCGCCGCGTGGTCCGTACGGCCGTGCGGGTGGTGCGGCGGGCCCGGTTGGCGGCCTGGAACGCCCGGTACCCGCTGTACGCGCCGTCCTCCAGCAGGGCCCGGCGCATGCCCTCTGGCCCGGAGGGACGGCGGTATCCGGGCGGCCGGTACCGCACGGCCGCGTCGGCGGCCCGGCGGAAGAACTCGCGCGCCACGGCGTCCGGCAGGGCGGTGCGGGCGAAGGTCCGCAGACAGGTGCGGACCATGACGTCGTACAGCACGGCGTACGGCACCTGGGCGGCCGCTCCGGTGCGGTCGCCGGCGCGTTCGCGCGCGAGGTCCAGGAGGGCCGTGTACCGCTCGACGAGGGCGTAGCGGTCCTCGGGGGCGACCGGCGGCAGGCTCTCGGGGCGCAGTTCGTGGTGGAGGTGGGCCACCTGGTCGCAGGCGGCGACCTGGCCGGCGAGCAGCAGGGCCGCGTACGCCGCGAACGCCTCGTCGCCGGCGGTGAGCCGCTCCTCGTGCGCCCGCCAGAACGAGGTGCGCAGTGCGCGGTTGCCGAGCAGCGGGGTGACGCGCAGGGCGCTGCGGGCGATGTCGTCCAGGAGGCGGGGCGCGCGGCCCGCGCGGGCGAGCAGGCGGCCGTCGGGGGAGGGCAGGCCGGAGGTCTCCCAGGTGGAGCGGAGGTGGTCGAAGAGGAACACGTCGACCTCGTCCGGCAGTTCCGCGAGGCGTTCGGCGACCAGTCGCGGGCCGCCCGGGGGCAGTCCGTCGGACGCGTGCACGAAGTGCAGCCAGCGGCCCGAGGCGCGGGCCGCTCCCGCCGCGCGGGCCGCCGCGTCGCCGGTGCCCTCCGGCAGCGGAAGCACCAGCAGGTCCGGGGCGTGGCGCCGGGCCGTCTCCTGGGCCCAGGCGCCGACCGCCGCGACGACCACCTCGACGTCGCCGTGCGGGTGGCCGGCGAGGGAGTCCAGGAGCCCGGTCAGCCGGTCCTGCGTGTTCGGACCGTGGACGACGACGCTGAGCTCGGGCATCGCAAAGACTCCTTCACCTTCGTCATCGCTGCGGGGCACCCTGCTCGGCCATAGTGGCACTTATAGGATGAAAGGGTGAGCCTGGACGACGCCGGACTGCGCCTCACGAGGGAACGGGAGCCGCCGTCCGGGGCTTCGGCTTCGGCTTGGCGGCCTTGTCGCCGGTGAACGCCTCGTACTCCTTCAGGACCTCGTCGGTCGGCCCGTCCATGCGCAGCTCGCCCCGCTCCAGCCACAGCACGCGCTCGCAGGTGTCGCGGATCGACTTGTTGTTGTGGCTGACCAGGAACACCGTGCCGGCGCGCTTGCGCAGTTCGCGGATGCGGGCCTCGGAGCGCTTCTGGAAGGAGCGGTCGCCGGTGGCCAGCGCCTCGTCGATCAGCAGCACGTCGTGGTCCTTGGCGGCGGCGATGGAGAACCGCAGCCGGGCCGCCATGCCCGAGGAGTAGGTCCGCATGGGCAGCGTGATGAAGTCGCCCTTCTCGTTGATGCCGGAGAAGTCGACGATCTCCTGGTAGCGCTCCTTGACCTGCTCGCGGGACATGCCCATCGCGAGCCCGCCGAGGTGGACGTTGCGTTCCCCGGTCAGGTCGTTCATCAGGGCCGCGTTCACGCCGAGGAGGGAGGGCTGGCCGTCGGTGAAGATCCTGCCGTTCTCCACGGGCAGCAGCCCGGCGACCGCCTTGAGCAGCGTCGACTTGCCCGAGCCGTTGGTGCCGATGAGACCGATGGCCTCGCCCCGGTACGCCACGAAGGACACGTTCCGCACGGCGTGCACCGTGCGTACGCCGGCCGCCTTCTCGGCCTTGCCGCGGCGCAGGATGCGGTTGAGCGCGGCGGTGGCCGAACCCCGGCCCGCGCCCGTGCCGTTGACGCGGTAGACGATGTCGACGCCGTCCGCGACGACGGTGGGGACCTTCTCGGTGTGCTCAGCCACGGCCGTACGTCTCCTCAGCCTTCCAGAAGTAGATGAAGCCGCCGGCGCCGGCGAGCAGCGCCCAGCCGGCCGCGAGCGCCCAGACGTGCGGCGGGAGCTGGCTCCCCTGGAAGCTGTCGATCAGGGCGAAGCGCATCAGGTCGATGTACACGGCGGCCGGGTTGGCCTGCAGGACCGAGGTCAGCCAGGAGGGCGCGTCCGTGTGCTTGCTCATGATGTGGCTGATGCTGAACATCACCCCGGACGCGTACATCCACGTCCGCAGCACGAACGGCATCAGCTGCGCGATGTCCGGCGTCCTGGCGCCCATCCGGGCCACGACCAGGGAGACGCCCGCGTTGAAGGCGAACTGGAGCACCAGCGCGGGGAGCGCCAGCAGCCAGGACGCGGCGACCGGGACGCCGAAGCACAGCAGGATCACGACCAGCGCCGCCATCGAGAACAGCAGCTGCTGGAGCTGCTGGAGGCAGAACGAGATCGGCAGCGCGGCCCGGGGGAAGTGCAGGGCGCGCACCAGGCCCAGGTTCCCGGAGATCGCGCGGGTGCCCGCCATGATCGAGCTCTGTGTGAACGTCCACACGAACACGCCGGTGACCAGGAACGGGACGAAGTCCGGCACGCCCCGGCTGGTGCCCATCAGCTTGCCGAAGATGAGGTAGTACACGGCCGCGTTCAGCAGGGGCGTCAGCACCTGCCAGACCTGGCCCAGCTTCGCCTGGCTGTACTGGGCGGTGAGCTTGGCGGTGGAGAACGCCGTGATGAAGTGCCGCCGCGCCCACAACTGGCGGACGTACTGCGGCAGCGTCGGGCGGGCGCCGCTGACCGACAGCCCGTGCCGGGCGGCCAGGGCCGCGAGGTCGGTCCCGGGCGGCGCCTCGGCCGTCCGGGGCGGTGTGTGCAGGGCTTGGGTCACATCCGCTGCTTTCACTGGAGGTCACTGGGCGGGTCGCGTCCCCCGTCACGTCGGGACGGGGCCGTTTCGTCGCAACGGGAGCGTAAGGCGATCGGACGACGGAACGCAACCGTTCCGTCGTGACGCCCTATGCTGGTCCGCATGAGCACCGACGCCGACCAGTCCTCGACGCCGCCGCGCCGCCGGTCCCCCGCCGGGGCGGCCGTGCTCCGGGAGGACGTGACCGAGGCGATCCGGGCGGCCGTCTTCGAGGAACTCGCGGCCGTCGGCTACGCGCGCATGTCGATCGAGGGCATCGCGCGCCGCGCGGGCGTCGGCAAGACGGCCGTGTACCGGCGCTGGCGCTCCAAGCTGCACCTGGTGCTCGACGTGGTGTCCGCGGTCGCGGTGCTGGGCCTGCCGGTCCCGGACACCGGCACCCTGGAGGGCGATCTGCGGCTGCTCTACGAGGTGACCGCGCGGGCCCTGCGGCACCCGCTGGCCTCGCAGATCCTCCCCGACCTGCAGGCCGAGGCCGCCCGCAGCCCGGAGATCGCCGAGGCCGTGCAGAAGGCGCTGCGCGACGGCCAGGCGAGCGTCGCCAGCACGATCGTGCGGGCCGCCGAGCAGCGCGGGGAGGTCCGCTCCGGCCTCGACGGGGAGCTGGCCCTCGACCTGATCTCCGGGCCCCTGTACTGGCGTTCGGTCGTCATCCGCAGCCCGAAGCTGCCCAAGGGCCACCTCGACGCCCTGTCCCGCGCCACCGCGGCGGCCCTCAAGGCCCTCTGACCGCGCCCGGCCCCGGGCGCCAGGGGTTCCCGCGCGCTCAGTCCCGGGCGGCCTCCGGGTGGCTGCGCACCCAGCCCACCCAGGCCGACGTGATCATGTCCCGGACGTCGTACTTCGCCTTCCAGCCCAGCTCGGTGGCGGCGCGGTCGGCGGAGGCGACCACCCGGGCCGGGTCGCCGGGGCGGCGCGGGGTCACCGTCGGCGGGCGGTCGTAACCGGTGACGGCGTTGATGACGTCGATCATCTCGCGCACCGACACGCCCTCGCCCCGCCCGATGTTGAGGGTCAGGGAGTGGCCCGGCGAGGACTGCAGGGCGCGGGCCGCGGCGACATGGGCCTCGGCGAGGTCGGCCACATGGATGTAGTCGCGGACGCAGGTGCCGTCCGGCGTCGGGTAGTCGTCACCGAAGACGCGTGGCGCCGCGCCCTGCGTCAGCCTCTCGAAGACCATCGGGACGACGTTGAGGACACCGGTGTCGGCGAGCTCCGGGGCGGCGGCGCCCGCCACGTTGAAGTAGCGCAGCGACGCCGTGGACAGGCCCGTGGCCCGGCCCGTCGCCCGGACCAGCCACTCGCCGGCGAGCTTGGTCTCGCCGTACGGCGAGATCGGCGCGCACGGCGTCTCCTCGGTCACCAGGTCGACGTCCGGGGTGCCGTAGACGGCCGCCGAGGAGGAGAACACGAAGGAGCGCACATGGGAGGTGGCCGTCACCGCCTCCAGGAGGACGCGCAGGCCCTCCACGTTCTCCCGGTAGTACAGCAGCGGCAGGTCGACGGACTCGCCGACCTGCTTCTTCGCCGCGAGGTGGACCACGCCGGTGATCCGGTGGGCGGCGAGGGCGCGGGCGACCCGGTCGCGGTCCAGGGTGGAGCCGACGACCAGCGGGACGCCGTCGGGCACCCGGTCGGCGATGCCGGTGGACAGGTCGTCGTACACCACGGCACGCTCGCCCGCCTGGGTCATCGCCCGTACCACGTGTGCTCCGATGTAACCGGCGCCGCCGGTGATCAGCCAGGTCATGTGCGGCCGTCCCCTCATCAGTGGCCAGTGCTCGTGCAGGTCGGTGTCGCTGTCAGTGAAGCAGGCGGCGGAGTCTGCCGCGGACGACGGACAGGACTCCCCGCAGACCCGGCGCGACGCGTACGGCGAGCGCCCCGGAGTGGGTGGTGTACGGCTGGACGAGGACCACGGTGTGCCCGGCGCCCAGGACCGCGCGGCGACGCAGCCCGCCGGTGCCCGTGACGGCGTGCGCGGTGACCTCGCGCCCGGCGCCCTCCCGGAAGCGCAGGCGCAGCCGCAGGTCCCAGGTGCCGGCGCCGAACGCGGCCCAGCGCACCGGGCATGCGGCCCGCCAGTTCTCCCCGTCCGGCTCCGGGCGTACCGGTGTGGGCGGCCCCGCCGCGCGTCCCGTCTCCCGGCACCGCCACTCCACCTCCAGCGCCTCGGGTCCGGCGCGCGCCACCCGCCCGTACAGCTCGTGCAGGCGCAGCCGCAGGACGGCGGTCCGCGTGCCGGGGCGCAGGTCCGCGTCGACGGCGAGCGGGAGGACGTGGACGGGCCGGGTCAGCAGGGGTTCCAGGGTGACCTGGGGGAGCCCTGGCGACCAGACCGGGGTGCCGTCCGCGGCCCGGGCATAGGGCGGGAGCAGGCGGGCGGGGCGGGAGGCCAGGTCGCGCAGCCGGGGCAGGTCGGCCGGCTCGGGCGAGGCCAGCACGATCCGCCCGATCAGGCGGCCGGGCGCGGTCGGGTTGTGCGCCCAGTCCGAGGCGTCGTACTCGGCGAGGTACGCCCGGGTGTGCGCCCACCAGTCGCGCCGGTAGGCCGCGTCGCGCAGCCCCAGTTCGCGGGCGTACATCCGCAGCTCGTGGTCGAGGAACTTGGCGCGGGCGGCCCGGGCCAGCTCCTTCTGCCCGGAGCCCAGCAGGATCTCGTGGGCGAGCCGGCTCGCCTCGACGCGGGCCCGCCAGTTGGCGACGTCCGCGCGGTCCAGGGAGATCGACAGCCGCCCCGCCGCGCGGCGCACGTGCCAGACGTAGACCCGGTCGGGGACGACGGCGATCCGCGGGCGGGCGGCGAGGACGCGCGCGGTGAACACGAAGTCCTCGTAGGGGAAACGGCCCTCGGGGAAGCGGATGCCGTGCGCGCGCAGGAAGTCGGTGCGGTAGAGCTTGTTCACGCAGAGGGTGTCGTGGACCAGCCGGGGGCGCTGCGCGGGGCGCTCGAACACGGCGTGCGCGGCGTACAGGGACGGCTCCCAGGGCACCTCGCGCCCCCCGGGCAGCTCCCGCCGGACGCAGAGGCCGCCCGCCACCTGGGCGCCGGCCTCGTCCGCCGCCGCGCACAGGGTCCCGGCGGCGCCCGGCGGGAGGACGTCGTCGCTGTCCAGGAACATGACGTACGGCGCGGTCACCCGGTCCAGGCCCGTGTTGCGGGGGCTGCCGCATCCGCCGCTGTTGACCCGCCGCCGCACCACCCGCAGGCGCGGCTCGCCGGCGGCGAGGCCGGCCAGCCGGGCCGCGCTGTCGTCGGTGGAGCAGTCGTCGACGGCGATCACCTCCCGCACGACGGGGCCCTGATCCAGCGCCGACCGGACGGCGGTCGTCACATGGGCGGCGTCGTCGTAGCCGATGACGACCACGGCGACCTGCCGGTCGGGCGTGGTGGGCGGGGGTGGTGGGTGCATGGGGCCACGGTCCGGGTCGGAGGGATGGTGCGGCGGATCCCTGGGGCGGGAGGTGCGGCCCGTGGCGGAAGACGAGGACGACCGCGGGCCGGTTCAGTGAGCGTCACCGCGGATCGTAGGACGGACAAAAGGCGTGCGGGTGGAGATACGCCGTATATCCGTCATGAATGTCAGCTAATAGTACGAATGCTGCACTGGATGGCCGGGCTCTACGCCTCCTGTGCGGCCGTGTCCAGCGCGGAGGTGAGCCGGTCGAGCCGCTCGCGCAGCTCCCGGATCTCGTCCACGTCGAACCCGGTGGCCGCCGAGATCCGGCGCGGCACCTCGAGCGCCCGCTCGCGCAGGGCGTCGCCCTCCTCCGTCAGCCGCACCTCCACCGAGCGCTCGTCGCGGGTGCTGCGCTCCCGGCGCACGAGGCCGGCCGCCTCCAGCCGCTTGAGCAGCGGCGACAGGGTGCCGGAGTCCAGGCGCAGCTGCTCGCCGAGCCGCTTCACGGGCAGTTCGCCCTGCTCCCACAGCACCAGCATCACCAGGTACTGGGGATAGGTGAGGCCCAGATCCTTCAGGACCACGCGGTAGAGGCCGCCGAAGGCGCGCGAGGCCGCGTTCAGGGAGAAGCAGATCTGCTGGTCGAGGCGGAGCCAGTCGGCCGTGGGCGTGGTCGTCATGCCTCCAGGGTAGCTCCCCTGTGCGCCATTCAGTTGCACACAATTGAATTGCGTGCTCTACTTGTGGTCGTACGGCGGCCCCGGGACGGAACGGGGCGGACCGCACAGTCACGGACGCCCCGGCGTCCGTCACGACCTACGAGAGGGATGGTTCTCCATGGACGCGCTCTACACCGCAGTCGCCACCGCCACCCACGGCCGCGACGGCCGCGCCGTCACCAACGACGGCCGGATCGACGTCAAGCTGGCCCCGCCGGTGGAACTGGGCGGCAACGGCGAGGGCACCAACCCCGAGCAGCTGTTCGCCGCCGGATACGCCGCCTGCTTCGGCAGCGCGCTCGGCGTCGTCGGCCGCCAGGCCAAGGTGGACGTCTCCGAGGCCGCCGTCACCGCCGAGGTCGGCATCGGCAAGCAGGGCGAGGGCTTCGCCCTCAAGGTCACCCTGCGCGTCGAGCTGCCCGACGCCATCGACGAGCCGACCGGCCGCAAGCTGGTCGAGCAGGCCCACCAGGTCTGCCCCTACTCCAACGCCACCCGCGGCAACATCGACGTCGACCTCGTCGTCGAGTAGTCCCCGGCCCGTCAGCCGATCCGCGCCAGGACCTCCCCCGTCTCCCGGCTCCACGCCACCACGACCGCCTCCTCCGGCACCTTCTTCCAGCGCGTCAGCAGCAGCCAGCGCGCGTGGTACCGGCGGGCCACGGCCGTCCGCGTGGCGCGGGTGGAGGCGGGGGAGAGGTACGCCCGGACGTCGGCGAGCCGGCGCTCCCGCTCCCGCTCGTCCAGCGCGGGGTCGGGCCACACCGGCGCGGCGAGGTTCAGCCCGTAGCCGGGCAGGGAGCGCGGGGCGTAGTGCCCGTCGGAGACGACCACCTCGCCCTTCGCCACATGCCGCGCCACCCACGCGTACGACGGCCACCGCGACGGCTGCTCCAGGCCCAGCGGGTCCAGGGCCGTGGGGACCACCGCCCCGCCCTGCACGGTGAGGAACCCGGCGCACGCCCCGGCCGCCGCGGCCAGACCCAGCGCCCGGCGCGCCGCGCCCCACGGCCGGGGCGCCGCCAGCTCCACCGCCAGCGCGAACTGCAGCGGCACCAGGGTGAGCCCGAGGATCCTGCCGTACGTGTAGCGGCCGGTGACCCAGCCGTACGCCACCAGCAGGCAGTCCAGGGCGAACAGCAGCACCAGCGGGTCCCGCCAGGACGAGCGGCGCCCGCGCAGCCACAGCGCGGGCAGGCCCAGCAGCGCCAGCCAGAACTGCCCGCCCAGGTGCTCGTACAGCTGCCGGTGCATCGCGTCCACGCTGCCGTCCCCGGCCAGCGCGAACACGTCGTAGTACGGCCAGGCCCCGGCGACGAGCACCGCCACGGCCGCCGTCAGACCCCAGCGCGCCACGGCGGCGGCGCCCCACGGCCGCTGCCATCCCACGACGAACGCCCCCGCGCCCAGGGCCGCCGCCACCGCCGTGATCGGATGGACCAGCAGGATCAGCCCGTAGAGCGCCCCCAGCCCGGCGTACCCGGCCCAGCCCGGCAGGCCGCTCGGGCCGACGTACCGGACCGCCCGCCCGCCGCGGGCCCGCGCCCCGGTCAGCGCCCAGGCCCAGAAGGTGAGCCCGATGGCGAACGCCGACGGGTAGCCGAGGTTCCCCGTCATCGACATCAGGTTCAGATAGCCGCTCCACCAGGCCCGCTCGGTGCCCCACAGCAGCGTCATCGCGCCCAGCGCCAGCACCGGCGCCCACGGCCGCGGCGTCAGCACCCGCGTCAGCCGGCCGATGCCGGTCAGCAGGACCAGCAGGTTCAGCACCCCGGCCAGCCGCACCACCTCCCAGCCGCCCAGCCCGGTCGCCAGCGCGAACACCGCCTCCGCGACCGCGTACGGGGAGTAGTAGGGGCTGCCCGCGCCCGGCAGGTCCGCCATCGGATGGCGCGGATGGAAGAGGTCCGCCCGCAGCCGCTCCACGACCGCCGCGTGCTGCCCCGCGTCGCAGCACAACGGCACCGCCCAGTACGCCAGCAGCATCACCAGGCAGAACACGAACCCGACGGCCTGGTACGGCGTCGGGCGCGGGCCGCGACCGCCGCGCAGCGCGCTCGCGCCGCGCACGGCCCTCCGCGCGAGGGTGCCCGCGGGTCGGGTCGGGGAGGGTGTGGGGGTTCCAGGCATCTGCCGAGTCTCCCCGCTCGGGTCAACGGCTCTGGCGATCTTCACCTCTGCGGGTGAGTCCCGTGCTGCGGATGCCGGTCAGCGCGCGTCAAGGAGCGACCGGGGGCCCGCCGGACCCGGCACCCGGCCCGTCTCCGCCGCCCGCCCCGCCAGCGGCTCGCCCAGCATCAGCGTCCGCACGACCCGCTCGGCGGCCAGCCCGTCGTCGAACTCGCAGAACCGCTCCCGGAACCGCCGCCGCGACCGCGCCGACTCCCCGTCCCGCCACGCCCCGGACGCGAACAGCTCCGCCAACTCCCCGTACGAGCGCGTCACATGGCCCGGCGCCTCGGCCGTGAGGTCGACGTAGGAGCCCCGGCTCGCCGTGAACGCCCCCCAGTCGTCCGCGTGGACCACGAGCGGCCGGTCCAGCAGGGCGTAGTCGAACATCAGGGACGAGTAGTCCGTGACCATCACGTCCGCCGCGAGCAGCACGTCCTCGGCCCGCGGCACGTCCGTCGCGTCGACCAGCACGCCCCGGCGGTGCAGGTCGGCCAGGCCCAGCCCGCGCGCGACGCCCTGCGCGAGCGAGGGGTGCAGCCGGACCACCAGCGTGCGGCCCTCCCCGAGGTCGCGGGCGAACCGCGCCAGGTCGATCCGGTCGACGTGCCCGCCCTTGCGGTAGTCCCGGCGGGTCGGCGCGTACAGCACCACGGTGTTCCCGGGCGGCACGCCGAGCCGCGCCCGGGCCGCCTCGGTCGCCTCCGGTCCCGCCGTGACCAGCACGTCGTTGCGCGGGCTGCCCGTCCGCAGCGAGGTGTAGTGACACGGGTAGGCCCGCTCCCAGGCCAGCTCCGCGTGCCGGCTCGCCACCAGGCTGTAGTCCCAGCGGTCCGCCCGCCACAGCATCTTCGGCACGTCGAAGCCGTGCCGGGCGCCCGGCTTGGTCAGCAGGTCGGCTCCCATGTACTTCAGCGGGGTGCCCCGGTGGGTCTGGATGTGCACACTGCCGGGCCGCTTGGCGAGCGTGCCCGGCCAGTTGACGTTGTTCACCCAGTACGTGGCCCGCGCCATGACCTCGTGGAAGCGCCGCGAACCGGGCGTCACGTAGTCCGTACCGGGCGGCAGGTCCGCCACCGCGTCCTCCCGGACCACCCACACGCCCCGCAGCCGCGGGGCGAGCTCCCGCGCCTTGGCGTGGATCGCCGCCGGGTCGCCCAGCACGCCCCGGTGCGAGAACGCCGAGTAGACGGCGAGATCCGGGTCCAGCGGACGCCGTGAACAGGCCCCGTACCAGGCGCGCTGCGCCCGCTCCGACACGGCCCCCGCCACCTTCCGGCCACCGCCCCCGGCCACCCGCCGCAGCTCGCGCAGCCCGCGGACCGCCGCGTACGAGGCGTAGGGCGCCGACGCCAGCAGCCGCATCTCGGTGCCGCGCCGCCCCTCCGGCGGGACGAAGCCCTCGGGGAGGTACCGGGCGTGGAAGGCGCGGATCTCGCGATAGAAGGCCGGCCGGTCCGCCGGGCGCACCCGGTCCTCGCGGGCCAGCACGAACAGCATGTGGTCCAGCGCGCGCTCGAACAGCGCGGGCCGCGCCCACGCCAGGTCCGGCCGCTCCGCCAGGAAGGCGAACAGGCCCTCGTACTGGGGGAAGATGTCGAAGTGGCGCCGCCCCGGCGTCCTCGTGATCGCGCCCTGGCGGCGCTGCCGGTACTCGACGCCGATCCGCTCCAGGCACACGATCCGCTCGGCCAGCACCATCGAGCGATAGGTGACCGGGGCGTCCTCGTACAGGCCCGGCGCGTACCGCAGCCCGTGCCCCACGAAGAAGTCCCGGCGGTACGCCTTGTTCCACGCGACCAGGAACAGGTGCAGGTACTCGGGGCTCTCCCGGACGTTCACGACGTCCGTCCCGGCCGCAGCCAGCAGGCCGGCGGCCTCGCTGCGGCCCCCGCGGCCCCACCAGTGGGTGCGCACATGGTCGAAGACCAGGATGTCCGGCTCGTCGGCCGCCGTCAGCCGGGCGTCGACCGCCTCCAGCAGACCCGGCGTGTAGCGGTCGTCGCTGTCCAGGAACAGCACGTAGTCGCCGCTCGCCTCCGCCAGACCCGCGTTGCGGGCCCGGCCCAGGCCCACGTTCTCCGGCAGGTGCAGCACCCGCACCCGGGGGTCGCGCTCGGCGTAGCCGTCCAGGATGGCGGGGCAGCCGTCGGGGGAGCGGTCGTCGACCGCGATCACCTCCAGATCGGCGTACGACTGCCCGAGCACCGAGTCCAGGCACTCCCGCAGGAAGCCCTGCACCTTGAAGACGGGCACGATGACACTGAAGCGGGGCACGTCAGCTCCTGGTGAGGGTCGTCGCGGCGGGGGAGGGGGCGGGGACGCGCTCGGCCAACGGGACCACCGGGGGCAGCGCCTCGGGCGGCTCGCCCAGCAGCACCCGGCGCACCACGCGCTCGGCGGCCCGCCCGTCGTCGAACTGGCAGAAGCGCTCCCGGAACGCGGCCCGCAGCGCCCGGGCCTCCTCGTCGGCGTACGAGCCGTCCCGCAGCAGCGCCGCCAGCTCGCCGGGGGTGCGCGCCACCCGGCCCGGCGGGTCCCGCATCAGGTCGAAGTAGACGCCCCGGACCTCCCGGTAGACGTCCCAGTCGTCGGCGTACACGACGATCGGCCGGTCCAGGTTGGCGTAGTCGAACATGATGGACGAGTAGTCGGTGATCAGCGCGTCCGCCGCCAGGCACACCTCCTCCGAGGACAGATGCCCGGTGACGTCGATGATCCGGCCGGACGCGCGCCGGTCGCCCCGGTCGTAGAAGTAGTGGGCGCGCAGCAGCACGACGTACTCGTCGCCGATCTCCTCGCACAGCGCCCCGAGATCAAGGCCCGGCTCGAAACCGGACGCGTGGTCGCGGTGCGTCGGCGCGTAGAGCAGGGCCTTCTTCCCGTCCGGGACGCCGAGTTCACGCCGGATGCGGGCGACGTCCTCGGCGGTCGCCGTGTAGTAGACGTCGTTGCGCGGATAGCCGTACTCCAGCGTCTCGTGGGCGGCGGGGTACGCGCTCTCCCACATCTCGGTGGAGTGCCGGTTGGAGGTCAGGTTGTAGTCCCAGCGGTCCACGCGGGCCAGCAGCCGGGCGAAGCTCCCCGTCGCGGCGGCCACCACCGGGTACATGGCCTGGTCGGCGCCCATCTTCTTCAGCGGGGTGCCGTGCTGGGTGGACAGGTGCACGCTGCCCGGGCGTTTGACGACGGCGTCCGCGAAGTTGGCGTTGTTGACGAGGTACGCGGCGCGGGCCAGCACGTCCCAGTAGCGACGGGTGCCGATCACCGCGTACTCCACGCCGTCGGGCAGCGTGGCCGCCTGCTCCGCCTCGACCAGGAACACCGAGCGCAGGTGCGGGGCGAGTTCGCGGGCCTTGGCGTGGATCGCGGCCGGGTTGCAGACGTAGCCCCGGCCCCAGTACGCGCAGTACACCACGAGGTTCCGGTCCAGGGGGCGGCGCAGCTGGAGCCGGTAGCGCAGCCGGGTGCGCAGCCCGTGCGGGCGCGGCACCCGCGCGAGGGCACCGCCCACCGCCCGGTTGGCCGCGCGCAGTGCCCGGAACGCGCCGTACGCGCCGCCCGCCAGCAGCCGGTGCTGCACGCCCAGGCTGCCGCCCGGCACCCGGAACCCGGCCGGGCGGTGCCGCCGGTACAGCACTCCGGCCCGGCGGAAGAACGCGCGCCGCCCGTGCGGCAGCCGCCGCGGATGGGCGGCCGTCTTCAGCACGGCCGCGAACAACTCCCCGAACAGCGGCGCGTGGCGGCGCGCCGGCAGGCCCTGTTCGGCGGCCCGGGTCAGCACCAGCTCCACCTGGTCCAGCAGCTCGGCGTGGTGCGGGCCCGGCCGGTTCGACCGGCTGCCCTGCCGCCGCACCCGATGCCGTACGACGACCCGGCGCAGTACCGCCATCCGCTCGGCCACCAGCGCGGCCAGTCCGCCGAAGCCGACGTCCGTGAAGTGACCGGCGGGGAAAGCGAGTTCGTGCTCGGCGAGGAAGGCCCGGCGGTAGGCCGCGCTCCAGGCGGGCAGCCCCACCCCGGTCAGCCACGGGGCCCGCTCGGGCGGGAACGCCCCGTCGGGGGCGCGGGCCAGCAGCGGCGCGGCCGGTTCGGCCGGGTCGCCCGTCCACCAGGGGACCCGCTCGTGCCCGCAGTACACGACGTCCGCCTCGCCGGTCTCCCGCAGCCGCCCGGCCAGGGCCGCCAGCGCGTCCGGCGCCAGCTCGTCGTCGCCGTCCAGGAATAGCACCCAGTCACCGGTGGCGGAGCGCAGCCCCGCGTTGCGTGCCCCCGCCATGCCCTCCGACGGGGGCGCGTGCACCGGCACCACCCGCCGGTCCCGCCCCGCGTACCGGGCCACGACGTCCGCCGCGGGGCAGCCGGGGCCGTCGCACACCGGGATCAGCTCGACGTCACCGAAGGACTGGGTGAGGACCGAGTCCAGCGCCCGGGACAGCCGGCCCGCGACACCATGGGACGGAACGATGACGCTGAAGCGGGGCATACTGCTCTTTCTGTCGAGGTACGGGGGCGGTGCCGGCGGCCCGGAGCGGGTCAGCGCGCCCGGCGCCGGCCGGGGCGCCCGGCGGGGCGCCAGGTCTGCGGACGGCTCGGCGTGGGCCGGGACGGACTGGAGGGCATACGGACTCCTCTCGGGGACAACGGTGTTCAGCGGCTCTCGGTGACGGTCCGGGGCGAAGCCGGCCGCGGCACGACCCCCAGCGGGGCCCGCGGGCGCGGCTCGGCGGGCGGCGGCACCGGACGCCGGGCGGACGGCACCACCGGAGGGCTGTCCGGCTCGCCCAGCACCACGTGCCGGACGACCCGCTCGGCCGCCCGGCCGTCGTCGTGCGGGCAGAAACGCCGTCGGAACGCGGCCCGCAGCTCCGCCGAACGCGACCCGCGCCAGTGACCGGACGTGAAGATGTCGATCAGCTCGTCCTCGCCGCGCGCCACCGCGCCCGGCGGGCAGGCCCGCAGATCGAGATAGGTGCCCCGGACCGCCTCGTGGGCCTCCCAGTCGTCGGTGAGCAGCACGACCGGCCGGTCCAGGCAGACGTAGTCGGCCATGAGCGACGAGTAGTCCGTGACCAGCGCGTCCGAGGCGAGGCACAGCTCCTCGACGCTCCGATGCCCGGTCACGTCGAGGACCCGGTCCGAGGCGGCGGCGAGCGGGCCGTCGTGGCCGTGCGGGGCGCGGGCCAGCACGATGTGGCGAGGGCCCATGCGGCACGCCACGCGGTGCAGGTCGACGGGGGCGCGGCGGTAGGCGCGGGCGGTCGGGGCGTAGAGGATCACGACGGCGTCCTCGGGCACGTCGAGCTCCCCGCGGACCCGGACCGTGTCCGCCGGGGTGGCCCGCCGGAACACGTCCGCGCGCGGACTGCCGTACTCCAGGACGGTGTACGCGCCCGGGAAGGCCCGCTCCCAGGTGAGGGTCGCGTACCGGCTGGGCGAGACCAGGTAGTCCCAGGTGTCGACGTCCGCCAGGAGCCCGTCGACGTCCGGGTCCGCGCCCGGGCGTCCCCGCAGATCGAGGCCCGTGCGCTGGAACGGGGTGCCGCGCCGGGTCTGCACCAGCACCTGGCCGGGCCGCTTCACCAGCCGCCGGTCGAAGGCCGCGTTGTGCACCAGGTACCGGGAGCGGGCCAGCGCCGTCCAGTAGGCGGCGGAGTCCGGGCGCAGCGGGCGCACCCCGGACGGCAGCGCGTCCCGCTCCCCGGCGCCGGTCACCCAGGCGGTGCGGATGTGCGGGGCGTGCGCGCGGAACGCCCGCTCCAGGGCGCCCGGGTGGCAGCCGTGAGCGGGCACGCCGTGCGCGGCGAACACGGCCCGGTCCGCGCGCACCGGCAGACAGCGCTGCACCCGGTAGTGCAGCCGCAGGGCGCCCGCCCGCAGGGCCCTGCGCAGCCGCACGGCGGTCCGCGCGGCACGGCGGAGCACGGCCGCCGTGCACCGCAACACGTGATACGTGCGGTGCAGTCCCATCCGGACCAGGGCGTGGTGCAGCCGCACACGCGGCGGCAGCGGACCGGCGGGGCAGTGGTAACGCCGGTAGTACGTACGGGCCTTGCGCAGGAACTCGGCGCGGCTGTGGCGCGGCAGCCGGTCCCGGCGGGCGAACACCACGACCAGGTGGTCCACCATCCGCCGGAACAGCAGCGGCCGCCAGCGGGCCAGTTCGGGGCGCTTGTCGACGTACGCGAAGACCCGGTCGTACTGCTCGAAGACGTCGAAGTGGCGGGGGCTGACCGTGCCGAGGATGCCGCCGTGGCGCCGCTGCCGGTAGTGCACGCACACCCGGTCCAGCGTCGCGATCGACCCGGCCGACATCAGCACCGGGTACGTCCAGGGCGTGTCCTCGTAGTAGCCGGTGGGGAAAACCAGCTCCTCGGCCTCGACGAACTCCCGGCGGTACGCCTTGTTCCAGGCGACCATCAGCAGCCCCAGCAGACCGGGCCGGTCCGTCAGCCGGAAGGGCGCCGGGCCCTCCTCGGCGAGGTGGGCCGCCGCCTGGTTGCGGACCGTCTCGCCGGTCCAGAACGTGCGCGCGTAGTCGTACACCAGGACGTCGGGTTCGCCGGTCTCCTTCAGCCGGCCGGCGATGGCCTGCAGGGAGTCCGGGGTGAGGGTGTCGTCGCTGTCGAGGAAGAGCAGGTAGTCGCCGGTGGCCTCGGCCATGCCCGCGTTGCGCGCGGGCCCCAGGCCCCGGTTGCGCGGCAGGTGCACGGCACGCACCCGGGGGTCGCGGGCCGCGAACTCGTCGATGATCGCGCCGCACGCGTCCGGCGAGCAGTCGTCCACCGCGATCAGTTCGAGGTCCGGGTACGACTGGGTGAGCACCGATTCCAGGCACTCGTGCAGATACGCCTGCACCTTGTACGCGGGGACGATGACACTGAACCTGGGCAAGGCACATCCACTCGGTCGGCCGGGGACGACGGGCGCTGTCGCCGTGCCGGGAACGGCCGATGGAGTGACTTGGTTACGCGATCCGAGGCATCCGGGGGGCCGGTCGGGTGAACGGCGAGGGGCGGGCCGCCACCGGCCCGCCCCTCTCGAAACAGGGTGCTCCGTCGCCTACTTGACGGCGCCCGCCATCACACCGGACACGAACTGCCGCTGGAAGGCGAAGAACACGACCAGCGGGATCACCATCGAGATGAACGCGCCGGGCGCCAGGACGTCGACGTTGCTGCCGAACTGCCGTACCTGCGTCTGCAGGGCGACCGTGATCGGCTGGCTGTCGGCGTCCGTGAAGATCAGCGCGACCAGCATGTCGTTCCACACCCACAGGAACTGGAAGATGCCGAGCGCGGCGATCGCCGGACCGCCGAGCGGCATCACGACCCGGAAGAACAGGCGCAGTTCACCCGCGCCGTCCAGCCGGGCCGCCTCCAGCAGCTCCCGGGGGATCTCCGCGAAGAAGTTCCGCAGCAGGAACACCGCGAACGGCAGCCCGAAGCCGACGTGGAAGAGGACCACGCCGATCAGGGAGCCGAAGATGCCGATGTTCCCGAAGAGTTCGGCGATCGGGATCAGCGCCACCTGCACGGGCACGACCAGCAGCCCCACCACGCCCAGGAACCACCAGTCGCGGCCCGGGAACTCCATCCACGCGAACGCGTAGCCCGCGAGCGCGCCGATGACGACGACGAGGACCGTCGCCGGGACCGTGATCAGCACGGTGTTCAGGATCGAGTCCGTGATGTCGCTGTTGCCGAGGAGCTTGTCGTAGCTGTCGAAGGTGAGCTGGGAGGGCTTGCTGAAGACCTCCCACCAGCCGCTCGACGTCATCTCGTCGGGCGGCCGCAGCGACGACAGCAGCAGCCCGAGCGTCGGGACCAGCCAGAACAGGCCCACGAGGATCAGGAAGACCCGTACCATCCCGCCGCTGACGAAGGAGACGAGCCGGGCGCCGAGGGAGCGTTCGCCCTCGACGGCGGTGAGCGGCTCGGGCGCCGCCTTCGTCAGCCTGCCGGCGTCCGCACTCATCGCCGCACCTCCCGCCTGAGCCGCCGGACGTTGAACCACATCACCGGGATCACCAGCAGCAGCAGGAACACCGAGATGGCGCTCGCGACACCGGGCTGGTCCTCGGAGAAGCCCTTGCGGTACAGCTCCAGCGCGAGGACGTTGGCGTCGTCCTGCGAGGAGCCCGGGGCGATGATGAAGACCAGGTCGAAGACCTTCAGCACGTTGATCATCAGGGTGACGGTGACGACCGCGAGGACGGGCGCCAGCAGCGGCATCGTGATCCGGCGGAACACCTGCCACTCGTTGGCGCCGTCCACGCGGGCCGCCTCCAGCA
The DNA here is from genome assembly GCF_008973465.1 of Streptomyces sp. SS1-1. NCBI lineage: Bacteria > Bacillati > Actinomycetota > Actinomycetes > Kitasatosporales > Streptomycetaceae > Streptomyces > Streptomyces sp. SS1-1. The sequence goes on along the minus strand of NZ_WBXN01000004.1, from coordinate 2,835,327 downwards.
GATCGCGGGGGATGCCCGCGAGCCCCGCCGCGATCAGCACCATCGCGAAACCGGCCCACATCCAGATGTACGACCCGATGATGGCCGGGGTGACCAGGGACGGGCCGAGCCAGTCGACGCCGTTGTACGGCTCATTGAAGTTGTCGGCCGGGAGCCGCAGCCGGGCCCCGTCCGCCGCGGCCGGCAGGGTGAACGTGCCGTCGTCGGCGGCCGTCGTGGACGCCACGACCTCACCGTCCTTGACGGCCTCGATCCTCATCCCGGCGTAGCCGAGCTCCGCCGGGTCGATACCGCCGAGGGTGCCGACGCCCTTGCCGCGGGTGAAGTCCTGCCAGGTGGTGCCGGTGACCTTGTCCGGTTCCGCCTTCGCCTGCCCGGCCTTCGCCGCGCTGTCCGGCATCTTGTCGGGGGCCACGCCGACGAGCGGCAGGGAGACCGGGGTGCCGGCGCTCACCGGGTCCTTGGTGAGGAAACCGCCGCCCGGCGCCGCCCGGAGCGGCGACTCACGGCCCGGGTGGGCCTTGGGGAACGCCGACGACTGCGCGAAGGTGTCGTGGACGCCCACCCACACCGCGTTGGCGACGCCCTTGTCCGGGTCCTGGTCGTACACCAGCCGGAAGATGATGCCCGCCGCCAGCATGGAGATCGCCATCGGCATGAAGACGACCAGCTTGAACGCCGTGCCCCAGCTGACCCGTTCGGTGAGCACCGCGAAGACCAGGCCGAGCGCGGTGGCGACGGTCGGGGCGAACACCACCCAGATGACGTTGTTCTTCAGGGCGGTGCGGATGCCGTCGTCCGTGAACAGCGCCTGGTAGTTGTCGAACCCGGCGAAGCCGTCGCCGGACTGGACGTAGAAGCTGCGGATCACCGAGTACCCGATCGGGTACACCACGAGCGCGCCGAGCAGCACCAGGGCGGGCAGCAGGAACAGCACCGCCACGGTTGTGCGGGTACCGGTCACGCTCTTGCGCGACTTCGGAGCGGCGGGAGCCGGAGGGGCCCCCGCCGCCTGTGCCGACGCCATCGCGTCAGTTTCCGTACGCCGCGGCCGCGTCGGCCTCCAGCTTCTGCTGGGTGCCGGCGATGTCCGACGGGTTCTTCAGGAAGTCCTGCAGCGCCTTCCACTCGCCCTTGCCGGGCGTGCCGCCGAACGCCTGCGGCGCCTGGTCGGACATGTCGAAGCGGAAGTCGTCACCGGCGTCGATGAGGGCCTTCGCCATCGTGCGCTGCACCTCGTTCGGGTACGCCGCGTTGTCCACGCTCTTGTTCGGCGACAGATAGCCGCCGAGCTTCGCCTGGATCGTCGCCGCGTCCGGGGAGGCGAGGAAGGTGGCCAGGGCCTGCGCCGCCTTGGAGTCGTCGAGGATGACGGCCGCGTCGCCGCCGGAGACGACCGGCGCGGTGTCGCCGACCGTCGGGAACGGGAACACCTTGGCGTCGGTGCCGACGTCCGCCTTCGCCTGCGTGATGTTGACCTGCGCGAAGTCGCCCTCGTAGACCATGGCGGCCTTCGGCTGGTCGCCGCCCGTGAAGGTCTGGGTGACCGAGGTCGGGAAGTCCGTCTGGAGGGCACCCTTGGCGCCGCCCGCCACGTAGTCCTTCTTGCCCCACACCTGGGCGAGCGCGGTCAGCGCGTCCTTCACGGACGGGTCCGTCCACTTGATCTCGTGCTTCGCCAGCTGGTCGTACTTCTCGGGACCGGCCTGGGAGAGATAGATGTTCTCGAACCAGTCGGTGAGCGTCCAGCCGTCCGAGCCGCCGACGGAGAACGGGGTGACACCCGAGTCGTACACCGTCTGAGCGGTCGTCAGCAGCTCGTCCCAGGTCTTGGGCTCCTCGGCGCCCGCGTTCTCGAACGCCTTCGCGTTGTACCAGATCAGGGATTTGTTGGCGGCCTTGTAGTACACGCCGTACTGCTTGCCGTCGACCTTGCCGATGTCCTGCCAGCCCTGCGAGTAGTTCTCCTGGAGCTCCTTGAGCGCCTCGGCGCCGAGCGGCTTGGCCCACTTCTTGTCCACGGCCTGCTTGATGGCGCCGGGCTGGGGCAGCATCGCGACGTCCGGCGGCTGGCCGCCCGCGACCTTGGAGCCGAGGAAGTTGATGATGGGGTCCTGGGCGGGGACGAACTTCACCGTCGCGCCGGTGCGCTTCTCGAACTCCGCGAGGACCTTCTTGAAGTTGGCCTGTTCGGCACCCGTCCAGACGGCCGCGACCTCCAGGGTCTCGCCGTCGAGCTTCGGCAGGGTCACGGTCGAGGCGGGCTTCTTGCCGCCGCCGTCCTGTTTCCCGCCGCTGTCGTTGTCGTCGCCGCCGCAGGCGGTGAGGGAGAGGGCGAGGGCACCGGCGGCGACGGCCGCCGCGGCCCTGGCGGCCCTGCGTGTCCGGTTCTTGCTGCTCGTGCTGTGCATCACTGCCCCGTTCTTCGTGCCTCGTCGAACGTTCGAGCGCTGTCCCGTGCGTCTGGTCTACGCCCTGCCCCAGGGGTCGGCAAGACCGCGTCCTCTGTCAACTCGGGGATCGTGACCGCCTCGTGACCAGGCGCCAGGCTGCGGGCGCCAACGGTCGGGATCGCGTCACGGCGGCGGGCCGAGACGGGTACGCACCGGCGCCGCGGATGCCCGGGCCCCGTCAGAGCAGGGACGGGACCTCCGTGGCCGAGACCTCGCGGGTCGCTCGTTCCAGGGCGCTGGCCAGGAGGGCCAGGTCGGTGGGGCCGTTGCCGAGTTCGCGGACGGGGCGGCGGGCCGGGGGGTCGCCCATGCGGTGCCACTCCAGCGGGACGACGGTGGGCCGCAGCGTCGCCGTGCGCGGGATGCGCCCGGTGACCCGGCCGCCCTGGAACGGCACGGTCCGCCCGTCCGCGCGGACCACCCGGCCCCGCCCGGGTGCCGGGGCGTCCGGGCCGGTCGTCACGGCGTCCAGCGTCACCCGGAGCGAGGCGCACCGCGCGGGCTCCGAATCCGCCGCCCGGCCCCCGAGTCCGGTCGCCGCGACCAGATGCACGCCGAGCCGCTCCCCGTCCCGGGCGACCGCCTCCAGCGCGCGTATCACCGACCCGGCGGCCGGCCGGCCCGGTGACCCCAGGGAGGGGTGGACCAGGGCGTCCAGGTCGTCCACGACCACCACGAGCCGGGGCAGCGGCGGCACGGTGTCCGCCTGCCGGCGGGCCGCGCCCGGCCGCAGCCGGATCGTCGCGCTGGGCGGCGACTCCAGATCGCCGTCACCGGCACCGGCACCCGCGCCGGCCGCCCGCTGCGCGATCATCCGGCCGGTCAGCGCCCGGCCGGTGTGCCACTCGGTGAAGTCGGACCGCCCGAGCAGCTCCGCGCGCCGCTTCAGCTCCGCGCTGAGCGACTGGGCGAACTCCCGCATCCGCACGGGGTCGTTGGCGGTGAGATGCGTCGTGACATGCGGGACGTCCGTGCACACGCCCAGGCCCTCGCCGGGGCCGCCGCCCGCGCCCGTGCTGTCGCGGCCGTCGATGAGAACGATGCCCAGCCGGTCCGGCCGCTCGGCCGCCGCGAGCGACGCGACGACGGCCCGCAGCAGCTCGGTGCGCCCGGCGGCGGGCGGTCCCTCCACCAGCAGATGCGGCCCCTCCGCGCCGAGGTCCACACCGACCGGTCCGTGCGGTCCCGCGCCCAGCACGGCGGTCACCCGGCCGCCCAGCGCCTGGGTGTCGTCGGCCGCGTCGGCCCAGCGCGCCATCAGGGACGCCGGAGTGGCCCGCGCCAGACCCAGCTCGTCCAGCAGCCGGGCCGACTGGGGCAGCGGCACGGACACCCGCACCTGGCCCTCCCCGGCCGCCCGGTCGGTGCGCAGCGGCGCCAGCGCCCGCGCGAAACGCTCCGCCCAGGCGGCGGACACGGCGTCCACGGTGGCCACCGTGCCGTGCCCGACCGGGCCGCGCACGCCGGGCACCGCGCCCTCCTGGCCCGCCTCGGCCCCGTCGGGCGCGACCCGCAGCAGCCGCAGCGCCGTCGCCACGTCACCGCTGAGCAGCGCGACCGCGCCGCAGGCGCGGAACGCCGGGGCGACCGCGCAGGCCGCCTCATAGGTGTCCGTGACCGGGGAGGCGGGCGAGGCCGCCGCAGTCTCGGCGAGGCACACCACATGGATGCCGGCCCGCGGGCCCTCCAGGGCCAGCCGGGCCACCGCCTCGCGCAGATCCGCTCCGCCGGGGTCGCCGTCCACGACGAGCACGGAGTACGGGCCCGTGAACTCCGGGCTGCCGGAAGCCGGTTCGCCGTCCCGCGCCCAGGAAGGGCGGCGCCCGGCGGCGCGCGGCGCGGGCACCCGGCCGTCCGGGGCGCGCCCGCCGCCGTCGTGGTCCGTCAGGTCCTCCAGGCGCCGCAGCAGCTCCTCCACGCGCGCGGTGGCCTGTTCCCGGTCGTGGGCCAGCAGCAGCCGGCAGTCCTGGCCATGGCCGGGGCGGACATGCGGCAGCCAGCCCAGCCACGCCCACTCGGCGGTCCGCTCGGACACCGGGCGGGCCCGGTCCGCGCTGACCAGCACGATCTCCAGGGTGTCCGGCGAGTGCAGCGCGGCGAGCTGGGCGAGCACCGCGCGGGTCAGCCCGGCGAGGCGCTCGCGCGGACCGGCCAGCCCCAGCGCCCCCGCCTCCCGCAGATCGGCGGTCACCGGCACGGCGGGCAGCAGGCCGGAGCCGTCGGGGGCGGCCCGGTCGGCCGTGCCGAGCCGCACCGTGAGGGCCTCCGGGTGTCCGGGGGCGCGCTCCCAGAGGCGGGGGCCGGGGCCGAGGGCGGTCAGCAGCAGCGACGCCGGGTCCGGCCAGGTCTCCGGCAGCATCGCGCCGCGCCCCGCCGCGGTGGGCCCCGCGGGCTCGGCCGGCTCCTCGTCGTACGTCCCCTCGTCGGCGGGCTCCGGCTCGCCGCGTCCGCCGGCCAGGCGACGCGCCCAGGCCGACAGCCCGCCGCGTCTGCGCGCGCCCGCCGGTCCGTCGGTGCCGCGCGGCCCGGTGCCCGGGCGTCCGGCGTCCGGCACCGGGCGGGGCCCGTCGAGGGGGCCCACCTCGAAGCCGGTGGCATGGGTGTCGCCGCCGCGCGGGTGCGGGACGGAGCCGTGCGCGCCGGTCCGCTCGGCGTGCGGCGCCCGGCCCTGGGCGGGGACCACGGGCGGTGCGGCCGGGGTGTGCTCCCGGGCGGCCGGGCCGTCGGAGGGGGCGGGGCCGCCGTCCGTCACGCGCGCGTGCGCCGCCGGGCCGGTGCCCTCGCCGCCGCGCGGGCACACGCGGACGTGTCCCTCGCCGTCCGGTTCCGTGGGCACCCGCGCGCCGGGGCCGCCGGCCGGGGCGAGCCGCAGCGTGGACTCGCCGAGGCGCAGCAGCGCGCCGGGGACGAACCGCACCGGGCGGGTGGTCAGCCGGGTGCCGTCGAGCGTCGTGCCGTTCGTCGAGCCGAGGTCGGCGACCGCGACGCGGCCGTCCGCGCCGACCGTGACCGCGCAGTGCAACCGGGAGACGTCCGGGTCGTCCAGCGGGACGTCGGCGTCGGCGGAGCGGCCGACGCGGATCTCGCCGCCGTGCAGCAGATGGACGCCGCCCGCGTCCGGGCCGGCCACGACATGCAGCTGCGTCGGGGCGTCGTCCAGCTCGGGGTGGGGCTCCGGGGCCGCCGGGGCGCCCAGGGACAGCACCGCGCCGTCGGTCAGCGGGGGCTCGCCGAGGGTGCTGCGCCGGTCGTCGAGCCGCTCGGTGCCCGCGTAGAGCACGACCGGGCCGCCACCGCGCTCGCTCTCCGCGCCGCGGGCGGCGCCGCCCTCGCCGGACACCGCGGAGGCCAGCGCCGACGCCACCGCCGACAGGGCCGTGCCCGCGGGAGCCGTGACCAGCACGTCGCGGCTCGCGGCGGCGCCGCGAGCCGCGGAGGGCGGGGCCAGCGGGTCTACGACGGTCAGCCGGATCTGCATCGGCGTCAGCGGTCCCTTCTGCGCGCGGGCGCGGGCACGGAACCACCCCACCCCACACGAGCACATCGGCCAGTTCTCCCCGCATCCTCGCACCTGCCACCGACAACCCGCCCCCCGCCCGAAGACAAGTGATCTTGATTGGTCGGCTCTGCCCGCAAAAGTGCCGGACAACGACCCCGCCGGTGATCACTTGAGATCGCTCACGTCCGTTCGCGGCAACCACCGGACTGAGCCGAGCGTCTTTCCTTCGAACATGTACGGGAGGCCGTACGTAAGACGCACAGAATGACGACCGCCGGTGCCCGGGGGCCCGGCACTACAGTGGGTCGGAACGTAGGCAAGCAGCAGGGAGCGCGACGTGCGGCCGGTAGGCAGCAAGTACATCCTCGAGGAGCCGCTGGGTCGCGGCGCCACGGGGACCGTCTGGCGAGCCCGCCAGCGGGAGACCGCGGGCGCCGAGGCGGCCGTGCCGGGGCAGCCCGGCGAGACGGTCGCGATCAAGGTCCTCAAGGAGGAGCTCGCCGGCGACGCGGACATCGTCATGCGCTTCCTGCGCGAGCGGTCCGTGCTGCTGCGCCTGACCCACCCCAACATCGTCCGGGTCCGCGACCTGGTCGTCGAGGGCGAGCTGCTGGCCCTGGTCATGGACCTCGTCGAGGGCCCCGACCTGCACCGCTACCTGCGCGAGAACGGCCCCTTCACCCCGGTCGCGGCCGCCCTGCTCACCGCCCAGATCGCCGACGCCCTCGCCGCCAGCCACGCCGACGGCGTCGTCCACCGCGACCTGAAGCCCGCCAACGTCCTGCTGCGCCAGCAGGGCGGCGAGATGCACCCGCTGCTCACCGACTTCGGCATCGCCCGCCTCGCCGACTCCCCGGGCCTGACCCGCACCCACGAGTTCGTCGGGACGCCCGCCTACGTCGCCCCCGAGTCCGCCGAGGGCCGCCCGCAGACCTCCGCCGTCGACATCTACGGCGCCGGCATCCTCCTGTACGAGCTGGTCACCGGACGTCCGCCGTTCGGCGGCGGCTCCGCCCTCGAAGTGCTGCACCAGCACCTGAGCGCCGAGCCGCGCCGCCCCTCCACGGTCCCCGACCCGCTGTGGACGGTCATCGAGCGCTGCCTGAGCAAGAACCCCGACGACCGGCCCAGCGCCGAGAACCTCGCGCGCGGCCTGCGCGTCGTCGCCCAGGGCATCGGCGTGCACGCGAACTCCGCGCAGATCGCCGCCGCCGAGGGCGTCGGCGCCCTCCTCGCCCCGGACCCCGCCCCGGCCACCGTGCCGGGCTCGGCCGACCCCACCCAGGTGCTGCCGCACGGCGCGGGCTCCTTCGACCCGAACGCCGCGACCAGCGTCCTGCCGCACAACGGCGCCCCCGGCGCCGCCGACCCCACCGCCGTCCTGCCGAACACGGGCGGGCGCGGCGCGGCCGACCCGACGGCGGTGATGCCGCCGGTGCCGCAGGGACCGCCCGGCGGCCCCGGCCCCGAGGACCCGCACCCCTGGCAGAACCAGCTGCGCGCCGCCCGCGACCGCAACGAACAGACCCAGGTCCAGTACCTCGACCCGAACCAGGACCCCCTGCGCCGCCGCCCGCAGCGCCAGGTGGCCCGCCCCCAGCCGCAGCCCCAGCAGCCCCCGCAGCCCCAGCAGCGGCCACCGCAGCGCGGCCGGCAGGGCGGTTACACGCAGCCGCAGCAGCACCAGCCGCAGCCGTACGCGCCGCCGCGCCAGCCGCAGCAGCCCCCGCAGCGCTACGCGCCCGAGCCGCAGCGTCCGCAGCGCGAGCCCCGTGAGCCGCGCCGCCGCGGCGGCAACCCGATGCGCATCCCCGGTCTGGGCTGCCTGAAGGGCTGTCTGTTCACGATCGTCATCCTCTTCGTGGCCGGCTGGCTGGTGTGGGAGCTGAGCCCGCTCCAGGAGTGGATCGGCACCGGCAAGGGCTACTGGGAGCAGCTCAGCAGCTGGTTCAGCACGGTCACCGACTGGATCGGCGACCTCGGCGGGAGCTCGGGCGGAGGCACGAGCACCGGCTGACCCTCCCGCGACGACGACCGCCGAAGGCCGTACGGACCCCCCGGGGCCCGTACGGCCTTCGTGTGTCTGGGGATTTGTCGACACCCGGTGGGTGATTTCCGCCTCCGCGGTGAAGGCCGGCCGTCCGACCGCGTAGTTTTGTCGACCGGGGGTTCCCAGGGTCTGTCGGCTGGGGGTCCGGGGGGCGGCCCCCGGGAGGACGCAGCGGCGGCACAACGCGTCGGTAGGAGCAGTCTTGGCACGGAAGATCGGCAGCCGGTACACCGCCAACCAGATCCTGGGGCGGGGCAGCGCCGGCACGGTGTGGCTGGGCGAGGGACCGGAGGGCCCCGTCGCCGTCAAGCTGCTGCGCGAGGACCTCGCCTCCGACCAGGAGCTCGTCGGGCGGTTCGTGCAGGAGCGCACGGCCCTGCTCGGCCTGGAGCACCCGAACGTCGTCTCCGTCCGCGACCTGGTGGTCGACGGCAACGACCTCGCGCTCGTCATGGACCTGGTCCGCGGTACCGACCTGCGCACCCGCCTCGACCGGGACCGCAGGCTCGCGCCCGAGGCGGCCGTCGCGATCGTCGCCGACGTCGCCGACGGCCTGGCGGCGGCCCACGCGGCCGGTGTCGTCCACCGCGACGTGAAGCCGGAGAACATCCTGCTGGACATGCAGGGCCCCCTCGGCCCCGGCGGCGCCCACCCGGCCCTGCTGACCGACTTCGGCGTGGCCAAACTCATCGACTCCCCGCGCCGCACCCGCGCCACGAAGATCATCGGCACCCCGGACTATCTGGCCCCGGAGATCGTCGAGGGCCTGCCGCCCCGCGCGGCCGTGGACATCTACGCCCTCGCCACCGTCCTGTACGAGCTGCTGGCCGGCTTCACCCCGTTCGGCGGCGGCCACCCCGGCGCGGTGCTGCGCCGCCATGTCACGGAGACGGTGGCGCCGCTGCCCGGCATCCCCGACGAGCTGTGGCAGCTCATCGTCCAGTGCCTGGCCAAGGCCCCCGCCTCGCGGCTGCGCGCCTCCGAGCTCGGGGCGCGGCTGCGCGAGCTGCTGCCGCTGGTCGCCGGGATGCCGCCGCTCGACGTGGACGAGCCCGACGGGGAGCCGGAGGAGGACGAGGCCCCGGCCGCATCCCCGGCCGACCCGGCGGGTGAGCGGGTACGGCGCCGGGGCGCGGTGCCGCTGGTGCCGGGCGCCCGGCCGGCCGACTCCAACCGGGACACCCACACCTCGATGCGGGTCCCGGCCCCGGACGAGCTGGCCGGCGGCGCCCGCGGCACGGCCCGGGTGCCGCGCGCGGCGGGCGCCCCGCGGCCGGGCTCGGCCCGCCACCGCGCCGCGACCCGGCGGCGCCGGCTGGCGCTGGGCGGGGCCGCGGTGGTGCTGGTGGCCGCGGCCGGGGTGGGGACCTGGCTGGCGATCTCGGACGACGACGCCGGGGCGACCCCGCGGGACACCCGCAGCACGGCTCCCGCGACCCCCTGACCCGCTCCCGGGCCGGTGGGGCGGCCGGGCGGGCAGGTACCCGGAGCTCGCCGCCCTGCGGAGCCGTTACGCTGGAGGCGTGGCAGTCGTCGATGTATCCGAAGAGCTCAAGTCCCTCTCCTCGACCATGGAGTCGATCGAGGCCGTTCTGGACCTCGACAAGCTGAGGGCAGACATCGCCGTGCTCGAGGAGCAGGCGGCCGCGCCGTCCCTGTGGGACAACCCGGACGAAGCGCAGAAGATCACCAGCAAGCTCTCCCACCTCCAGGCGGAGGTGAGGAAGGCCGAGGCCCTGCGCGGGCGGATCGACGATCTCGCCGTGCTGTTCGAGATGGCCGAGGAGGAGGACGACCCGGACACCCGTGCCGAGGCCGAGTCCGAGCTCACCGCCGTCCGCAAGGCGCTGGACGAGATGGAGGTCCGCACGCTCCTCAGCGGTGAGTACGACGCCCGTGAGGCGCTCGTCAACATCCGCGCGGAGGCCGGGGGCGTCGACGCCGCCGACTTCGCGGAGCGGCTGCAGCGGATGTACCTGCGCTGGGCCGAGCAGCACGGCTACAAGACCGAGATCTACGAGACCTCGTACGCGGAGGAGGCCGGCATCAAGTCGACCACCTTCGCCGTGCAGGTGCCGTATGCCTACGGCACCCTCTCGGTCGAGCAGGGCACGCACCGGCTGGTGCGCATCTCGCCGTTCGACAACCAGGGCCGCCGCCAGACGTCGTTCGCCGGCGTCGAGGTGCTGCCCGTGGTCGAGCAGACCGACCACATCGAGATCGACGAGTCCGAGCTGCGCGTGGACGTGTACCGGTCCTCGGGCCCCGGCGGACAGGGCGTCAACACCACCGACTCCGCCGTGCGGCTGACCCACATCCCGACCGGCATCGTCGTCTCCTGCCAGAACGAGCGCTCGCAGATCCAGAACAAGGCGACCGCGATGAACGTCCTCCAGGCCAAGCTGCTGGAGCGGCGCCGCCAGGAGGAGCAGGCCAAGATGGACGCCCTCAAGGGCGACGGCGGCAACTCCTGGGGCAACCAGATGCGGTCGTACGTGCTGCACCCCTACCAGATGGTCAAGGACCTGCGGACCGAGTACGAGGTCGGCAACCCCGAGGCCGTCTTCAACGGCGAGATCGACGGCTTCCTGGAGGCCGGCATTCGCTGGCGCAAGCAGCAGGAGAAGTAAGGGAATTCATTTGTCGACAAGGCAACTGCCGCCCACCGGGCGGCAGTTGCCTTTTGTGTACCTGCATGTCTGGGTTTTACATCACACTCACAGCTTCCAACCCATGGCAAAGAACTCGTAGTTGGACATCGCGCCCGCAACGGCCTTGACGTGCTCTTGAAAAATGGGAAGGGTGAAGCGTGGCATGCGTATTTCTGGGGCGCATGTGAACCGGGGGGCTCTAGTTGCGTCACCTCCGTCGATCACGGCCGGCCCCTGAACGCCGCCTCACTGACGATTCAGCTACTGGGGGTAGCAACCAGATGACCAAGAAGACGCGGATCCGTATCGCGCGCCTCGCCGCCGGTGCCGTGATCGCGGCCGGCGCCTCGCTGACCGCGGCCGGTGCCGCCTCCGCCGCCGAGACCGAGGACTGCATCCTCGGCATCCTGTGCAGCGGCGACGAGGACCCGACCACTCCGCCCACCGAGGAGCCGACGGACCCGCCCACCGAGGTTCCGACCGAGCCCACCGAGGAGCCCACCGTCCCGACGGAGCCCACCGAGGAGCCGACGGAGCCGCAGGAGCCGACCGACCCGGCCGAGCCCACCGACGAGCCGTCCAACCCGGGCAACGGGAACGGCAACGGCGGCGGCAACGGCGGCGGCAACAACGCCGACCCCGACGGTGGCACCTCCACCCAGGAGGAGGGCTCCTCCTCCCTGACCGACACCGGTTCGGCCGCCACCGGCACCAGCACCACCGCCCAGGGCGGCGGCGCCGAGCTGGCCGAGACGGGTGCCGCGCAGACCACGTTCCTGCTGGTCGGCGCCGCCACGATGATCGCCGGTGGCATCGGCTTCCGCGTCCTCCCGCGTCTCGCGGGCGGCCGTGGCGGTGCCGCTGCCTGACGGTAGCCGTCACGCGCACACCGCGTGAGCAGCGCCTTACGCACGAGGGGCCCGGAGCGATCTTCGCTCCGGGCCCCTCGTCACGTCGGTCCGTGGGGGAGGCGGTGCCTCACACCGTCTGGTGCGCCAGCAGGGCCACCGCCGCGATCAGCACCGCGAGCAGGACGACCAGCGCCATGGGGTTCAGACCCGCGAACGGGTTCTCCTGCTGGAGCCGCTGGCGGTTCGCCCGGCAGACGGGGCAGCGGCCCTCGCTCACGGGTGCGGCGCAGTTCGCGCACACCAACCGGTCGTACGTCATGCGCCACCCTCCTCGCGCCGTCCTGCCGAGAGGTTCAACGGGTCCGGTCCCGGATACGTTCCCCTCCCTCTCTACTGTGCCAGGTTCCCCCGCAAAGGGCGCGGGCGCTCTCTCAGGGCGTAGCCGCCACCGGTACAAATGCGCACAACCCTTTACACAACCCCTACGGTGCCTGCGCTCCCCGGCCCGGTTCGCGTATGGTCACGCACACCTACCCCCGGCGACCCGTGGTGCATCCGTGATCCGATTCGACAACGTCTCCAAGGTCTACCCCAAGCAGACCCGCCCCGCACTCAGGGATGTCTCCCTCGAGGTGGAGAAGGGCGAGTTCGTCTTCCTCGTGGGGTCCTCCGGCTCCGGAAAGTCCACCTTCCTGCGGCTCATCCTCCGCGAGGAGCGGTGCAGCCACGGCCAGGTGCACGTCCTGGGCAAGGACCTCGCCCGCATCTCCAACTGGAAGGTGCCGCAGATCCGCCGCCAGCTGGGGACGGTCTTCCAGGACTTCCGCCTCCTGCCCAACAAGACCGTCGGCGAGAACGTCGCCTTCGCGCAGGAGGTCATCGGCAAGTCGCGCGGCGAGATCCGCAAGTCCGTGCCGCAGGTGCTCGACCTCGTCGGGCTCGGCGGCAAGGAGGAGCGGATGCCGGGCGAGCTGTCCGGTGGTGAGCAGCAGCGTGTGGCGATCGCCCGCGCCTTCGTGAACCGGCCCAAGCTGCTCATCTGCGACGAGCCCACCGGCAACCTCGACCCGCAGACCTCCGTCGGCATCATGAAGCTGCTGGACCGGATCAACCGGACCGGCACGACGGTCGTGATGGCCACGCACGATCAGAACATCGTGGACCAGATGCGCAAGCGCGTCATCGAGCTGGAGAAGGGCCGCCTCGTCCGCGACCAGGCACGCGGCGTCTACGGCTACCAGCACTGACCCGTCCCAGTCCACGGAAAGGCCTGAAAGAGACGCCATGCGCGCCCAGTTCGTACTCTCCGAGATCGGTGTCGGTCTCCGCCGCAACCTGACGATGACGTTCGCCGTGATCGTCTCCGTCGCCCTGTCGCTCGCCCTGTTCGGCGGGTCGCTCCTGATGAGCGACCAGGTCAACACGATGAAGGGCTACTGGTACGACAAGGTCAACGTCTCCGTCTTCCTCTGCAACAAGAGCGACGCGGAGTCCGACCCCAACTGCGCCAAGGGCGCCGTCACCGAGGACCAGAAGAAGGAGATCCTCGCCGACCTGGACAAGATGACGGTCGTCGACAAGGTCACCTACGAGTCCCAGGACCAGGCGTACAAGCACTACAAGGAGCAGTTCGGCGACTCCCCGCTGGCCGCGTCCCTGACGCCGGACCAGATGCAGGAGTCGTACCGGATCAAGCTGAAGGACCCGGAGAAGTACGAGGTCGTCGCCACCGCCTTCGACGGGCGGGACGGCGTGCAGTCCGTGCAGGACCAGAAGGGCATCCTGGACAACCTCTTCGGGCTGCTCAACGGCATGAACTGGGCCGCGCGGGCGGTGATGGCGCTGATGCTCGTCGTCGCCCTCATGCTGATCGTCAACACCGTGCGGGTGTCCGCGTTCAGCCGGCGCCGCGAGACCGGGATCATGCGCCTGGTCGGCGCCTCCGGCTTCTACATCCAGGCGCCGTTCATCATGGAGGCCGCCGTCGCCGGGCTCATCGGCGGCACGGTCGCCTGCGGCTTCCTGGTGATCGCGCGGTACTTCATCATCGACCACGGCCTGGCCCTGTCGGAGAAGCTGAATCTGATCAACTTCATCGGCTGGGACGCGGTGTTGACCAAGCTGCCGCTCATCCTCGCGACGAGCCTGCTGATGCCGGCGCTGGCGGCGTTCTTCGCGTTGCGCAAGTACCTCAAGGTGTGACCAACGCCAAGGGGGCCGTACGGGGATCGGACCGTACGGCCCCTTCGCGTTGTCCTAGACTCACCGGCATGTCAGGCCGTGACCTGTTCTGTCAGCCCCGCCGCTTCGGCCGCGGGGCCGCCCTGACATTGGTGTTCGCGAGCGTGCTCGTCGCCGGTGCGGCGACCGGCTCCCTGCCCGGACCCGAGCGGAAGTCCCCGTCGCCCGCCGCCCGTTCGACGGTCCCCGGCCCCCGGCACGAGGACGTCGCCGAGGCCGCCGCCGACGCCATGGCCGCCGGCACGTCCCCCGTCGAGGCCGCCGAACGCGCGGTCAGCCGCAGCGGCGACCGCTGGGGCGCCATCTACTCCCGCGGCGAGTACGAGGAGTTCCAGGAGGCCCTCGACGGCCGGTACACCGGGGTCGGGCTGTGGGCCGGGCGCCGGCGCGACGGCGCCGTCGAGGTGACGAAGGTGCGCTCCGGCTCGCCCGCCGCGCGGGCCGGCATCGAGGTGGGGGACCGGCTGCGCAGCGTCGACGGCGCCCCGGTCGAGGGCCGGCCCGTCAGCGAGATCGTCGCCTTACTGCGGGGCGACGCCGAGGACGCGGCCGCCGGCACCTCCGTCGTCGTGGGCCTGGAGCGCGGCGGGCGCGCCTGGGAGCTCACCCTGCGCCGGGCGAAGCTGTCCACCGACCCGGTCACCGTGCGCGAGGGCGCCGGGGGCGTCACCGTCATCCGGATCGCCTCCTTCACCAAGGGCAGCGGGGACGCCGTGCGCGCCGCCCTGCGCCGGGCGCCCTCCGCCGCCGGGGTCGTCCTCGACCTGCGCGGCAACTCCGGCGGCCTGGTCACCGAGGCCGTCACCGCCGCCTCCGCCTTCCTCGACGGCGGGCTCGTCGCCACCTACGACGTCGACGGCGCCCAGCGCGCCCTGCACGCCGAGCCGGGCGGCGACACCGGCCGGCCCCTCGTCGCGCTGGTCGACGGCGGCACGATGAGCGCCGCCGAGCTGCTCACCGGCGCCCTCCAGGACCGCGGCCGGGCCGTCGTCGTGGGCAGCCGCACCTTCGGCAAGGGCTCGGTGCAGATGCCGAGCCGGCTGCCCGACGGGTCCGTCGCCGAGCTGACCGTCGGCCACTACCGCACCCCGTCCGGGCGGACCGTGGACGGGCGGGGCATCGCCCCCGACCTGCCGGCGGACCAGAAGGTCCTGCAGCGGGCCGAGACGGTCCTCAGCGGCCTCGGCGACTCGTAAAACGGCTTCCCGCGCACCCCGTCCGTAGTGCGAAAATGGACGGCACTATGAGCAAGGGAATGTACGTACCGAAGGAGTCCCAGCCCAAGCAGGGCGGGTCCGCCGCGAAGGCCAGGGACGGCGAGAAGGGCGGCAAGAAGAAGATCGTCGCCCAGAACAAGAAGGCCCGGCACGACTACGCGATCATCGACACCTACGAGGCCGGTCTGGTCCTCATGGGCACCGAGGTCAAGTCGCTGCGCGAGGGCCGGACGTCCCTGACCGACGGCTTCGTCCAGATCGACGGGGGCGAGGCGTGGCTGCACAACGCCCACATCCCGGAGTATCACCAGGGCAGCTGGACCAACCACTCCGCGCGCCGCAAGCGCAAGCTGCTCCTGCACCGGGAGGAGATCGACAAGCTGGAGGCGAAGTCCCAGGAGACGGGTCACACCATCGTGCCCCTCGCCCTGTACTTCAAGGACGGGCGCGCCAAGGCCGAGATCGCGCTCGCGCGCGGCAAGAAGGAGTACGACAAGCGGCAGACCCTCCGGGAGAAGCAGGACCGCCGGGAGTCGGACCGCGCGATCGCGGCGGCCAAGCGCCGTCAGCGGGGCCACTGACGGTCGGGAATGCACTGGCATCGTCCGGCGTTGGTCACGTACGATGGCATCGCACCTCACAGCGGGTGCGGCTTTTGAAAACACCACATGGGGATGATCGGTTTCGACAGCGGCTGTTGAGACAGGGGAAGCGTGTCGAGGAAGCGGCAATGATCTCGTAAACCATATGTCGCAAAAAATAATCGCCAACACCAAGCGCGATTCCTTCGCCCTCGCTGCCTAAGTAGCGACTCGCGAAGTGTCAGCCCGGGGCTGTTCCCGACCCGGATCCTGGCATCAGCTAGGGAACTAAACCTTGATCCCGGTCACGGGGTGAAAAGGGAAATCAAACAGTGACTGGGCCCGTCGGCGACTTGTTCGCGTGATCGCCGGGGCCGAGAAAAGCGCAGCGAACTGCACACGGAGAAGCCCTGTTTTTGCACCGTTGGACGCGGGTTCGATTCCCGCCATCTCCACGATCGAGAAGGCTCCGGCCCTCTCTCCCATGTCGGCACAGGCCCCGTCGCTTCCGAGCGGCGGGGCCTTGGTCGTTTGTGACACTGCTGTGACGGCTGGTGTGGGGCGCGTCACAGCCTTGGGAGCGCTCCCCTGGTGGGGTGGGCGGATGCCCAGACTCCCGCGTGCGGTGCCCCCTGTCCTGTCCGGCCTCCTGCTGCTGACGGCGTGCGGCTCGCACGACGCCTCACCGGGCGCGGGCATCCCCGACGTGAAGGTCGGCGTGGAGGCGCTGTGCCCCTCCGACTACACCCAGTACGGCGCCACGCCCTCCGCGGACCGGCCGACGGCGACCCCCTCCGGCACCCCCACCTCGCTGCCCCTGCCGTCCCCTGTGACGGACGAGGACGGCGTGCGGGTCACGAAGCTGTACGCGTGGGGTCCGGACAGCGGATGCGTGGGCGTCGACCACAGCGCGGAGTTCGAGATCGTCAACACGACGCCCGCCGCGGCCACCTACACCGTGACGCTGTCGTTCAGCTCGGCGTCCGGGACCGCGGCCGGCACCGCGGAAGCGGTCGTCGAGGCGGTCGGGCCGGGCCGGACCGGCAAGGGCGCCGCCGCCATGACCGGCACGGTGCCGGGCGATCTCCAGGTGACGGGCGTGAAGGTGATCAGGGTGCGCAGCGTCCCCGTCGCCGAGGCGTCGTCGGCGTCGGGGCCCTGCCCGGCGTCGGGGGTGCGCGTCTACGCCGACCGCGGGGACGCGGCCATGGGGCTGCGGGCCGTCGGTCTGCACCTGGTGAACTGCGGGACCGAGCCGTACGCGCTCGATGGCTATCCCGAGATGGAGATCCAGGATGAGGACCACGACACCGTGAAGGGCGTCCGCATCCTGCGGGGGACCCAGGAGATCGGTGGCGGGCTCGGTGGCCAGGAAGCCCCGCAGGCTCTCACGCTGCGTCCGGGGGAGGCCGCCAGGACCACGCTGGCCTGGCGCAACACCACCCAGGCCGGCACGCCGGTGAACGCGCCGTACGCCCGTGTGTGGGCCAGGCCCGGCGCCGACCCGGTGATGGTCGTCCCCGAACTCGACCTCGGGACGACGGGCCGGCTCGGCGTCGGCCCGTGGCGGCGGGACGAGACGTACCGGGACCGGGACCAGGACCAGGGCCAGGACGCCACGGCACGTCCGTGAGCCTCCTCGTCGTCCTCGCCGGGGCGGCCGCGCTGTGTCTGCTCGGCCGGTCGCGGGTGCCGCCCGGCATCGAGGTCGCCGTCGTCACCGGTCACGCAGGCCGTGGTCTGGGGGCTGCCTCGCCGTCAGCCTCGTGCTGCTCGCCATCGGGCCGGCGTGGGCCGTGCGGGAGCCGCGGGTGGTGGCCCGCCGGTTCCGGTGGAACCGGCGCGGCTGAACCACCATGCGGAAGAGGCCCGTTGTGGTGTCCGGCCCCATATCGGGGTCCGGCCCGCGCTTCTACGGTCCCTCCGCATGACACCGACCAGAGCCGCACGTCCCCGCCTCGCCGTCCTGGTGACCCTGCTGGTCGCCCTGACCTCCGTCCTCCTCGCCCCCGGCCGGGCCGCCGCCGCCTCGCTCCAGGAGGTGACCGGCTTCGGGTCCAACCCCGGCGCCCTGCGTATGTTCCGGTACGTCCCCGACGGGCTGCCCGCCGGACGGCCGGTGGTCGTCGCGCTGCACGGGTGCACCCAGAACGCCGCCGGGTACGGCACCGGCAGCGGCTGGCTCCAGCTCGCCGACCGCTGGGGGTTCTCCGTCGTGCTGCCGCAGCAGCAGAGCGCCAACAACCTCTCGTCCTGCTTCAACTGGTTCCAGAACGGGGACATCGCGCGCGGTCAGGGCGAGGCCGCGTCGATCGCGCAGATGGTGGACCGCCAGCTCGCCGACACCTCCGGTGACGCCTCCCGGGTCCAGGTCACCGGGCTGTCCGCCGGGGGCGGCATGACCGCCGTGATGATGGCCGCCTACCCGGAGAAGTTCGCGTCCGGCGGGATCGTGGCCGGACTGCCGTACGGGTGCGCGCAGGCCGCCGGGTCGCCGTACGTCTGCATGTACGTCGGCGCCACCCAGACCGCCCGGCAGTGGGGTGACCGGGTGCGGGCCGCGCGGCCCGGGTACACCGGGCCCTGGCCGGCGCTCGTCGCCTTCCAGGGCACGGCCGACTACACGGTGAAGCCGGTCAACATGGCCGACCTGGTCCGGCAGTGGACCGACGCGCACGGCACCGACCAGACCGCCGACGTCAGCGACACGGTCGCCGGGTTCCCGCACCAGGTGTTCCGGGACGCCTCCGGGCGCGCGGCCGTGGAGACGTACAGCCTCACCGGGATGGGCCACGGGCAGCCCGTCGATCCGGGCAGCGGCACCGAGCAGTGCGGGACGGCCGGGGCGTATCTGCTCGACGTGAACCTGTGCGCCGCGTACCGGATGGGCCGGGCCTGGGGGCTCGGCGGATGATGGCCCGCCCCGGACCCGTACGGGGGATTTCCGGATCCGGGGCGGTGCCGGGGCCGCGGCCCGGCCGAAAGGGGGCCGCGGCTGTCCGGGGCGCCGGCGACGGGGTGAGGCCGCCGGCGCGGCCCTCAGGGGAGAGGGGTCACGCGAAGGCGGGCGCGTTGCGCTTCGCCCAGTCCGCGAAGGAGCCGGCGGGACGGCCGAGGAGGCGCTCGACGTCGGGGCTGACGCGCTGCTCGGCGGGCAGCGGCTCCCCGAGGATGTCGAGGGTGCCGTCGATGACGGGCTCCGGCATGAACCGCGCCATGTGCTCGCGGGCCTGCGCGCGGGTCAGCTCGACGAAGCCGACCTCCTCGCCGAGGGCCTCGGCGAGCGCGGCGGCCTGCTCGCGCGGGGTGACGGCGGCCGGACCGGTCAGCTCGTACGTCTGCCCGGCGTGCCCGTCCTCGCGCAGCACCACGGCCGCCACGGCGGAGATGTCCGCCGGGTCCACCACGGGCAGGGCCACGTCGGCGAACGGGGCGATCACCGCGCGCTGGGTGCGGACGCTCTCGATCCAGGCGTAGGCGTTGGAGGCGAAGCCGCCCGGCCGCAGGATCGTGAAGTCCAGGCCGGAGCCGCGCACGGCCTCCTCGAACTCGCGCAGCCGGCCGTGCGAGAGGGCGTCCGGGCGGGTGGCGTTGATCTGCGAGGACAGCAGCACCACGCGCCGCACCCCGGCCTCGCGGGCCGCCGCCAGCACCTCGGTGGCGGGGGCGCCGCCGCCCAGCAGCTCACCGGCGAGCAGCAGGAACAGGGCCTCGGCGCCCTCCAGGGCGGGGCCGAGCGTCGACGGATCGGCGAGGTCGGCGCGGACATGCCGCGCTCCCTCCGGCAGGTCGTGGGAGAGGGGATTGCGGGAGACGGCCGTGACCTTCTCGCCCGCGGCGGCAAGCGCCTCGACGAGCGGACGGCCGACGTTCCCGGAGGCTCCGGTGACAACGATCATGAGAACTCCCAAAAGAGTGGAAACAAGGCTGAGTTGGGGTCAAGTGGTGCGATGTCTTCGACGGTAGCATCCTCGGTATAGTAGGTACCTAGAGGAAAGTGACTAGGGAGTCGCCGCGTCCTCCAGTTCCTCGTAGCGGACCCGCAGCGCGCGGCCCAGCCGGGCCAGCCGGGCGCGGGCCGCGGGCGGGCCCACCACCTCCACCCGGTCGGCCAGCCCCGCCAGCTGCGCCGCCAGCACCTCCAGGGAGGGGCCGGCCGCCTCGATCTCCCGGCGGCCGTCGCCGAGCAGCCGCCCGATCCGCAGCCGCCCGCCGAACAGCCGCTGCAGCACGGGCAGCGCGTCCTGGTCGGCGTGGGCCGTGACGGCCGCCGCGAGCAGCCGGTCCTCCAGCCGGCCGGCCAGCGACCGCCAGGCCGCCGCCAGGTCGAAACCGGCGGGCCGCCGCACCGGCTCACCGGTCGCCTCCACCGAGGAGACCCGGCCCAGCCGGAAGGACCGCAGCCCGTCCGCCGTGCCGGCCACCAGATACCAGTGGCCCGCCTTGTGGACGAGGCCGAGCGGGTCCACGGTCCGCTCGGCCGGCTCCTCGCCGGGGCGGGCGTACCCCAGCCGGACCCGCACCCCGTCGAGGACGGCCCGTTCCAGCTCCGCCAGATGCGGGTCGGCCGCCGTCACGGCGGTGCCCGACCAGTCCAGCTCGTCGACGATCCGGGCCCGGGACGCTGCCTCCGCGTGCGGCCGCAGCGGCTCCGGCACCGCGCGCAGCAGCTTGCGCAGCGCCGAGCGCAGCTCCGGGGAGGCGCCCGACGACCCGGCCGCCAGGAACAGGGCCCGCACCTCCGGCGAGGTGAGCCCGGTCAGGTCCGTGCGCGCCCCGCCGACCAGCCGCCAGCCGCCGCCCCGCCCGCGCTGGGCGTAGACGGGGACACCGGACGCGGTCAGCGCCTCCAGGTCGCGGCGCGCGGTCCGCTCGGAGACCTCCAGTTCGGCCGCCAGCTCCGCCGCCGTGACCCGGCCGCGCGCCTGGAGGAACAGCAGGGCCGCCACCAGCCGGTCAGCGCGCATCGCCGCTCACCCCTTCGGGTAAATAGGCCGGAGGGTGGCCCATTTCGCCGGAAGACTCGACGGCATGACCCATCCCGAGAACACCTCCGCCACCCCGTCCGCCGACCCCCGCGAGGGCCTGTTCAAGGCCGTCGACCTGGCCGGTGACGTGCTCGCGTCCGTGCGGCCCGAGGATTACGACGGCACCACGCCCTGTCCGGACTACTCGGTGCGCCAACTGTCCCTTCACCTCGTCTCCGTGCTCCGCCGTGTCGCCGTGATCGGCGCCGGCGGTTCGTTCTTCTCCGTCCCGCACTTCGCCGAGGACGTCGCCGACGGCGCCTGGGCCGAGGCCTGGGCCGCCGGGACGAAGGAACTGCGGTCGGTCTGGTCGGATCCGGCGGTCCTGGGCCGGGAGATCGGGCTGCCCTGGGGGCCGGTCCCCGGCGCGGCCGCCGCGGTCATCTACACCAATGAGTTCGTGCTACACACCTGGGACTTGGCCAAGGCCACCGGTCAGAAGCCCGCGTGGGACGACACCGTGCTGGCCGCGCCGCTGGCCGTGATGAAGCGGGCGGTGCCCCGCGAACCGCGCGGCGGCCAGGTGCCGTTCGGCCCCGTCGTGGACGTCCCCGACGACGCCCCCGCCATCGACCGCCTGGTCGGCTGGTACGGCCGCCGGCCCTGACCCCGGCGCCGTCCCGTCCCCGCGGGTGCCCGGAGGGGAGGGCACCCGTGGGGCGGACGGCCGGCCGGCGCTCAGGCGCCTATGGACTGGGGGAAACGGAAGAAGCGGTTCGGGTCGTACGTGTTCTTGATCCGGGCCAGGCGCGGGTAGTTCTCCGCGTAGTACGACCGCTTCCAGTCCGTCAGCGAGGGGTCCATCCAGTTCTGGTAGCTCTCGCCGTTGGACAGCGGGTCGATCGTCGCGAACCCCCGGTCCACCCAGGTGTTCGCGACCGCCTTGGCCTCGTCGGTCACCTGGGCCGGATCGTTGATCAGCACCCGGTAGTTGACCGAGAAGAGCGAGTCGCGGTGCACGTACGCCGTCGCCGTGCGGGACGGCTCGTTGGCGGCGCCGCCGAAGAAGTGGAAGTCGAGGTAGCGCGCCTGGCCCGCCCGGCGGTCCGCGTCGAACGCCGTCATCACGTCCGCCCAGCCGCTCGCCGCGTACGGCCTGCTGCCGAGGCGCGTGCGCTCCAGGCCGTAGGCGGGGCGGGACAGCGTGCCGGAGGGCGTCTTCTCGGAGCGCTGGCACTCGGCCTCGGTGAGGGTGGGGCAGCCGAAGATCATCATCATGAGCTGCTGGTACGTCATCACGCCGTCCTGGCGCTGTGCCGGCGCCCCGGTCAGGGCGAGCAACCGGGCGGTCTCGGCGCCCAGTTCGGCCGGGGTGCCGCGGGACGCGAGGAAGACGTTGGCCTGCGGCACCGAGCCCGGCGCCGCGTCGGGCTGCACCACATAGGCGCCGCCGCCGATCGTGTGCGGGGCGTCCACCAGCCAGCGGGCCACCCCGTCGAGGACGTCGGCCATCCGGTCGTACGGGAAGATCAGGTTGCTGATCGCCATCTGGTCGCCGGTGTGCGGGGTCACCGTGAACCGGGTGACGACGCCGAAGTTGCCGCCGCCGCCCCCGCGGATCGCCCAGAACAGGTCCGGGTTCTGCTTCGCCGAGGCGGTCACCACGCGGCCGTCGGCCAGCACCACCTGCGCGGCGGTCACCGCGTCGCAGGCCATGCCGGTCGACCGGGTCAGGAAGCCGAAGCCGCCGCCCTGGAGGAAGCCGCCCGCGCACACGGTGGGGCAGCCGCCCTCGCTGACCACCAGGTGGTGCGGGGCCAGCGCGCCCAGGATCGTGACGTTCTGCGCGCCCGGCCCGATGTCCACCGACGAGGCGCTGTTCACCGTCACGGCGTTCAGCTGCGACACGTCGATGATCAGGCCCGGGGTCGTGGACCAGCCGCCGTAGTTGTGGCCGCCGCTACGGACCGCGGTGCGCACCCCGTGGTCCTGGGCGAAGCGCACACACACCGAGACGTCCGCCGCGCTGCGGCAGTAGGCGACGGCCTGCGGGTTCACCGCGTCGAACTGGCCGAGCTCCAGCTGCCGGGCGACGGTGTAGTAGGGGTCGGAGGGCAGCACGAGCCGGCCCGAGAGGCGGCTCGCGAGCCGGGCGTACGGCACGCCCGTGCCTTCGGCGGGCACCGGAACGGCGGGTACGAGAGCGAGACCGGCGGCTGCGGAGCCGGCACCGAGCAGGGTTCTACGACTGATCACACGGTGTCCCAGAGTCGATACGGGTGACGGACGGTCGGGGAGCGGCCCGCACAGGGCCGAGCGCTTGGGGGTGGCACCACGCCCTGTGCGGACCGGATCGGGGGGTGGGGGGAGTTGGGGGGAGGAGGTCAGGAGACCTTCTTGCCGCGCAGGGCCGACTTCGCGACGCCCTTGAGCATCGCGCGGCCGAGATCGCGCATCTCCTTGGGGCCGTTGGTGCTGGCCCACCACATGAACTTGATCATCGTGGGGGTGGTGGCCCGGTAGAAGCGGTGGTCCTCGCCGTCCTTCCAGCCGAACGGCGTGTTGACCGACTCGCAGTCGTTGATGGCCTGGAAGACGATGTCGGCCGCCTTGTCGCCGTCGATCTCGCCGGCCTCGTACTTCACGCAGGTCTCGTGGGTGACGTCGAGCAGATGCTTGAAGGCGTGGCTGTCCGGCCACCACAGGCCCGGGTACGGAGCCTTCTCCATGTTCCGGAAGTGCCGGTCGTCGCCGTCCAGTTCGAACTCCTGGCGGGCCTGGATCTGGCGCATCGTGGCCGGGGTGGTGAAGCAGGCCCAGACCCGGAAGACCGCGTTCCAGAGCCGGAAGTGGGAGAACGCGATGTACGAGCTGTCGACGATCATGTCGTTGAACGTCAGCAGGCCCTGCTCCAGGCGCTCCACGTACTCGAAGCGCTCGGCGGAGAAGTCGCCGTCGCGCAGCGCGTCCAGGACGCGGTAGCAGAGGGCGTCCACCACCTCGAAGGTGTTGGACAGGCCCCGCGAGTACAGCGGGTCCACGAAGCCGGCGGCGTGCGACATCAGGCACCAGCGGTCGCCCACGGTCTGCTTCGAGGAGTACTGGATGCGGTCCGGCGTGGAGACCCACTCGCGCACCCGGCGCGCGCCCTCGAACTGCCGCTTCACCGCCGGGTACATGTCGAGGTAGTGCTGGAACTCCTCGTCCGGCGTCTTGTCCTTGGGCTGCGGGTACAGCCGCTCGTCGAAGGTCAGCCCGACGCTGCACACCGGGTTGCGGGAGTCCTTGTAGTTGTCGAACGGGATGATCCAGAACCAGCCGCGCTCGATCAGGTGGTGCAGGGTGCCGCCGTGGAAGGGGGACTCGGCGGGCGGGCGCAGCGCGTCCGGGTAGCCGCACACGTCGTCGTAGGGCTTGATGCCGACGTAGTGCGTGAACATGGAGCGGGCGTGGTGCCGGATCCGGGTCGGCTTGTCGCGCAGGTCGAACTTCTGGGCGAGCGGGGAGCGGAAGCCGCTGGCGTCGATGAGGTACTTCGCGCGGAACACCTCGCCGTTCTGGCCGGTGACCGTGACGCCGTCGTCGTCGAAGTCCAGGTCGGTGGCGCGCCAGTTCTGGCGCAGCGTGCAGCCGTACTTGGCGGCGACGTTGAAGTAGTAGGTGTCGGTGTCCTGGCGGAACATGTGCGACGCCTCGGTGAGCATCTTCGGGATGACGAACATCGTCGCCTCGCGCGGGTCCGGCTCCCGGTCGGGGACGTGCCGCACGAAACCGAAGCTCTGCTTGCGGCCGTGGTGGGCGCCGATGTGCTTGGTGACGGCCTTGATGTCGAGCAGGTGCTTCAGCTCGGGCACGTCGTAGCGCACGGCGAGGATGTGCAGCCACTCCACGAGCTGCGGGTTCTGCGACTCGCCGACCGCGAACCGCGGGTGCTGGCCGGCGTCGACGAGCACCACCTTCGCGCCCTGCCGGGCCAGGATCGCGCCGGTGATCGAACCGCCGATCCCGGCGCCCAGGATGATGACGTCGCACTCGGTCCACGCGCCGGGCTGCGGTGGCGTCTTCTGCGTCTCGGCCTTGCCGGTCAACTCGGGACTCCTCTTCTGGCGGTGGGGGCTCAGCCGGCGGCGGGGGCGCCGAACCAGCGCTGCAGGGCGGTGGTCAGACCGTCGGCGGTGCCGTCCGTCCCGACCCAGGCGATGTAGCCGTCGGGGCGCACCAGCAGGTCGGCGGCGGGGGCCTCGGGGTCGGGCCGGGAGGCGGCGACGACGTCCACGCGGTCGGCCCAGCCGGCGGCGGCCCGCGTCAGGGCCTCGCCGCCGCGCAGGTTCAGCAGCAGCGGGCGGCCGCGCGTGAGCAGCGCGTACGTGCTGGTCTTCTCGTCGCCGGCCAGCAGGTCCTGGTCGGGCAGCCGGCGGCCGAGCAGCGGGTGTCCGCCCTCGCCCATGTCGTAGGTGATGTCCAGGCCGGTGACCAGGCCGACCAGGTGCTTGCGGACCGCCTCGATGCCGACCAGCTCGCCGAACAGCTCGCGCAGCGGCTGCATCTCGGGGCCGCCGAGGTAGAGGGAGCGCTGCACCAGGGTGTTGGCGACGATCCGGCCGCCGACCGGGTGCCGCTCGGAGTGGTAGGTGTCCAGCAGCCCCTCGGGGGCGTGGCCCTTCAGCGCGGCGGCCAGCTTCCAGCCGAGGTTCACCACGTCGCCGACGCCGGCGCTGATGCCCTGCGCGCCGATCGGCAGGTGGATGTGGGCGGCGTCGCCGGCCAGGAAGACCCGGCCGCTGCGGTACTCGGCGGCGTGCCGGCTGGCGTCGGTGAAGTAGCTGGTCCACAGCGGCCGGTACCCGGTGATGTCCTCACCGGTGACGCGCTGGAAGGCG
Organism: Streptomyces sp. SS1-1; assembly: GCF_008973465.1. NCBI lineage: Bacteria > Bacillati > Actinomycetota > Actinomycetes > Kitasatosporales > Streptomycetaceae > Streptomyces > Streptomyces sp. SS1-1. The sequence continues at coordinate 2,809,937 of NZ_WBXN01000004.1, read as the reverse complement.
GCGGCGACCTCGTCGAAGGTGGGCGCCTCCGTCGTCGGGCGGACGCCGGCGCCGCGCTCGAAGACGACCACGCGGGTGGCCCCCGGGCCCAGCGGCAGCACCACGACCATGCCGGCCTCGCCGACCTCGCCGGTCGGGCGGATGCGCAGCTCGTTGGTGGCGACGTCGGCCATCAGCATCTCGATGGTGGCGCTCGTGCCGGGGAAGTCGATGCCGGCCAGGCGCCGCACGGTGGAGCGGGCGCCGTCACAGCCGACGAGGTAGGCGGCGCGCAGCGTCTCGGTGCCGTCGGGGCCCGCGACCTCCACGGTGACGCCGTCGTCGTCCTGCGTCATGCCGACGACCTCGTGCCCGCGGCGGACCTTGGCGCCGAGGCCGGTGGCCCACCGGTGCAGGATCGCCTCGGTCCGCGACTGCGGAACACCCCGGACGCCGAAATTGCCGCCCTCGACGATCTGGTAATCGATGGGAAGTCCGCCGAAATGGCCGAAGGGTATCGTCTCGAGTTCACCGAATTCATCGAGAAGTCCGCGCTGACCGAACTCCTCGATGGTACGTGCGGAAAATCCGAGGGCGCGGGACTGCTGCATCGGTGCGGTCAGCCGGTCGAGCACCAGCACCTCGTGCCCCGCCAGGCGGAGTTCACCGGCGAGCATGAGTCCGGACGGGCCGGCCCCGGCGACGATCACGTCGGCATGAAAACGGTTCATGTTTCCTCTCCCAGTGGATTTTTCACCAGTATTCCGGGGGAGCCGGGGAAGCTGAACGGCCCTAAGTACAGGTCTCTGACAAGTTTCGTCAGAGATTCCACAGCAGGGTCAGGGGGTGGAAATACGCCGAGGGCGCCGGCGGTTTCGCGTCCGGCGCCCTCGGCGGGTGTGCGGCCCGCTCACAGCAGGCCCAGCACCCGGTCCACGTCGATCTCGATGACGACCAGGCCCGGCGGCTCCGGCGGCGGCGACCAGTACCGCTTGGCGTACCGCCGGACGCCCTCCTGGACCCGGGACGGGTCGTCGTGCACGGTGGCGGTGCCCTCCAGGGTGATCCAGCGGGGCCCGGCCGTCTGGCACAGGGAGACCCGGCCCCCGGGCGAGGCCAGCACGTTGCGGGCCTTGCGCCGGGTCACCGCGGTCATCACCCGGGCCAGTCCCGCCTCGCCGTCCCAGGTGAAGCGCACGGGCGTCACATGGGGCGAGCCGTCGGGGCGGAGCGTGGTGAAGGCGCACAGCTGGTTCTCGGCGAGGAAGTCCTCGGCCGCGGGGGACAGACGCGGTGACGTCGGCATGCTCGGTCCGATCTCAGGCGGTGGGGGCGGCGGGCTGGTCCGCGGCCTTGGTGAGGGGCAGCAGGATCAGCGTGAGGACCAGGCCGGCCGCGGCGAAGCAGGCACCGGCGAGGAACGCGTCGTGGAAGACCTCGGTGCGCGCCTCGGTCACCCGCGCGGGCACCCCGTCCGCCCACTTGGTCAGCTCCTCGACCTGGCGGAAGGCGTAGGTCGCGGCGACGGCGAGGCCCAGGGCGCCGCCGACCTCCTGCGCGGTGTTGATGAGACCGGCCGACAGACCGGACTCGTCCTCCTCGGTGCCGGTGAACGCGGCCACCTGCACCGGCACGAACGACAGGCCGAGCCCGAGGCCGGAGATCAGGAAGGCGGGCAGCAGGTGCACCGCGTAGGAGGCGTCGGACGGGGCCCGCCACAGCAGGAACATGCCCACGCTGGTCAGGGTCAGCCCGACCATCAGCACCGGCTTGGCGGCGACCTTCGTCACCAGCTGGGAGGCGACGCCCGCGCCGACCGCCACGATCACGGCGAGCGGGACGTACGCCAGACCGGTGCGCAGCGCCGACCAGTTCAGCACCTGCTGCATGAAGAGGCTGGCGAAGAAGAACAGGGTGACGCAGGTGCCCAGCAGCAGGACCGCGACGACGTTGGAGGCCCGCAGCGACTTGCGCTTGAACACGCCGAGCGGGATCAGCGGCGCCTGGGCGCGGCGCTCGATCAGCAGGAACGTGATGAGCAGGACCGCGGAGAGGGCGAAGCCGCCGTAGACCCGGGCCATGGGGACGTCGGAGTCGTCGACGGTCTGGCACAGGCTGAAGATGAGCAGCACCAGACCGGCGGTCAGGGTGACGGCGCCGGCGACGTCGAAGGAGCTGCTGCGCTCGGCGGCCCGGCTCTCGGCGACGACCCTCGGGGCGAGCAGGGCCAGGACGAGGCCGATCGGCACGTTGATGAAGAAGATCCAGCGCCAGCCCGGGCCGTCGGTCAGCAGACCGCCGAGGGTGACGCCGGCGACGGCGGCGATACCGCTCAGCGCGCCCCACGCGCCCAGCGCCTTGTTGCGCTCGGCGCCCTCCTCGAAGTTGTTCGCGAGCAGGGACAGCGCGGCGGTCGCGATGAACGCGGCGCCGAGACCCTGGGCGCCGCGCGCCACGATCAGCATGGCCGCGCTCTGGCCGAACCCGGCGAGCAGCGAGGCCAGGGCGAACAGGATCAGGCCGGTCTGGAGCATCCGGCGGCGGCCGAAGGCGTCGGCGAGCCGGCCGGTCAGCAGCAGGAAGCCGCCGAGCAGCATGCCGTACGTGGTGACGATGTACTGCAACGACGTCTGGGAGATGTGCAGTTCGTCCTCGATCGTCGGCAGGGCCACGTTGACGATCGACACGTCGAGGAAGGTCATGAACCCGGCCAGGCAGAGGAACGCCAGGATGAGTCCGGGGCGCTTCGGCGGGGCCGACGCGTCGGTGGAGTGGGGAAGGCGCAGCGACTCTTGGGTCGACATGTCGCTCCTAGTGGGAGGTGAACGGAAGGGTTCCGTAGGGACGGGACAAGGAGGGAAAGGACATGGCGCGGGGGCCGGGAGCGGGGAAGCTCACCGCCTTCCGGGAAGCTAGCATCCTGGGTAAAGTAGGTACCTAGAGGAAAGTGGCTTCCTGGGAGGATCCGCATGGACGGCACAGGCACGATGGGCGGCGCCGCGAAGCACGGCGCAGGTGTCGACTCGGAGCTGGCGTGCCCGGTCTCCCCGGTGGTCGACATCGTCTTCAGCCGCTGGACGACACCGATCCTGTGGACGCTGAACGAGTTCGGCCGGCAGCGCTTCGTCGAGCTCCAGCGCAACATCCGCACCATCACGCCGAAGGTGCTCACGCAGCGGCTGCGCCAGATGGAGCGCGACGGCCTGGTGGTGCGCACGTACCACCCGGAGGTGCCGCCCCGGGTCGAGTACGAGATCAGCGAGCTGGGCCGCAGCCTGGCGCCGATCTTCGCCCACCTCGCCGACTGGTCCGCGGAGAACCTGCACAAGGTCGAGCGGGCCAGGCGGGAGTTCGACGACGCCGACCTGCCGGCCGGGGTGGCGCGCTGACGGCTCAGCCCCGCGCCGCGGCGTCCAGGACACGCATCGCGCCCTGGTAGAACACCAGCGGATCGGCCTCCTCCTCGGAGGTGCCGAGGGCGGTGACCTCGCCGACCACGATGGCGTGGTCGCCGCCGTCGTACTCCTCGGCGAGACGGCACTCCAGGAACGCGAGCGCCTCGGTGAGGACGGGCAGCCCGCCGGCCGAGCGGTGGTGCGGGACCTCTGTCAGCCGCGCCGACTCACGGCCCGCGAACTTCCAGGCGAGCCCTTCCTGGCGGTGCGTCAGGAAGTTCACCACGAAGCCGCGGGAGCGCTGGAGCACCGGACGCAGCCGGGACCGCCGGTGCAGGCAGAACAGCACCAGCGGCGGATCCAGCGAGACGGACGTGAACGAGTTCACCGTGGTCGCGGCGCCCTCCTCCGGGCCGCCGGTGGTGATCACGGTGACGCCGGTGGCGAAACTGCCGCACACCGTGCGCAGCGCACGGCCGTCGACCGGTGGTCGCGGCTGCCGCTCGTGCGGGGACAACGGTTGGACGGGTATCACGGGATCCCCCTCGTCAAGTGCGCGGCGCGGTCGCGTCCGCGACGGGTGTGGGTGCCTTGGGAAGGTCGCCGGCCGTGAGGTGCTCGCGCCGGGACAGCAGCGGCGCCGCCATCGCCGTGGTCACGAGGGCCATGATCACCAGCAGGGTGAACATCCGCCCGTCGAGCACGCCGAGGCTCACCGCGGCGTTGAGGATGATGAGTTCGGTCAGGCCCCGGGTGTTCATCAGTACGCCCAGGTCCTTCGCCTCGCGCCAGGACAGACCGGACAGCCGGGCCGGGGCGATCGCGCCGAGCAGCTTGCCCGCGCACGCCACCGCCACGATCAGGGCCAGCGCCAGGCAGTCGGCCGCCGTCAGCGCGCCGAGGTCGACACCGAGGCCGGTGACGATGAAGAAGACCGGCAGCAGGACCACGCTGACGTCGTCCAGCGGCCGGCGCAGATGCGCCGCGAGCACCCGCCGGGGTTCACGCGGCATCACGAAGCCGAACAGGAACGCGCCGAAGATCTGGTGGATGCCGATCCACGACGTCAGCCACGACGAGGCGAACACGCCCGCGCACAGCACCGCGAGCAGCGCCGGCCAGCGCTCCATGGCCGCCCACCGCCACACCAGCCGCGAGATCAGCGGCCGTACGACGACGAGCATCACGGCCACGTACACCACGCTCAGCGCGCCGATCCGCGCCAGGTCCGCGTAGTCGCCGTCCGAGCTGACCAGCGCCGAGACGTACGCCAGCAGACACCAGGCGAGGACGTCGTCGATCGCGGCGCTCGCCAGCGACAGGGCGCCCACCCGGGTGTCCATCAGCTTGTTCTCGGTCAGGATGCGGGCCAGCACCGGGAACGCGGTGACGGACATCGCGGTGCCCATGAAGGTGGCGAACGCCAGGAACGAGATGTGCTTCCCGGCCACCGTGTCGTGGTGCGGGTACAGCACGGCGGCGGCGGCCACCCCGAGTCCAAAGGCCAGCACGATCGACGACAGCGAGACCCCGGCCGCCAGCCGGGCGTGCGGCCGGATCAGCCGCCGTTCGAACTCCCAGCCCACCACGAACATGAACAGCACCAGGCCGACCTGCGACACCGCCAACAGCAACGGACGCACGTCCGACGGGAACAGACGGTCCGTCAGGTCACCGGGGAACAGGCCCAGCAGGCTCGGCCCCAGCACGATGCCCGCCGTGATCTCCCCGATCACCTTGGGCTGGCCGACCTTGCGGGCGAGCGCCCCCAGACCGGCGCCGACCAGCAGGATCACCCCGATGCCCAGCAGCATCGCGGCGATCCGGTCCTCCTGGACGCCGGCGGCCAGGGCCCTCATCGGGCGTCCGCCGGGCGGGGCGGGCTGCCCGTCGACCACACCAGGTGGAACGACAGCTCCGTCAGCCGCCAGCCCCGGCCGGTGCGCCGGGCCGCGCCCCGCACGAGCGTGCCGGACACGAACAGCGGATCGCCGGGCGTGCCCGGGTGGTGCACATGCGTGGAGACCAGATTGGCCCGCAGCACCGCCCGGTCGTCCTCGGTGAGGTCCACGACCGCCGGCGAGTTGAGGTGCTGGGTGCGGGCGAAGGCCTCCAGCGCCCCGCGGTGCCAGTCGGCCAGACCCCCGACGCCCTCGTGCCGGGCCATCGGGAACTCCACACGGGCGTCGTCGGTGAACAGAGCGCGCGCCCAGTCGTCGTCGAGCTTTTCGTCGTCGAGACCTATGAGATATCGGTCGAGCAGTCCGCCGATTTCGGCTTTCGCAGGGGAGGAATTCATCACCCGAGCATCGCGCGCGGGCCGATGGGCACCCAAGAGCACTTGTCGAAGACCTGACGTAGCCGTAGAAGATCTGACGCTGCCGCGAAAGACCTGACAATCCGCGCGGAGACCTGAACACAGCGCCCTTCACCAGCGGTTGCGGCCTTGTCATGCTGGTCCGGAAGCACCGATCACCATTCGAGTTCTGCTTCTTTCATCACCGACCGGAAGAGAAGAGAGAATGCCGAAGATCGCCGCCGATGGTAAGAACCTGACCGTCCTCAACCTGTTCTCCACCGACTCCGCGGAGAAGCAGGACAGCCTGCTCGCCGCGATGCGGGAAATCGTCGACTCCGCGGCCTACGAGGGCTGGCGGTCCAGCACCGTGCACAGCGGGCAGACCAAGTTCGGCACCGCCAACTTCATCCAGTGGCGCTCCACCGAGGACCTGGAGGCCCGGTACGCCGGCGAGGAGTTCAAGCACCGCACGCTCCCGCTGTTCGGCGAGATCACCACCGCCATCCGGCTGCTGCAGAACGAGGTGGTCTTCACCCAGCAGAAGCCCGGCGCCGACGAGACCGAGATCTCCCCGGAGCGCGACGACTACACGGTCATCGACCTGTACGGCGTCACCGAGAAGCACCAGGACGACCTCGTCGAGGCGCTCGGCGCGTCCCAGGACTGGCTCCAGAAGGTCCCCGGCTACCGCAGCCACACCGTGCTGCGCGGACTGCGCGGACGCAACATCGAGGGCAAGTGGGTCGTCGTCTACTCCCAGTGGGACAGCAAGGAGGCCTACGACGCCTTCCTCGCGCAGCCGGCCGCCGAGCGCTCGGCGGAGCGGCAGAAGGTCGACGCCGCCGTGGACGCGCTGGCCACCTGGCGGGACTCCAACACCTACCGCGTGGTGCACACCCGGTCGGCGGGCGAGTGAGGGCAGGGGGTACCGGCCGGGCGGGGTCACCCGCCCGTGCCTGACGGACCCCCGGTGGAGTCCAGATGCGCGTACTCGTGATCGACCCGGACGACGGGTCCGCCGAACCCCTAGTCTGCCGCCTGGTGCGCAACGGGCACCAGGTCCGGCGGGCCCGCACCGGCCGGGCGGGACTGCAGGCGTGGGAGCAGGCCGAGGTCGTCCTGCTCGACCTGGACCTGCCCGACCTCGACGGTCTGCAGGTGTGCGCCGAGATCAGGGCGCGCGGCGGCACGCCGCTGATCACCTTCACCGGCCGGGACTCCGAGCTGGACCGGGTGCTCAGCCTGCGCTCCGGCGCCGACGACTGCCTGGTCAAGCCGTACGGATTCCGGGAGCTCGCCGCCCGGATGGACGCGGTGACCCGCCGCGTCGCCACCGGCGGCGGCCCGGCCGGGGTGGCCTGCGGGGCACTCCGGCTGGACCCCGGCACCCGCGAGGCGTGGCTGGGGGAGCGGTCGCTGGAGCTGACCCGCAAGGAGTTCGACATCCTGCTGCTGCTCGCCTCGGCGCCGGAGACAGTGGTCTCCCGCCGGAACCTGATCGCGGGGGTCTGGGCGGACGAGTGGGCCATCTCCACCCGCACCGTCGACACCCATGTCAGCGCGCTGCGCGCCAAGCTGGGCGAGGGCTGGATCACCACGGTGCGCGGCGTCGGCTACCGGCTGGAGGACGCCGGCTGAACACCGGCGCCCCCGGGGGCCGCGCGGGCCGCCCGTCAGGCCGCGCTGTCCCCGCCGGCCTCGGCCTCCTCCGCCTCCAGCGCGGCGTCGCGCGAGGCGAGGAGGGCGACGGCCCGCTCCTCGCTCAGCTCCAGCGTCGGCAGGATCTGCGGCATCGCCACGCTGGGCAGCAGATGCCGGAACATCGCGATGACCCGGCGCGTCAGATCCCGCCGCTGGCACAGCACCTGCGACGTCCACTGGATGCCGGTGAACGCCCCGGACAGCAGCTCCGCCGTCTCCGCCGGATCGACGTGCGGCAGCAGCTCCCCGCGCCCGCGCGCCTCCACGAGCAGTTCGGTCAGCCGGTCCGCCCACTCCTGGAACGGGCGGCCGTGGAAGGGGTTGGCGCCCTCGCCGTTCTCGCTCCACTGGTCCATGGCCAGCCCCACACTGGCCCGGGTGAGCGGGTCGTACTGCAGCTGGTGGGCGAACAGCAGTCCCTGATCGGTGAGTTCCTGCAGCTTCGTGCGCTGCGCGGGCAGCGGGCCCAGCTCCAGCTGCGCCGCTATCACCCCGAGGGCCAGGTCCTCCTTGGACGAGAAGTGGAAGTACAGCGCACCCTTCGTCACGCCGGCGCGCGCGATGATCTCCGTGATGGTGGCCGTGCTGTAGCCCCGCTCGTCGAACACCTCCGCCGCCGCCAGCAGGATCGACGTGCGGGTCTGGATCGCTCGCGCTTGTCGTGCCATGCCCCCGTGCCTGTTTCTATGTCAGAGCTTGGTCAGGTTCCCCCGCAAAGAGAACCGGACTGCCAGTCTTTTGTCGAGAGGGGAACTATTCCCCGCAGGCAGCGACTCAGGGGGCACTCCATGGCCGATCCCGCTATATCCGTAGTCGACAGGTTCGTCGGGTCCCGTCCGCATCTGACCCCGGCGCAGGAACGATCCGACACCGCTTCGGCGGCCTCACCGGCCCGTCCGGGCCGTCCGGGCGGCGAACACGCCCCGGCGAACCGCTCCGAACAGACCCTCGTACGCCTCGCATACCAGACCGACTCCCCGGTTCTGATTCCCGACGGACGGGCCACCGGAGAGCTGTGCCACCGCCCCGACGCCGCCGACCGCTTCCCCGTCGACTGGCTGCGCCTGTCCGAGCACCGCTACCTCGTCACCGTCGACTGGCCCGCCGCCCACCGGTTCTTCGCCCCGCTGCCCGGCGGACGGCAGGACCCGATGCTGGTGGCCGAGACCACCCGGCAGGCCACGATGATGCTCGCGCACGCCGCGTACGGCGTCCCCGTCGGCGACCAGTTCGTGATGCAGGAACTCGGCTACCGGCTGCTGACCGACGAGTTCACCGTGCTCGCCGCCTCGGGCCCGATCGACGTGGTCGTCGACTGCTCCGACGTACAGCTGCGCGCCGGACGCCTGGTCGGGATGCGGGTCGACCTGCGCTTCCAGCGGCTCGGCCGGGTGCTCGCCACCAGCATGGGCATCCTGTACTGCACCTCCGCCCGCGTCTACCGCAGACTGCGCGGCGCGAGCATGGACGCGGCGGCCGGCGCGGTGCCGCTGCTGCCCGCCGTCCCCGCCCACGAGACCGGCCGCACCGACCCCGCCGACGTCGTCCTCGCCCGGTCCAAGCACCGCCCCGGCTGGCGGCTGCGCCTGAACACCGCGCACCCGACGCTCTTCGCCCGCCCCAACGACCACGTCCCCGGCATGGTCCTCCTGGAGGCCGCCCGCCAGGCCGCCACCGCGCTCACCCCCGGGCACGACTTCCACCCGGCCTCGATGCGGGTCGCCTTCCACAAATACTGCGAACTCGCCGAGCCCTGCTGGCTCCTGGCCGGACACGAGACGGACGCCGACCAGGGACCGGTGGTGCGGGTGCGGGGCATCCAGGGGGAGGAGCCCGTCTTCACCGCGACCCTGGGGACCGCCGTACGGGACGACGGGTGAGCCCGCACGTCCTGGTGACCGGGTCCGGCGGGTTCGTCGGCGGCCACGTGGTCGCCGCGGCCGGCGCCGCGGGGGGCGTACGGCTGCGGCTGCTGGCCCGCGCCGGCCCGCCGCCCGGCCTGCGCCCGCCCCACACCCTCGTACGGGGCGACCTCGCCGAGCCCGCCTCGCTCGCCGGTGTCTGCGACGGCGTCGACGCGGTCGTGCACTGCGCGTCCCGCGTCGGCGGCGACCCCGGGGAACTGCGGCGCGTCAACGACCTGGGCACCCGCGCCCTGGTCGAGGAGGCACAACGGGCGGGCGTCCGGCGGTTCGTGTACCTGAGCACGGCGGCGGTGCACGGCAGGGGCCCGTTCCGCGCGGTCCGGCCCGGCGAGGTCCCCCTCGCCCCGGTGTCCGCCACCAGCAGGACCCGGGCGGCGGCCGAGGGCCATGTGCTCGCGGCCGGCGGCACGGTCCTGCGGCCCCACCTCGTCTACGGGGCGGGCGACCGCTGGGTGGTGCCCGGCGTGCTCACGCTGCTGCGGGCGCTCGGCGCCCGGCCCGAGGGGCGGCTCGGCCGGCAGTCGGCGGTCGACGCCGCCGCCCTGGGCAGGGCACTGCTTTCGGCCGCGCTCGCCCCGCCGGAACACACCGGCGGTGTCCGGTTCGTCAACCATCCCCGGCCGGTGCCGGGTGAGGATCTGCTGACCGCCGTCGCCGAAACGTACGGTCTCTTTCCGGGGACCGCGCCCGGCCTGCCGCTGGAGGAGGCGCGCGCCCGGCTGCGCGGCCACCCCGTCGCCCTGCACCACCTCGAACTGCTCGCGGTGGACCACTGGTTCGAGGACACACCGGTCTGGGACGCGCTCGGCTGCTCCCCCGGCCCGTCGTTCGCCGAGGGCTTCCCCCGGTACGCGGCCCGGTACCGGAACGCGGAGCCGGCCCCGCCGCGGGAACCCGGCAGGGGTCAGCGCACGCCCGACGCGGCGCTCTCGGTCCCCAGCGTCTCGTCCGGGGAGAAGGGCAGGTAGCGGGACGCGGACACCGCGTACTCCACCACCTCGGCCGTCCCGCCGGGGTTCAGCCGCCCGAGCAGGTCCGGTACGGCGAGCCCCGGCAGGAAGCCCTGCCAGAACCCGGTGAAGGCGAGCCGTGTCCGCTCCGCCTCACCCCCCTTGATGAGCACCCCTATCCCGGTCGTGGCGGCCACGATGGCGCAGGTCACCGCCCTCAGGTGGACCTGCTGCGCCAGGCTGCCCTCCTGCCGCGCACGGTCGAGCAGCCGCTGCACGGCGGCGTGCCAGGCGTGCAGGAACTGTTCCCGGCCGCGCCGGGACCGGTCGTTGTCCAGCCGCAGGCCGGCCCGCGCCACGACGTCCCAGGAGAGCAGCTGGCTCAGGGCGTGGGAGACGTCGGTGAGCGCCTGGAGCGGCTCCGAGTTGTGCTCGTAGGCGCAGCGCGCGGCGTGCCACAGGGTGCCGCGCGCCTCGCTCACGACGGCCTGCGCCAGCTCCTCCTTGTTCGCGAAGTGGAAGTGCAGAGCGCCGGTGCTCATGTTGGCCCGTGCGCTGATGTCGGAGAGCCTGGCCGAGGCGTAGTCCTCGCGGTCGAAGACGTCGGCCGCCGACTTGAGCATCAGCCGGCGTGTGCGGATCGCCCTCTCCTGTTGTAGTCCCACCTGCGTGCTTCCTCTCATCCCGCCCGTCCCGAAACGGACTTCAAGGTCTGTTTAGTGGGCGCGAGTGCCCACCCCAGGGGAGCGTCGGTGTGGTCGGCGGCCCTCAACGTTATCGACACTCCGTCAGTAGTGCCCAGACGATCACACTTTCCCACCTCAGGACCAGGCCGAGGGTGAAGCGGAAGCAGGGAATCGGACGGCCGAGAACGTTCTGGACGGTATACCACCGTGCCTGGAAGGGCGGAACACGTCCGGCGCGACCGTTTTCAGCGATCCACCTGCGCACCTCTGGCTCTCCAGGGGGCGGTCAAGAACATACCGCGTCCGCCGTCAGTGGCTGTTCGCACCTGGTTCACGGTCGAAAATTACTCGCGAAGCGAAGTGAAGATCGTGAAAGCGATGACGCTGTGCAGCGGAATTGATCCTTCACTTGACATCAACTCCGGCGAAAGCCGCATTCGTTGTGACGGTCGGTGAGTTTACCTAGTCTTTTTTTGACAAACCGAGAGGTAGGTTTTTAGGCTCGTCCAGCGAAGTGCTCGAGCGGGAACTACGTGTTCAGGGGGAGAGCAGTGAGTCAACGCGCCACGAGCAGCACTCTGGAGATCCGGCAGCCCGTCCCGTCCCAGATCCGCAAGCCGGCCACCAACTGGCGGGTCCTGGTCGTCGAGAACAACACCGGCGACCGGGAGACGCTGACCGCCGGCCTCCGGCGGCACGGTCACCATGTCGAAGGGGTCGCGACGGGGAACGCGGCCCTCCAGTCGTACCAACGCGCGGACATCGTCCTGCTCGACCTCGAACTGCCGGACGTGGACGGTCTCGAGGTGTGCCGTTCCATCCGCGCGCTCAGCGACGTCCCGCTCATCGCCGTGACCGGGTGGGGGACGGAACTGGACCGGGTCCTCGGCCTCCAGGCCGGCGCCGACGACTACCTCGTCAAGCCGTACGGCTTCCGGGAGTTGATGGCCCGCATGGACGCGGTGATGCGCCGCTCGCGTCCGCAGATGCAGGCCGAACAAGTGGTCCTGCGCGGCCCGTTGCGCATCGACGCGGCCTCCCGCGAGGTCAGCCTGCACGGCCGCGTCGTGGAACTCACCCGCAAGGAGTTCGACCTCCTGCACCTGCTGGCCTCCCACCCGGAGACCGTCATCTCGCGCAAGCGGATCATGCAGCAGGTCTGGGGCGGCTCCTGGTCCCGGCGCACCGTGGACACCCATGTCAGCAGTCTGCGCGGCAAACTCGGCGGCAGCGACTGGATCGTCACCGTGCGCGGGGTCGGCTTCCGCTTCGGCGGCCGCTGACCACACACACCGATCCGAAGGGCGGGCTCCCCACATGGGAGCCCGCCCTTTTTTCGCTGCCCCGACGCCTTTCCGGGCAGCGGACGGCCGTGCATTCCGTACGTCCCCGAATCCCCTTCCGGTATCGGCCCACCGGGGCGTCTGACGCTTTTCTGACACGTGCCTGGCCCTGCGCCAACAAAGCGGTAGCGGTCCTGTCGATCTGGTCCGAAGGCTTGAAAGGCGACTGTTGAACACCGCCCTCTCCCGAGCCGACGATGGACAGGTATTCGGGCGCCGCCCAGGAAGTCGAAATACCCGGGGCGCGCCCGGCCATCCCAGAATTCCAGCCGAGCGAGGAGAGGGCCGTCGTGCGCAAGGTGCTCATCGCCAACCGTGGCGAAATCGCTGTCCGCGTGGCCCGGGCCTGCCGGGACGCCGGGATCGCGAGCGTGGCCGTCTACGCGGATCCGGACCGTGACGCGTTGCATGTCCGCGCCGCGGATGAGGCGTTCGCCCTGGGCGGTGACACCCCGGCCACCAGCTATCTGGACATCGACAAGGTCCTGAACGCCGCCCGCGAGGCCGGGGCGGACGCGATCCACCCCGGATACGGGTTCCTGTCGGAGAACGCCGACTTCGCCCAGGCCGTCCTGGACGCCGGGCTGATCTGGATCGGCCCGGCGTCCAGGACGCCGTCAACCTGGGCTGGAAGCTGGCAGCCGTGGCCCGCGGCACCTCACCCGACAGCCTGCTCGACACCTACCACGACGAACGGCACCCGGTCGGCGCCCGCCTGCTGATGAACACCCGCGCCCAGGGCATGATCTTCCTCGGCGGCCCCGAGGCCGACCCCGTCCGGGCCGTGTTCGGCGAGCTGATGGAGCTGGAGGACGTCCGCCGCCGGCTCGCCGGCATCGTCAGCCACCTCGACGTCACCTACGACCTCGGCCCCGGCACCCACCCCCTGCTCGGCCGCCGCCTCCCGCCGCGCCCGCTGGAGCTGCCCGACGGCACCCGCACCGGCACCCCCGACCTGCTCCACCCCGCCCGCGGCGTCCTGCTCGACCTGGCCGGCGACCCCGCCCCGCGCGAGGCCGCGGCCCGCTGGACGGACACCGTCACCGTCGTCACCGCCCGCCCCGAGGACCCCGCCGCCTTCGCCGGGGCCACCGCCCTCCTCGTCCGCCCCGACGGGCACGTCGCCTGGGCGGCCGGCGGCGACAGCGCACGCGACGACGTGGCCGCCGGGGTCGACCGCCTCGTCGAGGCCCTGCACCACTGTTTCGGCAGCCCGGAGGTGGCGTGACGCCATGACCACCGCGTCCCTGTCCGTCGGCCCCCGCGTACGGCGGATCACCCTGAACGCCGCCGGGCACACCCTGTCCGCCCTGCTGAGCGCGCCGCCGGACACGCCACCGCGTGCCACCGTCGTCGCGCTGCACGGGGCCGGGATGAGCGCGGGGTACTTCGACGGCGGGGCCCAGCCCGACGCCTCCCTGTGCGCGCTCGGCGCGCACCTGGGCTTCCAGGTCCTCGCCGTCGACCGGCCCGGCTACGGCGACTCCGCCGCCGGGCTCCCCGACGGCCTGGACCTCGCCGGGCAGGCCCGCGTCCTCGGGGCCGCGCTCGACGACTTCCGCGCCGGGTACGACACCGGCGTCGGAACGTTCCTCCTCGCGCACTCCTTCGGCGGCAAACTCGCCCTGACCCTGGCCGCCGAGGCACCGCCGCCCGGACTGCTGGGCCTGGACATCTCCGGCTGCGGACACCGCTACGCCCCCCGCTCGGAGGAACTGCTCACCGGCACCGACCGGGCCCGCTGGAAGCACAACTGGGGCCGGCTCGCCCTGTACCCGCCGGCCACCTTCCGGCACAGCGCCGACTTCGTCCGCCCGGTGCCCGAACGGGAACTGCGGGCCGCGTCCGCCTGGCCCGACGTCTTCGACGCGCTCGCCCCGCGCGTGCGCGTCCCCGTCCGGCTGACGTTCGCCGAGCACGAACTGTGGTGGCGGCACGACGCCGACGCCCTCGACGACCTGCGCGCCCGGCTCAGCTCCGCCCCGCGCGTGGTCGTCGACCGGCAGCCCGACGCCGGGCACAACATCAGCCTGGGCCGCACCGCCCGCGCCTACCACCTGCGCGCGCTCGCCTTCTTCGAGGAGTGCCTGCCCGAACGGGACGGTCCATGACCGGGTCCCACGCCGGGAAACGGGGGCCGCGGGGGCTGCTCGCCGCGGGGACGCGCTCGCTGGGCGTGCGCAACTTCCGGCTCTTCGCCGGCGGGCAGATCGCCTCCGTCACCGGCACCTGGATGATGGTCGTCGCCCAGGACTGGCTCGTCCTCGACCTCACCGGCGACTCCGGCACCGCCCTCGCGACCGTCACCGCCCTCCAGTTCACCCCGATGCTGCTGCTCACCCTGTACGGCGGCCGGATCGCCGACCGGTACGACAAGCGGGCGCTGCTGACCGGGGCCAACATCGCCTCCGGGCTGCTCGCGCTGCTGCTCGGCCTGCTCGTCACCGGCGACGCCGCCCGGCTGTGGCACGTGTACGCGTTCGCCCTGGCCCTCGGCGTCACCAACGCCGTCGAGGTGCCCGCCCGGCTGTCCTTCATCGCCGAGCTCGTCGGGCCGGAGCTGGTGCCCAACGCCTCCGCGCTCAGCGGCGCCTACTTCAACATCGCGCGGGTCGTCGGCCCCTCGCTCGCCGGGCTGCTGATCGAGGCCGCCGGCACCGGCGCCGTGATGCTGCTCAACGCGGCCAGCTACGCGGCGACCGTCGCCGGGCTGCGCGCCATGCGGCCCGGCGAACTGCACCGGCCCGAACGGCCCGCCGCCCGCGACGCCCGGGTCAGGGAGGGACTGGCCCATCTGCGGTCCCGGCCCGACCTGGTGGCCACCCTGTCCCTGCTCGCCGCCGTATCCCTGTTCGGCCTCAACCTCCAGCTGACCCTGCCGCTCATGGCCCGGACCGTCTTCCACACGGACGCCGCCGCGTTCGGCCTGCTCACCGCCGCGCTCGCGGCTGGCTCCCTGCTGGCCGCCTTCACCAGCACCCTGCGCCGGGGCCGCCCCCCGGCCCGGCTCGTCATCGGCTGGGCCTGCGCCTTCGGCGCGCTCGCCGCCGCCACCGGCTGGGCGCCGAACCTGACGGTCGCCCTGCTCCTGCTCGTCCCCACCGGCTTCGCGTCCCTGTACTTCGCGCAGGCCGCCAACCACCGCGTCCAGCTGGGCAGCGACCCCGCCTACCGGGGCCGCGTCATGGCCCTCTACACCCTCATCCTGCAAGGCACCGCCCCGCTCGGCGCCCTGTTCGTCGGCGCCGTCACCCAGTACCTGGGCACCCGCGCCGCGCTGTGGGCGGGGGGACTGATCTCCCTGGCGGCCGCGCTCGTGGCGGCGGCCGCCGACCGCCGCGGCGCGCACGACGCCGGTACCGCAGGGACCGAGCGGACGACCCACCCCACCACCCGGACCGGGAGCCGCCCGTGAACCACCGCCTCGACCCGCACCCCGCCCGCGGCGCCCGCCCGCTCGGCCCGGCCGACCTGCATCTGTGGCTGCTGCCGGCGCCGGTCTCGGCGCGCGACGCGCCCGTCGGCGAACTCGACGACGACGAGCGCCGGCGCGCCGCCGCCTACCGCCGGCACGCCGACCGGCAGATGTACGTCGCCGCCCATGTGGGCCTGCGCCGGGTGCTGTCCGTCTACACCGGCGTCGCGCCCCGGCGCCTCGTCATCGGCCGCGAGTGGTGCGAGGAGTGCGGGGAACGGCACGGCCGGCCCGTTCTGCTCGACCTGCCGGGCGCCCCCGAGTTCTCCCTCTCCCACAGCCACGGGCTCGCCCTGGTCGCCGTCGCCCGCACCCGGGTGGGCGTCGACGTGCAGGCGCTGCCGTCGCCCGCGACCGTCGACGCCTGCCTGCCCCTGCTGCACCCGGCCGAGCGCCAGGAGATCGCCCGCGTCCCCGCCGACCGGCGGCCCACCGCCTTCGCCCGGCTGTGGTCCCGCAAGGAGGCCTACCTGAAGGGCCTCGGCACCGGGCTCGCCCGCGCCGCCGACCTCGACTACCTCGGCGAGGGCGCCGAGTCCTGGCGCCCGGCCGGCTGGACGGTACGCAACATCCCGCTGTGCGAGGGCCACGTCGGCGCCGCCGCGCTGGCCGGCGCCGGCGACCGGCGGGCCGCCCTGCACCCGGTGCCCGCCGACTGGCTGCACGCCCGGGACGCCGTGGAGCGCATCCACGCCGTCGAACCGGGACTGCGCACCGTGCTGCGCGCCCACGACCCGTCGTCCGTCCGCCCGCACGACCTCATCGACACCAGGAACAGGAAGGAAAGGGCCCAGGCATCATGACCGTCGTCGATCCCGAGACGCTGCTGCCCGACACCGACGCCCCCGGGGCGGACCGGTTCTCCGAACTGGCGGCCATCAAGGAACTCGCCCGCACCGGCCCCGACCCGAGGGCCACCGAACGCCAGCACACCAAGGGCAAGCTCACCGCCCGCGAACGCATCGAACTGCTGCTGGACCCCGGCTCGTTCACCGAGGTGGAGACCCTGCGCCGGCACCGCGCGCAGGGCTTCGGACTCGAGGCCAAACGGCCGTACACCGACGGTGTGATCACCGGCTGGGGCACGGTCGAGGGCCGCACGGTCTTCGTGTACGCCCATGACTTCCGCATCTTCGGCGGCGCGCTCGGCGAGGCCCACGCGCAGAAGATCCACAAGCTGATGGACCTCGCCATCGCGGCCGGCGCCCCGCTCGTGTCGCTCAACGACGGCGCGGGCGCCCGCATCCAGGAGGGCGTCTCCGCGCTCGCCGGGTACGGCGGCATCTTCCGGCGCAACACCAAGGCGTCCGGGGTGATCCCGCAGATCAGCGTGATGCTCGGCCCGTGCGCGGGCGGCGCCGCGTACAGCCCGGCGCTCACCGACTTCGTGTTCGCGGTGCGGGACATCTCGCAGATGTTCATCACCGGGCCCGACGTCGTGAAGGCGGTGACGGGGGAGGAGATCACGCAGAACGGCCTCGGCGGCGCCGACGTCCACGGCGGCACCTCCGGCGTCGCCCACTTCGTCTACGACGACGAACGCACCTGCCTGGAGGAGGTCCGCTATCTGCTGACCCTGCTCCCCTCCAACAACCGCGAACTGCCGCCCGCCCATCCCACCGGCGACCCGGCGGACCGCCCCGGCGACGCCCTGCTCGACCTGGTCCCCGCCGACGGCAACCGCTCCTACGACATCCGCAAGGTCGTCGAGGAGATCGTCGACGACGGCGACCACCTGGAGGTGCACGCCGCGTTCGCCACCAACCTCGTCTGCACGCTCGCCCGGATCGACGGGCACGTCGTCGGCATCGTCGCCAACCAGCCCGCGGCCATGGCCGGCGTCCTCGACATCAAAGCCAGCGAGAAGGGCGCCCGGTTCGTCCAGTTCTGCGACGCCTTCAACATCCCGCTGGTCACCCTCGTCGACGTACCCGGCTTCCTCCCCGGCGTCGACCAGGAGCACGAGGGCATCATCCGGCGCGGCGCGAAACTCCTGTACGCGTACTGCAACGCCACCGTGCCCCGCGTCTCCGTCGTCCTGCGCAAGGCGTACGGCGGCGCCTACATCGTCATGGACTCCCGGTCCATCGGCGCCGACATCGCCCTCGCCTGGCCCACCAACGAGATCGCCGTGATGGGCGCCGAGGGCGCGGCCAACGTCGTCTTCCGCCGCGAGATCGCCGCGGCCGACGACCCCGAGGCGATGCGCCGCCGCAAGATCGAGGAGTACCGCAGCGAACTCGTCCACCCCTACTACGCGGCCGAGCGTGGCCTCGTCGACGACGTCATCGACCCCCGCGAGACCCGCCTCGCCCTCAGCCGCGCGCTGACGATGCTCGCCACCAAGTCCGAGTCCCTGCCCACCCGCAAGCACGGCAACCCGCCCCAGTGAGGAGGAGCACCCCGTGAACCCCACCGACCTGCTCGCCGCCACCTCGGTCCGCGTCCTGCGCGGCGCCCCGAGCCCCGAGGAACTGGCCGCCTTCACGGCGGTCCTCACCCTGCGCCTGACCCCGGCCGCGGACCCGGTGCGGCCCCGCCCCTCCACAGCGGCCTGGTCCCGCCCCGACCGCACCCGCCCCTACACAAGCCCTCGGGCCTGGCATACCTGACAGATCCGCTCGGCAGTACGAGCGCCTGCCGCCGGGCCACACAGGCGCCACCGGCCCGCCTCACACCCCGCCTCGGCCGCAACATCCGCGCACTCGGCCGAGGGCGGGGGACAGAGGTACGGGCCGTCGGGACGCCTCGACGCCACCGGCCTGCCTCACATTCCGGGCCCTTCGCCGCAGCGTCCGCGGATCCGGCCGCCTGGGGGGCAGGGGTGCGTGGTCACCGGGTCGCGCTGGTGCCACCGGCCTGCCTCACATCCCTGGCCCTGCGTGGCAGCATCCGCGGACCCGGCCGCTCGGGGGCTCAGGGGTACGGGGTCACCGGGTCGCCCCAATACCGTCGACCGCCTCACATCCCCGCCTCCGCCGCAGCACTCGGTGCACCCGGCCCCCTAAGGCGCAGGGATGTGGGGCCGCCCCCGTCGCAGCGCCTGCGCCCCCGCCGACACGAGCAGTGCCACCCCCGCCGCCACCACCGGCACCGCGTACCCCGCGGACGCGGACACGTGTTCCACCGTCCAGCCGCCGGCCGCGCTGCCGCAGGCTATGCCGCCGAGGAGGGCCGTCACCGCCAGGGTCATGCCCTCGTTGAGGCGGCCCGGCGGGGTGCGGCGCTGGACCAGGGCCATTTTGGTGATCATCGTGGGGGCGGTGGCCATGCCGGCCAGCAGCAGGGCCGCGGCCAGCACCAGCAGCGAGCCTGTGGTGGACGCGGCCAGGGCCGGCAGGAGGAGCAGCGCGGTCATCGCCGCCACGCACCACGGGTAGCGGCGCTCGGGCGAGCCGGTCAGCCGCAGCCGGCCGTACACCAGGCCCGCCACGCAGGACCCGGCCGCCTGGAGCCCCAGCACCACGCCCGCCGCGGCCCGGTACCCCTGCTGGTCGGCGTACGCGATCGTGACGACCTCCGTCGCCCCGAACACCGCGCCCAGGGCGAGGCAGACGGCCAGCAGCGCGGGCATGCCGGGCGCGCGCAGCGGCGCCGGGCCGGGCGCCGACGCCGGGCCGTGCGCGGGCGGCTCGGTCGACCGCTGGGCGGCGAAGGCCAGCACCCCGGTCACCAGCAGTGTCACGGCGACGAGTGTGCCCGCCTCGGGGAAGAACGTCCCGCACAGGAAGGCCGCGAGCACCGGGCCCAGCATGAAGCACAGTTCGTCGACGGACTGCTCGAGGGAGTTCGCGGTGTGCAGGGCCCCCGGGTCGTCCTTCAGCAGATGGGCCCACCGCGCCCGGGACATGCCCCCGGTGTTGGGCGTGCTCGCGGTGGCGGCGTACGCGGCGAACAGCGTCCACGTCGGGGCGCCGTACCGCACGCACAGCAGCAGGGCGAGGCTGCCCAGCGCCGCGAGCAGCGTGGCCGGCACGGCGACCCGCGCCTGCCCGTACCGGTCGACGAGCCGCGCGACCCCGGGCGCGACCACGGCGGTCGCCGCGAGCCCGGTCGCGGTGACGGCGCCGGCGAGGGCGTACGACCCGCGCGTTCCGGCGATCATCACGACCGCGCTCACGCTGAACATGCCCATGGGCAGCCGGGCCGCCAGGTTGGCGACGGTGAAGGCGAGCGCGCCCGGCCGGGCGAACAGCCGCCGGTAGGGCCCCGGCGGACGGGGCGTCCGTCCACGGGAAGGGATCCCGGCAGCACCGGAGGGGGAGGGGACTTTCCGGACTTCCCCGGCATCAGGGGCACTTGGGGCACTCGTGGTGGTCGGTCTCGGCATGCGCCCAGCCTCGGCCGTCGCCGATCACGCGGTCCAACACCTGCTCCGCACCGATTCACGCACTCCTGTTGTAAGTTCGGCGCATGCCGGCTCCCGCCCACCTCGACCCCCGCCTCCTGCGCGCCTTCCTGGCCGTCGCGGAGGAACTGCACTTCACCCGTGCAGCCGCCCGCCTGTACGTCGCCCAGCAGGCGCTCAGCCGGGACGTGCGCCGACTGGAGCGCGAGCTCGGCGCCGAGCTGTTCGTGCGGACCACCCGTCAGGTCACCCTCACCCCCGACGGCGAGCGCCTCGTGCCGTACGCCCGCCGCGCCCTCCAGGCCCAGGACGACCTGCTCGCCGCCTTCGGGCAGGTCCGCCCCCTGCTCGTGGACCTGAACTCGCCCGGACTGCGCACCACTCGCGCGGTCCTGCACCGGGCCCGCGAACTCGCGCCCGAGCTGGAGCTCATGGCCCGCTTCGAGAGCGGCCTGACGGGCGCCGCCGCCGATCTGCTCGCCGGGCGCCTCGACGCCTCGTTCGGCCGGTTCGCCGGCCTCGACCCGGCGCTGCGGGCCGGCCTCGACCACCAGCCGGTCCGCCTGGAGCCGATGGCCGTCGTCCTCCCCGAGGACCACCCCCTGGCCGCCCGGGAGACGGTGCCGCTGGCCGTGCTCGCCGGCGAGACCGTGTACGCCGGCGCCGGCAACCCCCGTACCCCCGAGTGGACCGCGCTGGCGCGAATCCTCTTCGAGGGGCGGGGGGTGGAGGTGGCCGCCCCGGCGCCCCTGGCCGTCGGCGACGAGGAGTTCCAGCGGGTCATGGCGAAGACGCGGACCCCGGTGCTCGCGGTCGTCGACTTCCCCCCGATGCCGGGCACGGTGCTCCGTCCGCTGACGCATCCGGTCCCACTGTCACCAGTATCACTTGTATGGAGAAAGGGTCTCGAACATCCCGGACTTATCGCCCTTCGGCGGGCAGCCTCCCAGGTCACAGGCGAGGAAGGATGGCTGGATCGACCACCTGAGGGATGGATTCCGGCCACCGACGCATGCGTCATGGGCGTCCATTAGTTGGCACGTGGCAACCACGAAACCTCCGCGTGCGCTACATTCTTCGCCTGAGCACAGTGTGGTAAAGGGGGGCGCTCGGCCGGGTGGGGGCTCGGTGCGACGACGCGTGCTCGGAGTCGTGTGCGCACCCGGAACGGTCCCGTGGGGGGATGTGCGTGCGCGTGAAGAAGTGGCGAGAAGACGCCCAACCGGAGTGGCCCCAGGCCGCGTACCGGTCTGTGGGCAATTCTCCCGCGGGGGGCGCCAGGGTGGACACCCAGGCCTTCCCGGCGACCGGGGAGACCGGGCTCCCGGGTCGGGGGCCGCGCTCCCGGACCGAGGCGAGGGAGACGGACATACTCCAGGGTGACAGGCGTGCCTCGACGGACGCCGACAAGACGGAGATCCTGCGCGGCGTACCCGCCGCGGCCGGAGACGAGACCGCGGTCCTGCCCGGCGTCGGAAGACCGGCGGGACCGCCCCGGCACGGCCGCCACGCGGCCGGCGCCGCCGACCCGTTCGCGGCGTCCGGCGGCCCCCGCACGGCACCCGTGCGCGACCCGTGGGCCGAGCACGAGCAGGCGGCGGGCCCCGCGGGCGCCGGCGCCACCCACGACCCGCACGAGGTCACCGTCCAGCTCGACGGCATAGGGCTCCAGCTCGACGGCATGATGCGCGCCGCCAAGGACGCCCCCGGCCCCGAGGGCTCCGACGGACCCGTGTTCGTCGACGAGACCGGCCGCCGCAGCCGCCGCTTCCGCCGGCTCGGCATGGCCGTCGCCCTGGCCTGCGCCGTCTACGCCGTGGTCATCGTCGCCACCCTCCTGTCCGGGAACTCCGACGCGCCCTGGCTGCCCGTCGAGGGCCCCGCGGAGAAGCCCGCCGGCCAGGTCGACACCTCGCCGCTGCCGGCCGACTCGGTGACGCCCACCGAGTCCTCGGACGTCTCCCCGGGCGCCTCCCCGTCCACGTCCGCGGACGAGAGCCTGCTGCCGGGAACCGGCGGCACCACGTCCGGCGCGACCGCGGGCGCCGAGGACCCGGCCGCCTCCGGCGAGCCGAAGCCGAGCAACAGCAAGGCGACGTCCAACCCCGGCGGCACCAACCCGACGCCCGACCGGCAGACACCCACGAACCCGGTCACCAACAACCCCGCACCGAGCCCGACGGACGGCGGTGGCACCACCACGGAGCCGACCGCACCCACGACCACCGAAGACCCCGGAACGGGGACGGTCGCCAACGGCCCGAGCAACCCTGAGCCCGTCGCGCAGGAGCCCGGAGGCACCACCTCCGCTCCCGCCGCCCCGTTCCCGGAGAACAACGTCTGATGGCATCCCGCAACCGCCGCCGTGGGGCAGAGCACGGAGCCCGCGGCGGCTCCTCGCGTCGCCACGCACCCGATCACCGCGCCCGCGCCGCGGCCCAGCGCCGCCGACGCGTACCCATGCGCCTGCTCCTGCCCTGCCTCGTCCTCGTCGCCCTGATGGCGATGCTGATGCTGCGGGGCTACGTCCACAGCGAGATCCTCGCCGACCACCGGATCGCCCCCGCAGCCGCCAACGACAAGGTTCCGCGGGACGTGCTCACGGGCGGCCCCGTCATCGACACCCGCAACGGCAAGGCCACCACCCTCCGGGTGCCGGACAACAAGGTGGTCCTCACCTTCGACGACGGTCCGGACCCCGAGTGGACGCCCAAGGTGCTCGACGCCTTGAAGCGGAACAACGCGCACGCGGTGTTCTTCATCACCGGCACCATGGCCTCCCGCTACCCAGACATCGTCAAGCGCATGGTCGACGAGGGCCACGAGATCGGGCTGCACACCTTCAACCACCCCGACCTCTCCTACCAGTCCAAGAAGCGCATCGACTGGGAACTCTCCCAGAACCAGCTGGCGCTCGCCGGTGCGGCCGGCATCCGCAGCTCCCTGTTCCGCCCGCCGTACTCCTCCAAGTCCAAGCACATGGACAACACCTCATGGCCGGTGACGGAGTACATCGGGAGCCGGGGCTACCTCACGGTGGTCAACGACAGCGACAGCGAGGACTGGCGCAAGCCGGGCGTGGACCAGATCGTCCGGAACGCCACACCCGAGAAGGGTGAGGGCGCCATCGTCCTGATGCACGACTCCGGCGGCGAGCGGCATCAGACCATTCAGTCGCTGGACAGGCTCATTCCCCAGCTCCAAGCGCAGGGCTACGAGTTCCGGAACCTCACCGAGGCTCTGAAGGCGCCGAGCGCGCACACCGAGGTCACCGGTCTGGAACTGTGGAAGGGCAAGGCCTGGGTCTTCCTCGTCGGAGCATCCGGCAGCATCACCTCGATCCTCGTCGTCGGCCTCGCCGCGATCGGCTTCCTCGTCATCGCCCGGTTCGGCCTGATGCTGCTGCTGTCCGCGATCCACGCCCGCCGGACGCGTCGCCGTGGCTTCACCTGGGGCCCGAACGCACCGATCACCGAGCCGGTTTCGGTGCTCGTCCCCGCGTACAACGAGGCCAAGTGCATCGAGAACACGGTGCTCTCCCTGACGCGCAGCGAGCACCCCATCGAGATCATCGTCATCGACGACGGCTCCAGCGACGGCACGGCCCGCATCGTCGAGGCGATGGGACTGCCCAACGTCCGGGTCGTCCGCCAGCTCAACGCCGGCAAGCCCGCGGCGCTCAACCGCGGCCTCGCCAACGCCCGGTACGACCTGATCGTGATGATGGACGGCGACACGGTGTTCGAACCGTCCACGGTCGGTGAACTGGTGCAGCCCTTCGCCGACCCGCGCGTCGGAGCGGTGGCGGGAAACGCCAAGGTGGGCAACAAGGACACGCTCATCGGTGCCTGGCAGCACATCGAGTACGTGATGGGCTTCAACCTCGACCGCCGTATGTACGACGTCCTCCAGTGCATGCCGACCATCCCTGGCGCGGTCGGCGCGTTCCGCCGCTCGGCCCTCGAGCGGGTCGGCGGCATGAGCGATGACACCCTCGCCGAGGACACCGACATCACGATGGCGCTTCACCGGGACGGCTGGCGGGTGGTGTACGCCGAGAAGGCCCGAGCCTGGACCGAGGCACCCGAATCGGTGCAGCAGCTGTGGTCCCAGCGCTACCGCTGGTCGTACGGCACGATGCAGGCGATCTGGAAGCACCGCCGCGCCCTCGTGGAGAAGGGGCCCTCGGGCCGCTTCGGCCGGGTCGGCCTGCCGCTGGTGTCGCTCTTCATGGTCCTGGCGCCGCTTCTCGCCCCGCTCATCGACGTCTTCCTGATCTACGGCCTGATCTTCGGCCCGACGGAGAAGACGGTCCTCGCCTGGTTCGGCGTACTCGCCATCCAGGCGGCCTGCGCCACGTACGCGTTCATCCTCGATCGTGAACGCCTCACCCCCCTGATCTCGCTGCCCCTCCAGCAGATCCTCTACCGACAGCTCATGTACGTCGTCCTGCTGCAGTCCTGGATCACCGCCCTCACCGGCGGCCGCCTGCGCTGGCAGAAGCTGCGGCGCATGGGCGGGGTGTCCGCCCCGCCGACCGTGCCGGCCCAGGACCGGCAGATCTTGGACGAAAGGCCCGTGCGATGAACCCTCCTTACGACCCCGCGGGGGCCACCGTCCCCGGCGGGGTTCCCGCAGCGCGCCCTGCCGCTGACGCGACCATGGCCGCCCAGCCCTATGCCGCCGACATCGCGGTACCGACTGCTCCGGCTGCCCCGCAACCGGCCCGGCAGGCTCCGAAGCGGGACCGCTACTTCGACCTCCTCAGAGCCCTCGCGCTGTTCCGTGTGGTGCTGTACCACCTGACCGGCTATGCCTGGCTCCCCCTGGTCTTCCCGTCCATGGGCGTCATGTTCGCGCTCGCCGGCAACCTCATGGCCCGCTCCCTGAAGCGCCCGGCGATCCAGGTGATCCGGAGCCGCATCCGCCGCCTCCTGCCTCCGCTGTGGCTTCTGGGAGTCATCGGCGTCACGGGGATGGTGATCCAGGGCTGGGGCCCCGACCCCGACAACCACCCCGGCTGGTGGTGGATCCACCTCGCCTACTGGATCGTCCCGTTGAGCGATCCGCCGTATGCCGAGGGCCTCCCGGGCCTGCACGGCATCATCGGTGACAACTGGGCTTCGGACCTCGCCGGCCCGCTCTGGTACATCCGTGCCTACCTCTGGTACGTGCTTCTCTCGCCGTTCCTGCTGAAGGCGCTCCGCGCGGTGCCGGTTGCGACCATCCTCGCGCCGCTCGCCCTCTCGCTGGCTTTCGACCAGGGATGGATCCAGCTCCCCGGTGAGCGGTTCCCGTCGGCACTCACGGACTTCAGCACCTTCGGGGCCTGCTGGATCCTCGGCATGGCACACAATGAGGGCATCCTGAAGCGACTTCCGCGGTACATCGTGCCGTCGGTCGCACCGATCTTCGCCCTCGTGGGCCTCTGGTACGCGCTGACCCACGACTTCTCCATGGAGAACGATCTGGACAGCATGCCGCTGGCCCAGGCGCTCTGGTCCTTCGGAACGGTCCTCCTGCTGCTGCACGTGAGCCCGTCCTGGTCGGAGTGGCCGCGCAGGCTGCGGCGCTGGGACCGCGTGATCACTCTGCTCAACTCCCGAGCGGTGACGATCTACCTCTGGCACAACATCTGCATCCTCATCGCCGCCACCCTGTGGGACCAGCTGTGGGGCTTCGACGTGATGTGGATGCACTTCTCCTGGCTCCTGGAGAGCCCATGGCCGGTGCTGGCGCTCACCTGGGTCCTGATCTGCAGCTGCATCGTGTGGTTCGGCTGGGCGGAGGACCTCGCCGCGAAGCGGAAGCCGCAGCTGTGGCCGGACGGGTCGAAGAAGCAGGGGCACCGCCGGGCTCGGTGATGACACTGTTCCGGACCGGCCGTACGGCCTGACCACTTAGGGGCACCACGACCGAGGGCCCGCTTCCACTGCGGAAGCGGGCCCTCGGTCGTTCCTGGTGAAGGTCACCCGATGGTGATGCGCTTCGGCCACCAGGTGTTGGTGCCGATCACTTGGGTTCCAGGCTCGGCGATGGCTGTCTTGCCGCCCGCGTGGAAGAACACGGTGCCGTTCGGGCGCACGGACCAGATGTCGGGGATGCCGTCACTGTTGGCGTCCGGAGTGCCGTGCAGGAAAGGCATGCTGCTGCTGGACCAACCCGTACCGCTGTAATAGGTGTCCACACCGCCCGCGGAATTGGCCGCTGTCGCCAGAGAGTTCAGGTCGACAGCGTCGGAACCGTCAGCGATGCCCTTGCGCAGGAGCAGCCGCCCCGACGTGTCCGAGCGATAGACGAGGTCCGTGACGCCGTCGCCCGAGACATCCCCGACGATGACGATGTCGCGCCCCTTCCAGGCGGAGCCTGACAGACGAACCGCCTGATTCACGGTCGCTCCGTGGTAACCGGTGAACGCCCACAGCTCATCGTCGGTCCCGGCGGCGTTCTCCACCGTGACGAAGAAGTCGGTCCGGCTGTCGCCCGTTACGTCGCCCGCGGCCACGATCTGGGTGAAGGACGCCGGGTCCGGCGCACCGGCGGGTAGCAGGATCTCCTGACGTCGATCGATGTTCACCGCCCCGTATCCATCCCCGGGGTAGACCCACAACCTGCCACCGACCCGGACGACAAGGTCCTGAAGGCCGTCGCCCCCGTAGATGTCGCCGTTGTGCGTGATGAGGGCGCCCTTGAAGTGACCACTGGGCGGAGCTGAGTACGGGGGTTTGTCGTCGTCGCCGTTCGGGTCCTTGTCGGGGTTGGCCCGGTAGGCGCCGGCCATGGAGTAGTCCAGGTCGCCCGTTCCCTCGGTCAGGTCGGAGCTCTTGGCCTGGGACGGGTACATGGCGAGGTTGCCGGCCTCGGTGACGGCCATGAGGTCAGGTAGCTGATCGCCGGTGAAGTCCCCAGCCTTGTCGGCCTGGTCACGTGGGGTGACGTAGAAGAAGTACTTCGTCGGCTCCGAGGGGTTTCCGGAGCTGTCGACGGCCCGGACATAGAGCACGTTCGGCCCGGCGGTGGGCGGCTTGGCGCCCGAGATGGTCGCGCTGACGGTGGTGGCGGTGCCCGCGGTGCGGGCCACGCTCCCGGTGTAGCTGGGCGAGTTGAAGCCGTACTCGTAGCGCACGACGTCCGTGTTCAACGCTCGCACCGTGAAGGAACCCGGCGTCCCGAACTTCTTCTCGGACCAGTTGCTGTCCTCGCCGTCATTGCCGAAGCCGTCTTCCTCACCGTCGGCGTTGGGGAAGTCGGTTGAGCTGACCTTGGGAGGCCGCGGCGCCGTTGTGTCGAGCACGAACCGGCAGGGCGTCTTCGGGTACCAACTGGAGGTGGAACCGGCGTCGTCGACAGCGCGCACTCGCCATGAGTACGTGGCTCCGCTCTTGAGAGAGCTGGTGGAGAACTTCGACGTGGTGCGCAGTGCCGTGTCCTTGTCACCACCCACGGACACCTTACCGGTGGACTTCAGCAGGTCACCGGTGCTGTCCCACTGTCCTGTCGGCCAGAGGTCGAAGTCGAAGAAGTCGAGGTTCTTGTCCTTGTCCGTGCTCTTGGCCGTGAACGTCAGGTCACCCGACCCCATCCGGACGTAGGGCTTGGTCGTGGTGCACTTGCCGTCCGGCCCCATGTCCAGGGAGTTGGCCACGATCGACGGCTTGCGGTTGTAAACCAGCTCGAGCACCGGCGCGTGATCACCGTTGGCGTGGAATTTCTTCCAGGCGTACTGCGCGTGCTCGTCCCGGGCCCGGAGCCCGAAGGTGATCATGTCGCCGCCCTTGTCGGCGGTCTTCTGCGCGCCCTTCTTGACGTCGAAGGTCTCGTAGGCGTCGCGGCAGTGGGACTTGTAGCCGTGGGCGAAGCTCTTCGTGGCCAGCTTGTTGCCGTCGTGGAGCTTGGGGGCGTTCTTCCAGTTCGTGTGAGAGTCGATGTCGCCGGTGAGGTGAACGCTCATCGAGCGGGACTGGCAGGACCAGGAGTAGCTCTCCAGCATGCGCAACTTCGCGCTGGTGATTTTCGTGCCCTTCAGATCCTTGTCGAAGGAGATGTTGAAGAACGAGCGAGAGGTGCCCCATGTGTCGGACTCGAAGCCGACACGCGCTTCCTGGGTACCGCCCTTGTTGAAGCCCTTGCCGTTGTAGAACGTGGCATTGGGATGCCGGTTGTAGGCCGTGGTCCAGTTCTGGGTGTGCTTCTTGACCGACGGGTCGATGAAGACCGGGTATGTCGTGTCCGGGTCGTTCAGGAAGTCCTGGTCGGGTGTGAGTGTCCACCGGCCCACCGCCAAGTCGGCCTCCACCAGGTTGCCGCGCGAGTCGGGCGACGGCCCGTCCAAGGAGGTCAGGCTCAGAGTGGAGGCAGGCCCCGTCTGTGACGGGCTGGGTGTCGGTTCGGCGGGTGCCGGAGGCAACGAGGTCTCTGTGTCGGTGGGCGCCGGACCGTCGGTCGCGTCGGGCAGCGACTCGACGTCCGTGTCCCCTTGCTCGTCGGACTGAGGAGCCTCTTCCTCAGTGGGGGTGGGGTTCTCCGAGGGCGATTCTGTCGCCGTGTCGGTCGGATCCGGTGACTCCTCCTCGGTCGGCTGGGCGCTGGCCCCGACACCGCCGTCGGTGACGGCGGGCTGCCCACTGTTGTCCCACATCAGGGGGGTGGGTGACAGCGCGACTTCCTCGCCGTAGGCGTTCTCCGCACCGACGATGCCCGAGACCGGATCGAGCCGGAACGTCAGACTCGCGGAGTGCAGACCGTAGGAGAGCTGCTGCGCGTGAGGGTCGGACGCGGCTTCTCGGTTCTTCAGAACCAGGACCTGCCCGAAGCCGTCGTCGTCGGCGGTCAGCACCAGGTCGCCGCCGGGGAAGATCTCCGGATACAGGGCCCGGCTGCCCTCGATGATCGGAGCGGGTACCGGGCCGGGCCAGGTGAGCTGGATCGCGTGCTGTTCGCCATCACTGCCCACGTACAAGGTGACCAGGGGCGTTCCGTCGTCGTCTGCCGCGTCGCGTACGAGGGGGACGCGGCGCACAGTCGAGCGCGAAGAACGAGATGCGTCGCGTGCCTCCGAACCGGACGAGAAGACCATCCGCGTGTTGGTGGCTCTCGGTTCCCAGCCGGCCTTGGTACGGCGCAGGCTGGGATCGATCTTCTTCCACTCACCCCCGACCTTCGCCCGGACAGGGGAGGACCGCAGATGCTTCTCCATCAGGCCGTCGGGTCTGGCCCAGGTGGTCGAACGCTCGGTCCGCGCGCCGGTCACCTCGACGTTTCTGCCTGTTGCGGCGGCTCGTGCCAGCGCTGCGGACTCGGTCACCGCTCGTGGGTGACGGCCGCCGGACTCCTCGGCGTTGTCGTCGGTCATATGGAATCCGGCATACACCACACCGGTGGCCGCGACCGCGGCTGCGACCAGCGCGGCGATGGACCGACGGCCGGGTGTGCGACGCCAGTTGCGCGTCATCGGGCGAGTTCCCCTTCCCAGAAGGCCGACGGCAGGCTCCCGCGCCGCCGGTGCGATCGGCCGGCCAAGGCCCATTCGACTCTGGTCCCGAAGCGGGTCCCCCGATTCAAAATGGATATGGCGAGGCGAGGCGATGATGACTCATGGAGACGCTGTCGTCATCCAGTGGCTTTCCTGTGCGAGGGACAGCAGTTGACTCGTGAACCGTGAAAGACCGACGGGGCCGGGCCTTCCCGAAAGCCGAACTCGTTTGAAGACGGAATCAAAAAGTCACACCTTCAGGCGGGAAACGGTCAAACCGCCTGCGGTTTTAGGGCGTTGGGTACGAGGTTCCGTTTGTGCGTCATATTGCAGACGAAGGTGCCCTTTGGGCAGCATGCAGTTCTGTATGCCCAGCTTGATGGAAGGCGTCCAATTACGTGGCGTGACCATGTTCACATCGTGCGTGACGATCTAGCGTTCCTTCACAGTGGGGCCACAGAATCTCCGGGTCTGACAAACATCTTGCGTGGCCCCTAACCGGTCCCGCCTCGAGTGGTCCGGGGGGACCCCGTCGTGTTCGGCCACATCTCGCCCAGTCGTCGCCGCGTTGCGCGCACCGCCGTTCCCACGGTGGCCGCAGCACTGTTGCTGGCCCTGCTGCCCACCCAGTCGCTGGCTTTGCCGCCCGTCCCGAGCCCGTCGCAGGACGATGTGGCGCGCGAGACGGTGGAGTTGGAACGGCTGGAGAAGGAGGAGCCCGTTCCCGGGCAGGCCTTCTCCCGTGATCTTGAGTCCCTGAAGGCAGACGTACCCAAGGATCTGCTCCAGGCTCCTACGGACAGCACCACTCCGCCGTCCAACCTGACGGGTACGGTGAACTTCGGTTCGACGACGACGCAGGCATCCACTGGTGCAGCCCGCCAGACCGCCACGACTCCGGTCGGGACCCTGCCTGTCAGCCTTGGCCGGGCACCCGACCAGCCTGCGCCCACGGGTACGTGGCAGGTGACCATTCCAGACCGAACGTCAGCCGTTAGCGAGGGCGTTGACGGAGCCGTCCTGACGGTGCGTGGTCCGGAAGCCGGCGCGGTCCCGGTCAACGTGACCCTCGATTACGGGAAGTTCGAAAGCCTCTACGGAGCAGACTGGGCCTCCAGACTCCATTTCGTTCAGTTCCCCGAGTGCTATCTGACGACGCCGGACGATGAGGCGTGCCAGGAGTACGAAGAGCTGGAGACCACCAACGACACCGCGTCCAAGTCGATCACCGCAACGGTTGATCCGGCGGCTGACGGGACGGTCACACCTGCCGCTGCCGCTGCCGACTCCGGGTCCGGTGCGGGGGTGGTCCAGGCTGCCTACAGCTCCTCGGCGAAGGTGACGCCGGCGGCAGCCGGGGACACTGCCGTGATCGGAGCCATGGACTCGGGTGGCGGCAGTGGCGGCACCTTCAAGGCGACGTCCCTCGCGTCCAACGGCAAATGGGAGGCTGGGGGATCATCCGGTGCGTTCACCTGGTCCTACCCGCTGGACATCCCACCAGCGCCTGCCGGTCCCACGCCCAAGGTGTCGTTCGACTACAACTCGCAGAGCGTGGATGGCCGCACCGCCGTCTCCTCGCCTCAGGCCTCGTGGATCGGCGAAGGCTGGAACTACGACGCCGGCTACATAGAACGCCAGTACCGCAGCTGCCAGGACGACCGTAAGGCGTTCGACGCGGGCACTCCGAACAACACGGCCAAAAAGGACAAGACGTCCGACCTGTGCTGGGTGTCCTACAACGCCGTAATGTCCTTCAACGGCAAGACCACCGAGCTCGTCCGAGATGCCTCCGCGTCCAGCAACCCCGAAACCGACACGGAGCTGTACCGTCCACAGCACGATGACGGCACCCGCGTCGAGCACAAGGTGGGCGGAGCCAACGGTGACAACAACGGTGAGTATTGGCTCGTCACGACCCGGGACGGGACGAAGTACTACTACGGCTTGGACGAGGTCGGAGGAGGTCACGCCGACACGAACTCCGTCTCCACCGTTCCCGTCTTCGGGAACCACCCGAAGGAACCGTGCCACGCCGACAGCTTCGCCGGCTCGCGTTGCGGTGCCGGGAAGCAGCAGGCCTGGCGGTGGGGCCTTGACAAGGTGGTCGATGTCCACGGCAACACGATGGTCGTCAACTGGAAGCAGGAGACGAATTACTACGCCGTCGGCAAAAAGACCAAGACACCCGAGCAGTACGACCGCAATGCGTACCCGACGTCTATCGAGTACGGCATGCGCAGCGACCTCACCAAGCCGTCAGCGAAGGTCGAGTTCAATGTCGCCCAGCGTTGCTTGAAGTCCACCGCTGCTTGCGATGCGGCCAACTTCGCCAAGACAACCGATCCGGGCGCCTATCGTCCATGGTGGGACACCCCTGGCAACCTCAACTGCAAGTCGACCTCCAAGCTCTGCCCCCGATTCCCCTCCTTCTGGACGCAGATGCGTCTGGATTCCGTGACGACGAAGGCTGCCCGTGCGGGGCAGACAGGACTTGGCCTCGTCGACAAGTACTCGTTGCACCAGTCCTTCCCCGAGGACTGGTACGACACGGCGCCCGGCCTGTGGCTCAACTCCATCAGCCGCACCGGCTATGCGCCCGGTGACACCACCGGCACGCTGCAGTCCAAGGACGGGATCAGCTTCTCCGCCTACACGGTCGGCTCCACCTCGCCGTTGCACACAAGGTTGCTGGATCGCCAGCTGCCCAACCTGGTCCTCACGGGCAAGAGCGATCAACGACCTGCGTTCACCCGGCCCCGTATCGGCACGGTCGCCACTGAGTACGGTGGTGACATCGAGGTCGAGTACGAGGGCGGCTGTGCGACCGAGCCGAAGGACGACAAGGGGAAGAACAACAGCACCTGCTTCCCGGTTCGATGGTCCCCCGACGGTGATGAGCGAACGCCGGCCAAGGCGTGGTTCAACAAGTACGTCGTCCACTCCGTGACGGAGATCGACAAGGTCGCCTCGCCCGACGAAGCCATCATCTCGCTGTACTCCTATGCCGGACCTGCCTGGGGCAAGAGCGACGACGAGTTCACGCGCCCAGCGCTGCGCACGCACCGCGATTGGAAGGGCTACCAGCAGGTCTCCTTCCGCAAAGGCAGCGAGAGTACTTCCGAACAAGGGGACGTGAACTCGCAGTCGTACACCGTCACTCGCTATTTCCGAGGCGTCGGCGGCGAGGTGAAGGACAGCACCGGACAGTACGTCCTCCTGGCGGACGACGCTCCACAGTTCGCGGGCATGGAAGCGGAGAAGATCACCTACCGGGACTCCGACGGCAAGGTGCAACGGCGCGCCCTTACCTTCCCGACCTCGAAGGAGACTGCTTCCCGGGCGCGTGAGAACGAGGATGGTACTACCGGAGAACCACTGGTCGCCCATCGCGTCGGAGTGAAGAGAACCGACGAAATACAGACGGCCGATCCCAGTTGGCGCGCCGTGCGGACGCTGACCACTTACGACGACACCTACGGTCTGCCCAAGCAGGTCGAGACGTCTGTCGTCAAGCCCAACGGAAGTGGCGGAGAGACTTTCTCCGACCGTAGCTGCACCACCACGACGTACGTGCACAACACCTCGGCATGGCTGATCGGCCTGCCCAAGGAGCAGCGCAGCACTGGCACCTCCTGCGCGGACGAGGCAACGGCCGATCCGTCCACACAGCTCAAGGCAGCACTGCGGAACACGTACGACGACAAGTCCTTCGGTGACGCACCGACCCGCGGTCTGGTGACCACACAGGCCGAGATCGACGGCACCGGAACGTCGTACTCCGTCGCTACCAAAACGACCTACGATCCGCTGGGCCGCATCCGCACCGTCACCCGCCCCGGCAAGGGCACGGAGGAGACCAAGTACACCCCCGGTGACGCCGGCGGCCCGGTGACCGGGGTGCAGTTCACCAATGCCAAGGGGCACACCACCACCACGACCTACGAACCGGGGCGCGGCCTCGCCCTGTCGAGCACCGACCCCAACGGCCGCGTCACGCGGATCGAGTACGACGCCCTTGGCCGCCTGGTGAAGGGCTGGTCGCCCTCGCGCTCCGCCGTCGGGCAGTCGCCGAGCGTGCAGATCTCCTACCAGACGGCGATCGCGACGCCTGACAAGAACCGTCCGGCGGCCGTCACGGTCCGGACGCTGAAGGACGACGGTAGCTACGCGCAGGAGACAACGCTCTACGACGGCCTCCAGCGGGAGGTCCAGAAGCAGACCGAGGCCCATGGCCCGGGCCGCATCATCGTGGACACCAAGTACAACGACCATGGCCTTCTCTACGAGAAGACCGCGGGGTACCTGGCGAAGGGCGAACCAAGTACCGAACTCTTCGCCCCTAGGTCGAAATCCCTGGTCCCCAGTTGGACCAGATACCGCTACGACGGCATGGAGCGCGTGATCCGTGCCTCCGTCTACCACAGTGGCCACTACAAGTACGCGACATACACCAGCTACAGCGACACCAGTACATATGTCGACCCGCCCGGATCCACGGCTCCCCGGATCCGCACCTACCAGGACGCCCTTGGGCGCGTCACCTCCGTCAAGCACTACAGCCAGGGGGACAGCGCGTCGTCAGCGGGCCGCACCACGACGTATGACTACGACGCACGCGGTAACCAGGCCAAGGTCACCGACCCGGCCGGCAACGCCTGGTCGTACGTCTACGACGCACGAGGACGCGTCACATCGGCCGTGGACCCGGACACGGGCACCACGGAGACCTGGTACGACGCGGCGGACCGGCCCATCCGTGTGAAGAACGCCCGCGGCCAGGAGACGTTCACCGAATACGACGTCCTCGGCCGGGTGTTGAACGTTCGTGAGGAATCGGCGTCCGCCACTCCGACCAAAGAATTCACCTACGACGCGGCGACAGGCGGTATCGGACAACCTGCCACGAGCAAGCGTCACACCGACAGCGGCGACTACGAGAACCGAGTCACCGGCTATGACGCGGAATACCGCGTCACCGGCAGTGAGACGGTCATCCCGGCCAACTCCATGACCACTGGACTCTCCGGCACCTACTCATACGCCTACGCGTACACCCCCACCGGGAGGCAGCACTCGGTCACGCTGCCCGCCGCGGGCGGTCTGGCGCGCGAGAAGGTCGTCACGCGTTACAACAGCGACGGTCTGCCGGAGACGACCTCGGGCCTGGCCTGGTACACCTCGGACGCGACCTACTCGCCCTTCGGTGAGTTGCTGCGCTCCGTCTCCGCCGCCCAGCCGTACCGGGTCTGGACGACCAATTTCGTCGACCCGCACACAGGCAGCCTCCAGCGCACGGTCACCGACCGGGAAACGAGCGGCGAACACCGGATCACCGACAGCTACTACTCCTACGACGCCTCCGGGACCATCACCTCCAACGCCCGCAGGCTGACGGAGTCCACCGGTTCGACGTGGGACACCCAGTGCTTCACCTACGACGCCATGGGCGAACTGGTGCACGCCTGGACGTCCAAGGTCACACCGACCGGAAGCGGGACAGGATGCAAGGCCGCGAACGGCGCCACGTGGGGCTACCGCACCGACTACGCCGCCTCCACCGGCCCTGTCGCGGACGCCCCTGACGAAGCGACGGACGCGAGCAGCCCGGATTCGTCACTGGCGTCGGGGCTCACCTCGACGGCGCCGGACGGCGGGACGGTGTCCACGGGCGCCACGGCGTACCGCCAGTCGTACACGTTCGACTGGATCGGCAACCGCGCGACGATGACCGAGCACGACACGGCTGACGCGACGAAGAAGGTCGCGCTGACGTACAGCTACGGAAAGTCGGGCTCGAGCGGCAAGATCCAGCCGCACACCATGGCCTGGGCCAGTTCCACTCCCTCGGGCAAGGGCGGTTCCTTCACCTACGACGCCTCGGGCAACACGACCGTCAGGGACCTGGCGAGCACCACGCAGCGCCTCGTGTGGACGCCCGAGAACAAGGTTGACTCGATCACGGACGACGGCAAGAAGACGACGTACGTCTATGACGCACAGGGCGATCGCCTTCTGGAGAACTCGCCGGCCGGGTCGACGCTGTACCTGGGCGAGACGGAGCTGACCACGGACGCATCGGGGACGCTGGTCCGTGCCTCCCGCTCCTACAGCCAGCCCGGCGCGCCCACCGTGGTCCGCACGACGACGAACGGCGCCACCACGGGCCACAAGCGCAGTGTGCTGCTTTCCGATCACCTCGGCACGGCGAACACATCCGTGGACGTCGCCGCCGGTCAGGCGGTGACCCGCAGGGCTTTCAAGCCGTACGGCGAAGTGCGCGGCACGAAGCCGAGCACCTGGCCCAACAAGCGGAGCTACCTGGGCACAGGCGTCGACGACGCGGCAACCGGTCTGACGCACATCGGTGCGCGCGAATACGACCAGGACTCCGGCCGTTTCCTCTCGGCCGACCCGATCATCGACATGGCAGACCCACTCCAGATGAACGGGTACGCCTACAGCAACAACAGCCCGGTGAGCAAGAGCGACCCGACTGGGCTGATGCTGGACGTCGGCCATGGGAGCGGAGCCCGGTGTACATCTGATTGCGTTCATGACGTCTCTGACGACAAACGTCCCAAGGTGGACTGGACATTTGAGGGAGAGGTTCAGCAGGACGTCAACGGGGACGGTTACATCTCGATCTTCCCCACAGTAAACGTCGACGCCAGGTGGAAATACGCCAGCAAGTACATCAACGCCTTCTACAAGCAGATAGATGAGGTCTGCAGCGATTACGGCCGTGACTCATGTGCAGATCTGTCCAACGCGGCGAATTCGGCGACGGTAACCGTTGCGAAGGGTGGCGCCTGCCTCGCCGCGGGGAGGAAGTGTCCAGCAGGCCTCGGCTATGGACTGTCTGCGGCAACAGGGCCCTTGCTTATGGTTGCTGCAGAAGAGAGCGAAGGGCGAGGGGGCGCCCGACTTGGTGGGAGTCGTAAACAGACGGCTTCTAGTGGCTGCAAGTGTTTTCTCGCTGGCACCGACGTCCTTATGGCTGATAAAAGCACGAGAGATATTGAGGATGTAGAGGTCGGCGATGAAGTGATTGCGACGGACCCTAAAACCGGTGAAACCGGTCCGCGCAAGGTAACTCGCCTGATCGTCACCGATGACGACAAGTACTTCAACGAGCTGTCCATCGCCACGGCGGACGGTGTCGAGAAGCTGACAGCCACGCACGAGCACCCGTTCTGGTCCCCGTCCGAGCGACACTGGGTTGAAGCGGGAGACCTGAAGAAGGGCTCTACCCTCCTCACGGAGGAGGGTGAGACGGTCATCGTCACGGCCAACCGCCCCTTCGCCAAGCATGCGCGGACGTACAACCTCACAGTCGATGACCTGCACACGTACTATGTGCTGGCGGGGAAGACGCCGGTCCTGGTTCATAACTCTGGCGGATGCATTTCGATGTCGTCTGCTATCGGTCAGGATTCGCTACTGACGAAAGCGGCGCAGCAAGCAGGGAAGAACCAGGATGTACAAAGAGACTTGGACCACCTGTTTGAACAGCTTTCCCGCGGAAACATGAATCCGGGTAGGGGAAGTAGAGCGTTGACTGGCACGGATGTGACCTACGCGCGAGGGCGAAAAG
This sequence comes from Streptomyces sp. SS1-1, assembly GCF_008973465.1. Lineage (NCBI taxonomy): Bacteria > Bacillati > Actinomycetota > Actinomycetes > Kitasatosporales > Streptomycetaceae > Streptomyces > Streptomyces sp. SS1-1. Next base: position 2,772,767 of record NZ_WBXN01000004.1, on the reverse strand, counting down.
GTGGGCGACTCTTCTTCCGGAATGTTGACGGCGGAATACAAGTTGTCGGCAAGGCGGACAAGGGGAACGAGTCCAAGGTGATCGCGAGGCTGAAGCAGATTTATGGACAGTAATCACGTAGAACCTGTGGAAGACGACATCTACCACGTCGTCAGGGAACCTGAGTTCACTGCGCTTTTCATGCTCGGTGCTGATGACTCGGCGGAAACAGTAGAGGATGTTGATGCCGAGTTGCGACTCCCTGACGGCACACGGTGGAGTGCGAGTTTCATGACTCTCGGTGCGATCGAAACGGTGATGAATCGATGGGGGGAAACCGGCGAGTATGGCGGTGGAGTCTTCTTCCAGTGTTCTGATCTGGTGATCGTGCCCGAGGGCGGAGTGGCAGCCATGGTCGAGGCTTTCCGCGCGATCGTGGCGGAGGGTCCGCAGGGGACTCTCGGTAATCTGGAGTAGCGCGATTCTGGCCCTCTTGCCGGGCCCTGCCGTCAAGTCTGGAAGCTCCACCGACGCATTGTTCGGTGGAGCTTCCGGTCGTTTGACGGCAACGCTGACGGCAACGTCAGCGGACGACGGCTGCGGCGGGCGGGTCGTCGGGGGTGTCGGTCGGGTTGAGGGCGTTGCCGAGGATGTCGATGGCCTGGCGCTGGAGGCGGAGTCGGACGTGGGCGTAGACGCCGGCGGTGACGCCGATGTGGGCGTGGCCGAGGAGTTCCTTGATGACGGCGAGGTCGACGCCTTGCTCCAGGAGCAGGGTGGCGGTCGAGTGCCGCAGGTCGTGGAAGCGGATGCGGCGCGGGCTGGCCTCACTGGTGAGCGTGGTGAAGGCGCGGGTGAGGTTGGTCGCGTCGATCGGTCTGCCCTGCCCTCGTAAGAACACCGCCCGTCGCGCTGGCAGGTGGTGCCTGCGCCTCGCGTTCATACTGTTGCTCGCGGTGAAGCTTCAGCGAGGGGAGGCGACAACTGGGAAGGGCGATGCGGCGTTCGGAAGCTCGCGCCTTGGGGACGTGGTGAGCCCGCCTGCGCTGATGCGCTGCAAGTTTCGGCAGAGGTGGTGGCGCCCGCCTCGAAGTCGAGGTCTTTCCAGCACGGCTCGGGAGTCAGTCCGCCGTCCCCGATGTCGGACCCGCATGGAAGACTGGCCCGGTCGCGGTGGTGGACGGGGTCGCCGGGTGGTCCGGTGGGGGAGTGGGTGACGGGTGAGCAAGCGGCAGGTCCAGAAGATGCTGCGGTTGATCGCGAGCGGTCAGCCGGTGGAGCTCACGAGTCCCATGGCCTCGGTGAAGAAGCTCGCCCACCTCGCCTTCGTCGCCCAGCAGTTCGGCTACGAGTACCTGGACGTGAAGCAGGGCGGACGCAACAACGCCCTCGTGATGCTGATCGCGCCCGACCCCAGCCCGCAGGCCCGCGCCCGCGCCGCGCAGAACTGGGCGCAGTATCCCGACGCCGGTGACGGCGTCTCCCTGCCACCGCTCGTGCCCGACGCGCACGAACTGCTCAAGGCGCGCATCAACTTCGACCTCACCGGCCGGCATGTCGAGAAGCGCATGTACTGGGTGGCCGCCGGTATCACCGGTGGCTTCTTCCTCTCCGCCCTGAAGGCGGACATCGAGGGCGACTCCGCCTTCTTCGTCGTCCTCGGCTGGCTGGCGCTCATGGCGCTGCTCGCCGTCGGCGTCGTCGTCACCCGCAAGCGGAACGCCAAGTTCGCGGCGCGGCTCGAGGCCGCCGGGTTCACGCCCGTACGGGACGAGTCGGGCCGCCTGCGGTACCTGCCGGCCGGATACGCCGGCCCGTTCGGCGCGAGCGGGCCGTACGGCGGGCAGGCCCCGGCCGCCGCGCCGGGCGCCCCCGGCGGATACGGGCAGCAGGCCCCGGCGCCGGGCCCCGCTCCGTACGCCCAGCCCGCCGCGTCCGGTCCGTACCCCGCCCAGCCGGCCGCTCCCGGCCCGTACGGGCAGCAGCCCTACGGACAGGAGCCCTACGGACAGGCGCCCCAACAGCCCCAGGGCCCCTACGGCGTGCCTCCGCAGGCGCCGTACGGGCAGCCGCAGCAGCAGCCCTACGGCCAGGCGCCCCAGCAGTCCCAGCAGCCCCAGCAGCCCCAGGGGCCCTACGGCGTGCCTCCGCAGGCGCCGTACGGGCAGCCGCAGCAGCAGCCGTACGGTCAGGCGCCCCAGCAGCCCCAGCCGTACGGCCAGCAGCCGCCGTACCCGCAGCAGAACCCCCACTGGCAGCCCCCTCAGCAGCCCTGACGGGGCAGGCCCGGGACCTCTCATCCGCCCCGCCCGGCGGGTGAGAGCAACGTTCCTTGCCGGTCACCGGGTGCCACAGCCCGGAAACGCGCCCTCCCTACCTTCGGGATCAGCCACTCGCAGGCGACCGAGCCCGAAGACCGTGGAGGCGCCATGACAGCCCCGAGCACTGCCCCCGTCGCGAGCAGGGGAGGCCGCTGGATCGACCACTGGGACCCCGAGGACGAGACCTTCTGGAACACCACGGGTGAGCGGATCGCCCGCCGCAACCTGTTCTTCTCCGTGCTCTCCGAGCACATCGGGTTCTCGATCTGGACCCTGTGGTCCGTGATGGTGCTGTTCATGGGGCCGGAGTACGGCCTCACCCCCGCCGACAAGTTCACCATCGTCTCGATGGCCACCCTGGTCGGCGCCGTCGCCCGCGTCCCCTACACCTTCGCCGTCGCCGTCTTCGGCGGCCGGATGTGGACGGTGGTCTCCGCGAGCCTGCTGCTCGTGCCGACGGTCGCCGCGTTCGTGGTGATGGAGCCGGGGACCTCCTTCACCGCCTTCCTGATCTGCGCGATGCTGGCCGGCGTCGGCGGCGGCAACTTCGCCTCCAGCATGACCAACATCAACGCCTTCTTCCCGCTGCGGAAGAAGGGGTGGGCGCTCGGACTGAACGCCGGCGGCGGCAACGTCGGTGTCCCCGTCGTGCAGCTGGTCGGCCTCGCCGTGATCGGCGCCAGTGGCGGCCCGCGGCTGCTGCTCGGCATCTACATCCCGTTCATCGTGGTCGCCGCCGTCCTCGCCTGGCTGAGGATGGACAGCATCTCCTCCGTGCGCAACGACACCGGAGCCGCGAAGGAGGCCGCGAAGGACCCGCACACCTGGATCATGTCCTTCCTCTACATCGGCACCTTCGGCTCCTTCATCGGCTACAGCTTCGCCTTCGGCCTGGTCCTGCAGACCCAGTTCGGCCGTACGCCGCTCCAGGCCGCCTACGTCACCTTCATCGGCCCGCTGCTCGGGTCCCTGATCCGTCCCGTCGGCGGCTCGCTCGCCGACCGTTTCGGCGGCGCGCGGATCACGCTGTGGAACTACGTCGCCATGGCCGCCGCGACCGGCGTCGTCATCGTGGCGTCGGTGCGCGAGTCGCTGCCGCTGTTCACCGTGGCCTTCATCGCCCTGTTCGTCCTGACCGGGCTCGGCAACGGCTCCACGTTCAAGATGATCCCCGGCATCTTCCACGCCAAGGCCCTCGGCAAGGGCCTGACGGGCGAGGCGGCCGCCGCCTACGGACGCCGGCTCTCCGGCGCCTCGATGGGGCTGATCGGCGCGGTGGGCGCCCTCGGCGGACTCGGCATCAACATGGCCTTCCGGCAGTCGTTCCTCAGCGTGGGCTCCGGCACCGGCGCCTTCGTCGCCTTCCTCGCCTTCTACGGCCTGTGCTTCGCGGTCACCTGGGCCGTATACCTTCGCCGCCCGGCTCCCGCCACGGCCCCCACGGCTTCGGCGACGGAGACGAAGCCGCAGCTCAGCTATGCCGAGGTGTGACGTAACACCGCTGACACGTGGCCGATCCGAGCCTGTCACGCACCGTTGACAGGCTCGCTCGGCATGCGGACGCGTCTGTGCGGGCGTCCGGCGCAGGCACCACGACTCGAGTGCGGAACGAGAGTTATGTACGACGAACTGCAGCAACCCGAACACGGACCCCTCGCCGGGTTCACCGTGGGCGTCACCGCCGCGCGCCGTGCCGACGAGCTCGGGGCGCTGCTCCAGCGGCGCGGTGCCGCCGTCGTGCACGCACCGGCGCTGCGCATCGTGCCGCTGTCCGACGACAGCGAACTGCTCGCCGCGACCAAGGAGATCATCCAGCGGCACCCGGACGTCGTGGTCGCCACGACGGCGATCGGCTTCCGGGGCTGGATCGAGGCCGCCGACGGCTGGGGCCTCGGCGAGGACCTGCTGAACCGGCTGCGCGAGGTCGAACTCCTCGCGCGCGGGCCCAAGGTGAAGGGCGCGGTGCGGGCGGCCGGACTGACCGAGGAGTGGTCGCCGTCCAGCGAGTCCATGGCCGAGGTGCTGGACCGGCTGCTGGAGGAGGGCGTCGACGGGCGCCGGATCGCCGTCCAGCTGCACGGTGAGCCGCTGCCCGGCTTCGTGGAGGCGCTCAGGGCGGGCGGGGCGGAGGTGCTCGGCGTGCCGGTGTACCGGTGGCTGCCGCCCATGGACATCGGCCCGGTGGACCGCCTGCTGGACGCGGCCGTGTCCCGTTCCCTGGACGCCGTGACCTTCACCAGCGCCCCGGCCGCCGCGTCCCTGCTGACGCGGGCCGAGGAACGCGGACTGCTCGGCGAGCTGCTGGCCGCGCTCGGGCACGACGTCCTGCCGGCCTGCGTCGGCCCGGTCACCGCGCTGCCGTTGCAGGCGAGAGGCGTCGACACCGTGCAGCCCGAACGCTTCCGGCTCGGCCCGCTGGTGCAGTTGCTCTGCCGTGAACTGCCGGGCCGTGCGCGGACGTTGCCGATCGCCGGGCACCGGGTGGAGATCCGTGGCCACGCGGTGCTGGTGGACGGGGAGTTGCGGCCGGTGCCGCCCGCCGGGATGTCCCTGCTGCGGGCGCTGGCCCGGCGGCCGGGCTGGGTCGTGTCCCGCGCCGACCTGCTGCGCGCGCTGCCCGGCGCCGGGCGCGACGAGCACGCCGTGGAGACGGCGATGGCCCGGCTGCGGACGGCGCTGGGGGCGCCGAAGCTGATCCAGACGGTGGTGAAACGGGGGTATCGGCTGGCGCTGGATCTGGCCGCCGATGCGAAGTATGGGGGCGAGTGAGGGCGTTCTGGTTGCCCTCAGGTGGGCTGCACTCGGCGTGCGGGGTGCCGTCTTCCGGGGGCTGCCGCCCCCGGGCCCCCGCTTCGGCCCTGGACGGGCCTCGTCCTCAAGCGCCGGACGGGCTGGAGTGGCGCGCCTGGCCTTCAAAGGTCCCCGCCGGGTGGGGCGGATGCGCCCGAACAGCAGCCACCGCACAACGGGTTCACGGCACGAGGGGTTCCCGCCCACGGCCCTGGCGGGCACTGTGGGAGGGAACGGTTCCCCACAGCCTCCGCTAGGCGGTGACAGGCACATGGCACCGGGTACGGCCACGGTCGCGTACGACCTGCGTTTCGGCGCGGGGCGGGTGAGTCTCGACCTTCTCGCGACCGCGCATCCCTGTGAACGGTTCGTGTCCGTCGAGGTGTTGTGCGCGTGGATCGGCGAGAGCGGGCTCGTGCCGCCGCACACGCCGCTGGGGCACGCCGACGCCTCCTGGGTGACCGGGTTCCGTGAGGTACGCGCTTTCCTGGATCAGTTGGTGCGGGGGGCGCTGCCGGGGCCGGCGCCCCGGCCGTCGTACGACCGGGTGCTGGAGCGGGTGAACGACGTCGCCCGGGCCGCGCCGCCCGCCCCGCGCGCCGTGCGGGGCGGGGACGGCACGCTGGTGCGGCGGCTGGAGCGGCCGCCCGCGTGCGCGGAGTTGCTCGGCGCCCTCGCGCGGGACGCCCTGGAGCTGCTCACCGACCCCGTCGCGCGGGCCGGGCTGAGGGAGTGCGAAGGGGACAATTGCCCGCTCGTCTACCTCGACACCTCCCGGGGCCGGCGGAGGCGCTGGTGCTCCAGCGAGGTGTGCGGAAACCGCGAAAGAGTGGCCCGGCACCGTCGCCGCGCGGCCCTCACCCGCACCTGACCGCCCGTTATGTCCCTTACGCGTCACGGTCGTCGAAGTGATTTCGATTACACGTTGTTTACCTACGCCACCGTAGGGAAGCGTGAAGACGATCTTGCCGATGTGACGGAAATGTAAAGATCGCACGGTGGGAATGTGGCGCCATGTCCCGCTCGTCACGTCACTCCGAAGAAAACTGTCGCCTCACTTTGAACACGCAACCCGCCGTCTGCGTACGGGTGGTCGAGCGACCGACTGGGGGAACCCCCGGACATCGGAGGTGGGCGTGCGCAAGGATTCCGTCGTGGCCAATGAACGTGGATCGAGGGCCCGACATCGCATGTCCCAGCCCTCGGAACCTGATGAGGAGCTGATGCGTGCGCTGTACAGAGAGCACGCCGGACCCCTCCTTGCGTATGTCCTCCGTCTGGTCGCCGGTGATCGGCAACGAGCAGAGGACGTCGTGCAGGAGACGCTCATCCGTGCCTGGAAGAACGCCGGACAGCTCAATCGAGCGACCGGATCGGTACGCCCCTGGCTGGTGACGGTCGCCCGGCGCATCGTCATCGACGGCCACCGCAGCCGGCAGGCCCGGCCGCAGGAGGTCGATCCGTCGCCGCTGGAGGTCATCCCCGCGGAGGACGAGATCGACAAGGCGCTGTGGTTGATGACGCTGTCGGACGCGCTCGACGACCTGACTCCCGCCCACCGGGAGGTGCTCGTCGAGACGTACTTCAAGGGGCGTACGGTCAATGAGGCGGCCGAGACCCTGGGCATACCCAGCGGAACCGTCCGCTCAAGGGTTTTCTACGCCCTGCGGTCGATGAAGCTGGCTCTGGAGGAGCGGGGGGTGACGGCGTGATGAGCGGGTACGGGGGAAACCAGGGATTCGGCATGGGCGGGTCGGGTATGTCTGGGTCCATGAGCCCCACGCAGGGACGACCGGGCCCCAGTGAGCACGAGACCGTCGGCGCCTACGCCCTCGGGATTCTCGACGACGCCGAGGCAACCGCTTTCGAGGCTCATCTGGCCACCTGCGAATGGTGCGCCCAGCAGCTCGACGAACTCGCCGGGATGGAACCGATGCTGGCCGCCCTCGCGGACCTGCCCGGTGCCGGCACACCCGCCATCGGCGACTCGCTGTCGGCGAAGCCCAGCCCGCGTCTGGTGAACAAGCTGGTCGACGAGGTCGCCGAGCGCCGCGCCCAGAAGCGCCGGCGTGGCTTCTACCTGGTGGCAGCGGCCGCCGCGCTGATCATCGGCGGACCAGTCGTGGCCGTCGCGACGAACGGCGACGGCGGAGGCGGCGGCACCGAGGGGAACCGGACCGTGCAGGCGGCCAACCCCGCCAAGGAGCTGTTCGCCGGCATCAAGGACAAGGTCACGGGCACCGACTCGTCGACCGGCGTCACCGCGACCGTCGGCCTGAGCGAGAAGCTCTGGGGCACGGAGACCGGCCTGGAACTCAAGGGCGTCAAGGGCCCGCTGAAGTGCTCCATGGTCTTCGTCAGCAAGGACGGCGCGCGCGAGACGGCGGCCTCCTGGTCCGTGCCGAAGTGGGGCTACGGCCTCCCGGACGCGAAGACCGAGCAGGCGAGGAACCCGCTCTACGTCAGCGGCGGAGTCGCCATGTCCCCGGACAAGATCGACCACGTCGAGATCATCGACTTCGACGGGAACAAGCTCGTCCAGGTCGACGTCTAGGCACCCCTCAGGGCCTGTCGTAGCGCCACCGGCCCCCCTTCGCGTACCTTTGACGGCTGCCCAGCACGTCAGAAGGGGGCCCGGTGGCCGCTCAGGCGCAGGACAGTGCGCTCGACTCCCTGCGAGACCGAGAGATCGGCGTCGAACAGGAACACCTCGACCGGGTGTACCGGCGTCTCGAGGAGAAGATCCACGAGGCCGAGTTCCTCATGAACGACGCGGCCCAGCGCGGCCAGGTCGGCACACCCGGAGCGCTCGCCGAACGGGACGCGCAGGTCTTCCGGGCCGGCGTCCACCTCAACCGGCTGAACAACGAGTTCGAGGACTTCCTCTTCGGCCGGATCGACCTGCTCCTCGGCAAGGACGGCAAGAAGGGGCCCGACGGCGCCTACACCGCGGTCGAGCCCGCCGAGGGCGCGGTCCGCGACGACAACACCGCCGACATCGCCGAGACCCTGCACATCGGGCGCATCGGCGTGCTCGACCAGGACTACGCCCCGCTGGTCATCGACTGGCGGGCCCCGGCCGCCGCCCCCTTCTACCGCTCCACGCCGGTCGACCCCGGCCGGGTCGTACGGCGCCGCGTCATCCGCTCCAAGGGCCGCAAGGTCCTCGGCGTCGAGGACGACCTGATGCGCCCCGAGCTCACGGCGTACCTCGACGGGCGCGAGCTGCCCGTCATCGGTGACGGCGCGCTGATGGCCGCCCTCGGCCAGGCCCGCACCCACACCATGCGGGACATCGTGGCGTCCATCCAGGCCGAGCAGGACATGGTGATCCGCGCCCCCGCCGCCTCCGTCACCTACGTCGAGGGCGGCCCCGGCACCGGCAAGACCGCCGTCGCCCTGCACCGCGCCGCCTACCTGCTCTACCAGGACCGGCGCCGGTACGCGGGCGGCATCCTCATCGTCTCGCCGACCCCGCTGCTCGTGGCGTACACCGAGGGCGTGCTCCCCTCGCTCGGCGAGGAGGGCCAGGTCGCCATCCGCGCCATCGGCTCGCTCGTCGACGGCGCCGAGGCCACGCTCTACGACTCCCCGGCCACCGCCCGCGCCAAGGGCTCGTACCGCATGCTCAAGGTCCTGCGGAAGGCGGCGCGCGGCGCGCTGGAGCTGGGCGCGGGCGCCCGCGCGGCCGGCGGGGACCGCGGCGGGCAGCTCGCGTTCGGCGACGACCCCGCCCCCGTGCCCGCCGGCCCCCCGACCCGGCTGCGCGTGGTCGCCTTCGGGCGCCGGCTGGAGCTGGAGGCCGACGCCCTCGACCGCGTCCGGCGCACCGCCCTCGGCGGGACCGCCCCCGTGAACCTGCTGCGCCCGCGCGCCCGCAAGCTGCTGCTCGACGCCCTGTGGGAGCAGTCCGGCGGCGCCAAGCGGCACAGCGACCCCGAACTCGCCGCCGAGCTGCGCTCCTCCTTCGACGAGGACGTCACCTCGGAGGACAGCTTCATCGCGTTCCTGGACGCCTGGTGGCCGGAGCTCACCCCGGCCGCCGTCCTCGCGGCGATGGCCGACGAGCGGCGGCTCGGCCGCTGGGCCCGCCGGGTCCTCAACCCCGGTGAGATCCGCAAGGTCGCCCGCTCGCTGCGCCGCGACGGCCTGTCCGTGCACGACATCGCCCTGCTGGACGAGCTCCAGGCGATCCTCGGCACCCCGGCCCGCCCCCGCCGCAAGCGGGAACTCGACCCGCTCGACCAGCTCACCGGCCTGGAGGAGCTGATGCCGGTGCGCGAGGAGACGCAGCGCGAGCGCGCCGAGCGGCTGGCCGCCGAACGCGTCGAGTACGCGCACGTCATCGTCGACGAGGCCCAGGACCTCACGCCGATGCAGTGGCGCATGGTCGGCCGCCGCGGCCGGCACGCCACCTGGACGGTCGTCGGCGACCCGGCCCAGTCCTCCTGGTCCGACCCGGACGAGGCCGCCGAGGCGCGCGACGAGGCCCTGGGCAGCCGTCCCCGCCGCCGCTTCCAGCTCACCGTGAACTACCGCAACCCCGCCGAGATCGCCGACCTCGCCGCGAAGGTGCTCGCCCTGGCCATGCCGGGCTCCACCTCGCCGTCGGCGGTGCGTTCGACGGGCGTGCGGCCCCGCTTCGCGGTCGTGGAGGACTCCCTCGCCGGGACGGTCCGCGCGGAGGCGGCCCGGCTGCTGGACCGGGTCGACGGCACCGTCGGCGTCGTCGTCGCCATGCAGCGGCGCGAGGAGGCGGCCCGCTGGCTGGCCGGGCTGGGCGACCGGGTCGTCGCGCTCGGCAGCCTGGAGGCCAAGGGCCTGGAGTACGACGCCACCGTGGTGGTCTCCCCGGCGGAGATCGCCGACGAGTCCCCGGCCGGACTGCGGGTGCTCTACGTGGCGCTGACCCGCGCGACGCAGCAGCTCACGGTCGTGTCGGGGGAGCGGGACGAGCCGGACGCCGCCGGGGTCCCAGATCTGCTGAGGGACTGATGAGAAGGAACACCGCCGGAGGGAATGGCCTCACGGCATCCGTTTGTTAGCCTGGATGCGACACCGGCTCGATCCAAGCCCCCGGGCCCAACCTTCGTCGCTACGAGCGACCACTTGCCGCGAGGCGAGCATGGCGGGTCGGTGTCACCTACGTAGGGGAGAGGCCCGCGTCACGAATGTGACGCGGGCCTCTTCTCCTTTTGAAGGCGTGGCGAACAAAACGTTCGCAATCCCGGCCCGGCTAACTCCTACTCGACGGTAGGTGCGACGATCGGACGGCAGATCGCAGTAAACGGTGAAAGCAGAGGAAGTCGGCCATGGCAACGGCGCCCAGCGTCTCCTACTCGATGACGGTCCGGCTGGAGGTGCCCGCGAGCGGAACCGCGGTCTCCCAGCTCACCACGGCCGTGGAGTCCCACGGAGGCTCGGTGACCGGCCTCGACGTCACCGCGTCCGGCCACGAGAAGCTCCGGATCGACGTCACCATCGCCGCGACCTCCACCGCGCACGCCGACGAGATCGTCGAACAGCTGCGCCAGATCGAGGGCGTCACGCTCGGCAAGGTCTCCGACCGTACGTTCCTGATGCACCTCGGCGGCAAGATCGAGATGGCGTCCAAGCACCCCATCCGCAACCGTGACGACCTGTCCATGGTCTACACGCCCGGCGTGGCCCGCGTGTGCATGGCGATCGCCGAGAACCCCGAGGACGCCCGCCGCCTCACCATCAAGCGCAACTCCGTCGCGGTCGTCACCGACGGCTCCGCGGTCCTCGGCCTGGGCAACATCGGCCCGAAGGCCGCGCTGCCGGTCATGGAGGGCAAGGCGGCCCTGTTCAAGCGGTTCGCGGGCATCGACGCCTGGCCGATCTGCCTGGACACCCAGGACACCGACGCGATCGTCGAGATCGTCAAGGCGATCGCCCCCGGCTTCGCGGGCATCAACCTGGAGGACATCTCCGCGCCCCGCTGCTTCGAGATCGAGGCGCGGCTGCGCGAGGCCCTGGACATCCCGGTCTTCCACGACGACCAGCACGGCACGGCGATCGTCGTCCTGGCGGCGCTCACGAACGCCCTCCGGGTGACGGGCAAGGCCATCGAGAACATCCGCGTGGTGATGTCCGGCGCCGGCGCCGCCGGTACGGCCATCCTCAAGCTGCTGCTCGCGGCGGGCGTGAAGAACGCCGTGGTGGCCGACATCCACGGGGTCGTGCACACGGGCCGTGAGGACCTGCGCCAGGCTCCCGCGGACTCGCCGCTGCGCTGGATCGCCGACAACACCAACCCGGAGAACCTGACCGGCACCCTCAAGGAGGCCGTGCGCGGCGCCGACGTCTTCATCGGCGTCTCGGCCCCCAACGTGCTCGACGGGGACGACGTGGCCGCCATGGCCGAGGGCGCCATCGTGTTCGCGCTCGCGAACCCGGATCCCGAGGTCGACCCGGCAATCGCCCGTCAGACGGCCGCAGTTGTGGCCACGGGCCGCTCGGACTTCCCGAACCAGATCAACAACGTGCTGGTCTTCCCTGGTGTGTTCCGCGGTCTGCTCGACGCGCAGTCCCGCACGGTCAACACCGACATGATGCTCGCGGCCGCGAAGGCGCTCGCGGACGTGGTGACCGAGGACGAGCTCAACCCGAACTACATCGTCCCCAGCGTCTTCAACGACAAGGTGGCGGGCGCCGTCGCCGGCGCGGTCCGCGAGGCCGCGAAGGCCGCGACCGCCTCGCAGGGGGCGTAAGCCCCGTGCGGCGGGGTAACCGGCACGTGTGACCGGGCTGTGAGGATCGCCACGGCAAGCCCTTGTGACGGCGCGTCGCGGAACCTGACGCCTGTTTTCGCCGTTTATCGTGACGGCCAGGCTCAGGCCCTCTCTTCGTGTGACTCCCAAGGGTGTTCTCACGACTCCTCCGGGTGCCGGATTGGCTTTCCCGCCGCAGGTAGGGGCAGGATGCGTCCCTGGGCGCGAGGGTCTGGCCACGGACCCGGTCCGGGGACCGACCGAGGACCCTGGCAGCATCGACACCGCTGTGCCCGACATGCGGCTCCGCCGCGTGGCACGCCTCAAGGCAATTGAACACGGGAGTAAGAACATGAACCGCAGTGAGCTGGTGGCCGCGCTGGCCGACCGCGCCGAGGTGACCCGCAAGGACGCCGACGCCGTGCTGGCCGCGTTCGCCGAGACCGTCGGCGAGGTCGTCGCGAAGGGCGACGAGAAGGTCACCATCCCTGGCTTCCTGACCTTCGAGCGCACCCACCGTGCCGCTCGCACCGCCCGCAACCCGCAGACCGGCGACCCGATCCAGATCCCCGCCGGCTACAGCGTGAAGGTCTCCGCGGGCTCCAAGCTCAAGGAAGCCGCCAAGGGCAAGTAAGCGCTCCGCCTCGAGCGAGAGACGCCGAAGGGGCGGTCACCCGAACCGGGTGACCGCCCCTTCGTCATGCCTCAGCCGAGCGCCTTGCCCGGCAGCTCGACCTTCGCCCCCAGCTCCACGAGCTTCTCCATGAAGTTCTCGTAGCCGCGGTTGATCAGTTCGATGCCGTGGACCCGGGACGTGCCCTGGGCCGCCAGCGCGGCGATGAGGTACGAGAAGCCGCCCCGCAGGTCGGGGATGACCAGGTCGGCGCCCTGGAGCTTCGTCGGGCCGGAGACGACCGCCGAGTGCAGGAAGTTGCGCTGGCCGAAGCGGCAGTCGGAGCCGCCCAGGCACTCGCGGTACAGCTGGATGTGCGCGCCCATCTGGTTCAGGGCGGACGTGAAGCCGAGCCGGGACTCGTAGACCGTCTCGTGGATGATGGACAGGCCCGTCGCCTGCGTCAGCGCGACCACCAGGGGCTGCTGCCAGTCGGTCTGGAAGCCCGGGTGCACGTCGGTCTCCAGCGCGATGGACTTCAACTGGCCGCCCGGGTGCCAGAAACGGATGCCCTCGTCGTCGATCTCGAAGGCCCCGCCCACCTTCCGGTAGGTGTTGAGGAACGTCATCATCGAACGCTGCTGCGCGCCGCGGACGTAGATGTTGCCCTCGGTCGCGAGCGCCGCGGACGCCCAGGAGGCGGCCTCCAGGCGGTCCGGCAGGGCGCGGTGGGTGTAACCGCCGAGCTTGTCCACACCGGTGATGCGGATCGTGCGGTCGGTGTCCATCGCGATGATGGCGCCCATCTTCTGCAGGACGCAGATGAGGTCCTCGATCTCCGGCTCGACGGCCGCGTTCGAGAGCTCGGTGACGCCCTCCGCGAGGACGGCCGTCAGCAGCACCTGCTCGGTGGCGCCGACGGACGGGTACGGCAGCCGGATCTTGGTGCCGCGCAGCCGCTGCGGGGCCTCCAGGTACTGCCCGTCGGCCCGCTTCTCGATCCGCGCGCCGAACTGCCGCAGCACCTCGAAGTGGAAGTCGATGGGCCGGCCGCCGATGTCGCAGCCGCCGAGACCGGGGATGAAGGCGTGGCCGAGGCGGTGCAGCAGGGGGCCGCAGAACAGGATCGGGATACGGCTCGAGCCCGCGTGGGCATCGATGTCAGCGACGTTGGCGCTCTCGACGTGCGACGGGTCCATCACCAACTCGCCCGGCTCCTCGCCCGGACGGACGGTGACACCGTGCAGTTGGAGCAGGCCGCGGACGACCCGGACGTCCCGGATGTCCGGGACGTTGCGCAGTCGGCTGGGGCCACTGCCCAGGAGGGCGGCGACCATGGCCTTCGGTACGAGGTTCTTCGCACCGCGGACACGGATCTCGCCCTCGAGCGGGGTTCCGCCGTGGACAAGCAGTACATCGTCATTGCCGTTGACGGTCATGTATCTCGCGTTCCGATGAGTTGGGCAGGGGCCAGAAGGGAAAGGGTAATCGCCGCGCACCCCCCTGGAGTAAGCCCGAGCGGGGCTCAGCAACGTCATAGTCGTGTCACAACACGAACGGTTCCGTGCCGGGCACGAGCGGTCACCGGACGGGCCCCCGCGCGGGGTGCGGCCCCCGTGTCCCAGGCGCCCCGCCGGACCCGGCCCCACCAGGACGCTCGCTCCCGCGGTGCCGCGTTCCCCCGCGAAGCGGCATTGCCTCCCCACACGGGGGGAAGATGCGGGATCATGTCTGGCATGACCGAGGTGTCCTCGCTCACAGGGCGGCTGCTCGTGGCCACGCCCGCCCTGGCGGACCCGAACTTCGACCGCGCGGTGGTGCTCCTTCTCGACCACGACGAGGAGGGCTCCCTCGGTGTCGTCCTCAACCGGCCGACCCCCGTCGACGTCGGCGACATCCTGGAGGGCTGGGCGGATCTCACCGGTGAGCCCGGTGTCGTCTTCCAGGGCGGCCCGGTGTCGCTGGACTCGGCGCTCGGCGTCGCCGTGATCCCCGGCGACGCGGACGGGGACAGCGCGCCGCTGGGCTGGCGCCGGGTGCACGGCGCGATCGGCCTGGTGGACCTGGAGGCGCCGCCGGAGCTGCTGGCCTCGGCCGTCGGGTCGCTGCGGATCTTCGCCGGGTACGCCGGCTGGGGGCCCGGCCAGCTGGAGGACGAACTGGTCGACGGCGCCTGGTACGTCGTCGAGTCCGAGCCCGGTGACGTGTCGTCCCCGGCGCCGGAGCGGCTGTGGCGGGAGGTGCTGCGCCGCCAGCGCAACGAGCTGGCGATGGTGGCCACGTATCCGGACGACCCGTCGCTCAACTGATGGCTGTGAGCTTCAGTACCCTTGGCGGTATGAGCACTCTCGAGCCCGAGCGCGGGACTGGTACGGGGACCCTCGTCGAGCCCACGCCGCAGACTTCCCACGGCGACGGTGACCACGAGCGCTTCGCCCACTACGTCCAGAAGGACAAGATCATGGCGAGCGCCCTCGACGGCACCCCCGTCGTGGCGCTCTGCGGCAAGGTCTGGGTGCCCGGCCGCGATCCCAAGAAGTATCCCGTGTGCCCCATGTGCAAGGAGATCTACGAGTCCATGGGCGCCGGCGGCGACGACAAGGGCAAGGGCAAGGGCGACAAGTAGGACCGTCCTCCCCGCGCCGGCGTGACCGAGGCCCCCCAGGTGTGTTTCGCGCACCTTGGGGGCCTTTGTGCTGTCCGGGCGTTGCACGGGGTGCGTCCGCCGGTCACAGAGTGGTTGAGACCTCTTGTGGTCGTGTTCATGAACTCCCTAGCCTCCCGGTGTTGTGCATAGCGAAACCGTCATTGCGCATGATGCAACGCCTCATCGGAGGAGTGCCATGAACACCCGGAAGCCAGCTGTCCGTGTCCTCGGGGCCACGGCCCTCGCGGCCGCCACCCTGATCGTCTCCGCCTGCGCCCCCCAGACCACCGGCGACTCCTCCTCCGACAAGGACGAGAAGACCGGCACCCTGCGGGTCTGGCTGTTCCAGGAGGTCGGCAACAAGCCCAAGGAGAAGGTCGTCGACGCGGTCGTCGCCGGCTTCGAGAAGGAGCACGAGGGCACGAAGGTCGACGTCGAGTACATCCCCGTCGAGACCCGCGCCCAGCGCGTCAAGGCCGCCTTCAACGACCCCAAGTCCGCCCCCGACCTCATGGAGTACGGCAACACCGACACCGCCGGCTATGTGAAGGACGGCGGACTCCTCGACGTCAGCGAGGAGTTCGCGGCCTGGGACGAGGCGAAGGACACCGACCCCACCGCCCGCCAGTCCGTCACCGTCGACGGCAAGGTCTACGGGGCGCCCTTCTACGTCGGTGTCCGCGCCCTGTACTACCGCACCGACGTCTTCGACGAGCTCGGCCTGGAAGTGCCGAGGACGATGGACGAGTTGGCCACCACCGCGCGCAAGATCCGCGCCGAGAAGCCCGAGTTGTACGGTCTCGTCGTCGGCGGCGCCTACACCTACGGCGCCATGCCCTTCGTGTGGGCCAACGGCGGAGAACTCGCCGAGGGCAAGGGCGGCTCGTACGCCTCCGCGATCGACAGCGCCCAGGCCCAGAAGGGCATCAAGGCCTACACCTCGCTCTTCTCCGACGACAACTGCCCTGCCGCGAAGTGCGCCGGCATGGGCGGCAACGACACCGTGACCGCGTTCGCCGCCGGCAAGGCGGGCATGGCCATCGGCGGCGACTTCAGCCACGCCGCGGTCGAGGCCGGCAAGGTCAAGGGCAAGTACGGCGTCGTCCCCCTGCCCGGCGTGAAGGCCGGCACGGTCGCACCCGCGTTCGCGGGCGGCAACAACATCGGCGTCCTGAAGAGCACCTCCCACCGCACGCTCGCCGTCGAACTGATGGAGCGGCTGGCCGCCAAGGACACCCAGGAGTCGATGTTCGAGGCGATGGGCTTCCTGCCGACCTTCGCCGACGTACGCCGGCAGGCCGCGGCGAAGAAGCCGTACGTGAAGCCGTTCGTCGAGACGCTGGCCGCCGGGACCAAGTTCGTGCCCGCCTCGCCCGCCTGGGCCCAGATCGACTCGTCGCTGGTCCTGCCGACCATGTTCCAGGAGGTCGTCAGCGGCAAGAAGGACGTCGCCGGGGCCTCGCGCGACGCGGCGAAGAAGATGGACGCGGCGTTCGGCTCCGCCGGATGACAGCGCCCGCCCGGCCGCGGGCCCGCCGCCCGCGGAGCACGACACCCTGGCTCTACCTGGCCCCCGCCCTCGTCGTCATCGGCGGACTGCTCGTCTACCCCGTCTACCAGCTCGGCCTGATCTCGTTCTTCGAGTACACCCAGGCCCAGGTCAGCGGCGGGGAGCCGACCACCTTCCAGGGGCTGGGGAACTACGCCGAGCTGTTCTCCGACGAGCAGTTCTGGCAGGTGCTGCTCGCCACCGTCGCCTTCGCGGCGGCCTGCGTCCTGTCGACGCTGGCCGCCGGCTGCGCCCTCGCCGTCCTGCTGACCCGGGTACGGGCCGTGCCGCGGCTGGCGCTGATGCTGGCCGCGCTCGGCGCCTGGGCCACTCCCGCCATCACCGGCTCCACGGTCTGGCTGTTCCTGTTCGACCCGGACTTCGGCCCGGTGAACCGCCTGCTCGGGCTCGGCGACCACTCGTGGACGTACGGCCGCCTCAGCGCCTTCTTCCTGGTGCTGCTCGAAGTGGTCTGGTGCTCCTTCCCGTTCGTGATGGTGACGGTCTACGCCGGCATCCGGGCCGTCCCCGCCGAGGTGCTGGAGGCCGCCGCCCTGGACGGCGCCTCGCAGTGGCGGATCTGGCGCTCGGTGCTCGCGCCGATGCTCCGGCCGATCCTCGTGGTCGTCACCATCCAGTCGGTGATCTGGGACTTCAAGGTCTTCACCCAGATCTACGTCATGACGGGCGGCGGCGGCATCGCCGGCCAGAACCTGGTGCTGAACGTGTACGCCTACCAGAAGGCCTTCGCGTCCTCGCAGTACAGCCTGGGCTCGGCGATCGGCGTCGTCATGCTGCTGATCCTGCTGGCGGTCACGCTCGTGTACCTGAGGCTGCTGCGACGGCAGGGAGAGGAACTGTGAGGCCGATGAACGCGACGCGCCTCGTACGGCGCCCCTGGCGGCTGCTCGCGGAGGCCACCGCGCTGCTGATCGCCGTGGTGGTCGCCTTCCCCCTGTACTGGATGGTGCTCGGCGCCTTCAAACCGGCCGGGGAGATCGAGTCCACCGAGCCGCGGCCGTGGACGCTGTCCCCCTCTCTCGATTCCTTCCGGAGGGTCTTCGAGCAGAACGAATTCGGCCGCTACTTCGTCAACAGTCTCGTCGTCGCGTGCACGGTCGTGGTCGTCTCCGCGCTCATCGCGTTTCTCGCCGCGACCGCGGTGACACGATTCCGGTTCCGCTTCCGCACCACCCTGCTCATCATGTTCCTGGTGGCCCAGATGGTGCCCGTCGAGGCCCTGACGATCCCGCTGTTCTTCCTCATGCGGGACTTCGGCCAGCTGAACACGCTCGGGTCGCTGATCCTGCCCCACATCGCCTTCTCGCTGCCCTTCGCGATCTGGATGCTGCGGGGCTTCGTGAAGGCCGTTCCGGAGGCCCTGGAGGAGGCCGCCTACATGGACGGCGCGAGCCGGTCGCGATTCCTGTGGCAGATCCTTTTCCCGCTCGTCTTCCCGGGCCTCGTGGCCACGAGCGTGTTTTCCTTCATCTCCGCCTGGAACGACTTCCTGTTCGCCAAGTCGTTCATCATCAGCGACACCTCCCAGTCGACCCTTCCGATGGCCCTGCTCGTCTTCTACAAGCCCGACGAGCCGGACTGGGGCGGCGTGATGGCGGCGTCCACGGTGATGACGATTCCGGTGCTCATCTTCTTCGTCCTCGTGCAGCGGCGACTCGTGTCGGGGCTGGGCGGGGCGGTAAAGGACTGACGTGACTGACCTGACTTCCGCGAGGGAACTGATTCCGGCACCGCGCACGGTCGAGAGCCCGGGCGAGGGCCCGGGAGGGGCGCCGGGGGAGGCACCCGGGGAGCGCACCCTCACCCTCGACGCCGGCACCACCCTGTGGGCGGCCGACGGCACCGGCACCACGGAACGCTGGCTGCGCGCCACCCTCGGCGCGGCGTTCGGCCTGCCCCTGCGACCTGGGCCGCCGGACGCGCCGGGCGCCGTCAGGCTGCTCCTGGACGGCACCCTGGACGCGGAGGCGTACCGGCTCACCGCCGGCCCGGACGGCGGCGTGGAGATCCGCGGAGGCGACGCCGCCGGCGTCTTCTGGGGCGCTCAGACCCTGCGTCAGCTCCTCGGCCCCGACGCGTTCCGCCGCGCCCCCGTCCGCCCCGGCGCCCTTCCCGTCCTCGCGCCCGGGACCGTCGAGGACGCCCCCCGATTCCGCTGGCGCGGCCTCATGCTCGACGTGGCACGGCACTTCATGCCCAAGGACGGCGTGCTGCGCTATCTGGACCTGATGGCCGCCCACAAACTCAACGTCTTCCACTTCCATCTGACGGACGACCAGGGCTGGCGCGTCGAGATCAGGAAGTACCCGAAGCTCACCGAGACGGGGTCCTGGCGGGCGCGCACCAAATTCGGCCACCGCGCCTCCCCGCTCTGGGAGGAGAAGCCGCACGGTGGCTTCTACACCCAGGACGACATCCGCGAGATCGTGGCGTACGCCGCCGAGCGGCATATCACCGTCGTCCCGGAAATCGACGTGCCCGGTCACTCGCAGGCCGCGATCGCCGCGTACCCGGAACTCGGCAACACCGACGTCGTCGACACCACGGCCCTCTCCGTGTGGGACTCCTGGGGCATCTCCCCGAACGTACTCGCCCCCACCGACACCACCCTGCGCTTCTACGAGGGGGTGTTCGAGGAAGTCCTGGAACTCTTCCCGGGCGAGTTCGTGCATGTCGGCGGTGACGAATGCCTCAAGGACCAGTGGCGCGGCTCGCCCGCCGCGCAGGAACGCGTCCGGGAACTCGGCGTGCAGGACGAGGACGGTCTCCAGGCGTGGTTCATCGGCCATTTCGACCGGTGGCTGTCCGCGCGCGGGCGCCGGCTCATCGGCTGGGACGAGATCCTGGAGGGCGGGCTCGCGCCGGGCGCCGCCGTGTCGTCCTGGCGCGGCTACGCGGGCGGTGTCGCGGCGGCCCGCGCGGGCCACGACGTCGTCATGTGCCCCGAGCAGCAGGTGTACCTGGACCACCGGCAGGACGCGGGCGCCGACGAGCCGGTGCCGATCGGGTACGTGCGCACCCTGGAGGACGTCTACCGGTTCGAGCCGGTGCCGGGGGAGTTGACGCCCGAGGAGTCCCGGCACGTGCTGGGCACGCAGGCCAACGTGTGGACCGAGGTGATGGAGGACGCCTCGCGCGTCGACTACCAGACGTTCCCGCGGCTGGCCGCGTTCGCCGAGGTCGCCTGGAGCCGCCTGCCCGCCCCGGCCGAGCGGGACTTCGCCGGCTTCGAGCGGCGGATGACGGCCCACTACGCGCGCCTGGACGCCCTCGGCGTCGCCTACCGGCCGCCGGCCGGGCCCCGGCCCTGGCAGCGGCGCCCCGGGGTGCTCGGCCGTCCCATCGACGGACCGCCACCGAACAGATGAGGGAAAAACCGGCGACGGGTCACCGAAGAGTGTCAATCGGCACTCATCGGTGAAGCCGTCCCAAAACGGACCATCTCCCCGATGAGGTGGGCGAATGCCTCCTAGCGGACCCGTGTCCGCGTGCCCTGGGAAGATGTGCCAGAGTTGCCACGTCCGCCCTGTCAGCACGTACCGTACGGCAACACAGGTGGGACCAGGTGGGGCAGCGGGAAGGGGCAGCCGGTTTGACCACGCACGCACCGCAGGCGGCGCAGGCCGTCACGCTGCCCACGACGCTGGACGAGGCCGTGGCGGCGCTCACCGCCATGCCCGCCGCCGTGCCCGTCGCGGGCGGCACCGACCTCATGGCCGCCGTCAACTCCGGACAGCTGCGGCCCGCCGCCCTCGTCGGCCTCGGCAAGATCAGCGAGATCCGTGGCTGGCAGTACCAGGACGGGCACGCCCTGCTCGGCGCCGGACTCACCCACGCGCGCATGGGCCGCCCCGACTTCGCCGCCCTGATCCCGGCGCTCGCGGCCGCCGCGCGCGCCGCGGGCCCGCCGCAGATCCGCAACGCCGGCACCCTCGGCGGCAACGTGGCCTCCGCGTCCCACACCGGTGACGCGCTGCCCGTCCTCGCCGCCCTGGAGGCGACCCTGATCATCGCGGGCCCGGGCGGGGCCCGCCGCGAGATCCCCGTGTCGCACCTGCTGGCGGGCGTGGACACGCTGCGCGCCGGTGAACTCATCGGCTACGTGCGCGTGCCCCTGCTGCACGCCCCGCAGGTCTTCCTCAAGGCCACCGGGCGCACCGGCCCCGGGCGTGCCCTCGCGTCCGTCGCGGTCGTCCTCGACCCGGCCCGGCGCGGCATCCGCTGCGCGGTGGGCGCCATAGCGCCGATGCCGCTGCGGCCCCTGGAGGCCGAGCAGTGGGTCGCCCAGCTGATCGACTGGGACAACAGCCGCGCGATCGTCCCCGAGGCCCTCCAGGCCTTCGGCGAGTACGTCGCCGCGGCCTGCATCCCCGACCCGGCCCCGGCCGAGGACGGGAGCGTGGCCCAGCACCCGCCCGCCGTACTGCACCTGCGGCGCACCGTCGCCGCGCTGGCCCGACGAGCACTGGGGAGGGCGCTGTCGTGACCGACGACCGGCACGGAGAGGGCGCGCCCCGCGGCAACGGCCGCTGGGACCCGCTGCCCCAGGGCGAGTACGACGACGGCGCCACGGCCTTCGTGGAGCTGCCCGAGGGCGGCATCGACGCCCTCCTCGCCTCCGCCGACAGCCCGCTCGCCGCCCCCGGCCAGGGGTACGTGCCGCCGCGGATCACCGCCGCGCCCGGCACCACCGACCCGGCCGCCACCGGCGGCTGGCCCGCCGCGGGCACGCCCGGCGAGGGCGCCGGGTGGCCCGACCCCAACGCCGCCCCCCAGGACGGCGGCGACCGGTTCACGTACAACCCCGCGGCCACCCAGCAGTGGAACCTCCCGGACGCCCAGAGCCGGCCGCCCGGGCAGGGCGTCACCGGGCAGGACGCCACCGGGCAGGACGTCACCGGTCAGTGGTCGATCCCGCTCGCCGGAGGGGACCTTCCGGACGAGTCGGGCGAGTTCACCACCTCCTCCCTCGTCGAGCAGTGGGGCGGCGGCGCCCCGGCCACCCTGCCGGGCGGCGCCTCCGCCCCGTGGGCGCCCCAGCAGCCCGAGCAGCCCTGGGAGCGGTCCGCGGCCCCCGGCGAGCCCCTGGCCGACGGCCCGGGCGACGCCCACGCGGCCGCCCCCGCGCAGCGGTCCGCACCCGACGCCGCACAGGCCGCCGAGAACGCCGCCCAGGCGGCCCGTGAGGCGGGCGAGGCGGTGGCGGCCGTGGAGGACGCCCAGGACGCCCCCGAGGCCGCCCAGAGCCCCGCGGAGCCCTCCGACGGCCCCGCCGACGGCGACACCGACGCCACCCGCGCCGAGGAGCCCGGCGAGACGCCCCCGCCCCCCGGCGAGGAACACCCCCTGGCCTCCTACGTCCTGCGCGTCAACGGCGTCGACCGGCCCGTCTCCGACGCCTGGATCGGCGAGTCGCTGCTGTACGTGCTGCGCGAGCGGCTCGGCCTCGCGGGCGCCAAGGACGGCTGCTCGCAGGGCGAGTGCGGCGCCTGCAACGTCCAGGTCGACGGCCGGCTCGTCGCCTCCTGCCTGGTGCCGGCCGTGACCGCCGCCGGCAGCGAGGTGCGCACCGTCGAAGGGCTCGCCGAGGACGGGCACCCCTCCGACGTGCAGCGCGCGCTCGCCCGTTGCGGCGCCGTCCAGTGCGGCTTCTGCGTGCCGGGCATGGCGATGACCGTGCACGACCTGCTGGAGGGCAACCCGGCCCCGAGCGAGCTGGAGACCCGCCAGGCCCTGTGCGGCAACCTCTGCCGCTGCTCCGGCTACCGGGGCGTCGTCCGGGCCGTCCAGGAGGTCGTCGCCGAACGCGCGGCCCACGCGGCCGAGTCCCCCGACGGGGACGAGGACGAGCCGCGCATCCCGCACCAGGCGGGCCCGGGAGCCGGCGGCGTCCACGCCTCGGCGTTCGAGGCGCCCGGCGCCATGGGACCGCATGACCCGTACGGCCAGGACGGAGGCCAGGCGTGAGCAACGAAGCCGCCACCGCGACCACCGCCGCGGAGGCAGCCCCCGCCCCCGAGCAGGTCCCGCACGGCCTCGGCGCCTCCCTGCCGGCCGCCGACGCCCGCGCCAAGACCGAGGGCACCTTCCCGTACGCGGCCGACCTGTGGGCCGAGGGCCTGCTGTGGGCGGCCGTCCTGCGCTCACCGCACCCGCACGCGCGCATCACGTCCATCGACACCTCCCACGCGCGGGAGATGCCCGGCGTCCGCGCCGTCGTCACCCACGAGGACGTCCCCGGCAGCCCGCTGCTCGGCCGCGGCCGGGCCGACCGGCCCGTCTTCGCCTCCGACGTCGTACGCCACCACGGCGAGCCCATCGCCGCCGTCGCCGCCGACCACCCCGACACCGCGCGCCTCGCCGCCGCCGCCGTCATCGTCGAGTACGAGGTGCTCGACCCGGTGACCGACCCCGAACAGGCCTTCGAGGCCGAGCCGCTGCACCCCGACGGCAACCTGATCCGGCACATCCCGCTGCGCCACGGCGACCCCGACGCGGCCGGCGACATCGTCGTCGAGGGCCTGTACCGCATCGGCCGCCAGGACCCGGCGCCCATCGGCGCCGAGGCCGGACTCGCCGTGCCCCGTCCCGACGGAGGCGTGGAGCTGTACCTCGCCTCGACCGACCCGCACACCGACCGCGACCGCGCCGCCGCCTGCTTCGGCCTGGAACCCGAGCGCGTCAAGGTCGTCGTCACCGGCGTCCCCGGCGCCACCGCCGACCGCGAGGACCAGGGCTTCCAGCTGCCCCTCGGGCTGCTCGCGCTCAAGACCGGCTGCCCGGTGAAGCTCACCGCCACCCGCGAGGAGTCCTTCCTCGGCCACACCCACCGGCACCCCACCCTGCTGCGCTACCGCCACCACGCGGACGCCGAGGGCAAGCTGGTCAAGGTCGAGGCGCAGATCCTGCTGGACGCAGGCGCCTACGCCGACACCTCCTCCGAGGCGCTGGCCGCCGCCGTCGCCTTCGCCTGCGGCCCGTACGTCGTCCCGAACGCCTTCATCGAGGGCTGGGCCGTCCGCACCAACAACCCGCCCTCCGGCCATGTGCGCGGCGAGGGCGCCATGCAGGTGTGCGCCGCGTACGAGGCGCAGATGGACAAGCTCGCCAAGAAGCTCGGCGTGGACCCGGCCGAACTGCGCCTGCGCAACGCGCTCGCCACCGGCGACATCCTGCCGACCGGCCAGTCCGTGACCTGCCCGGCCCCGGTCGCCGAACTGCTCCAGGCCGTACGGGACCACCCGCTGCCGCCGCTGCCCAAGGACACCCCCGAGGAGGACTGGCTGCTGCCCGGCGGCCCCGAGGGCGCGGGCGAACCGGGCGCCGTGCGCCGGGGCGTGGGCTACGGCCTCGGCATGGTCCACATGCTCGGCGCCGAGGGCGCCGACGAGGTGTCCACGGCCACCGTGAAGGTCCACGACGGCGTCGCGACGGTGCTGTGCGCCGCCGTCGAGACCGGCCAGGGCTTCACCACGCTCGCCCGGCAGATCGTCCAGGAGACCCTGGGCGTCGACGAGGTGCACGTGGCGCCGGTCGACACCGACCAGCCCCCGGCCGGAGCGGGCTGCCGCGGCCGGCACACCTGGGTCTCCGGCGGCGCCGTCGAGCGGGCCGCCAAGATGGTCCGCACCCAGCTCCTGCAGCCCCTGGCGCACAAGTTCGGCATGTCCACCGAACTGCTCCAGATCACCGACGGCAAGATCACCTCGTACGACGGCGTCCTGTCGACCACCGTCACCGAGGCGCTGGAGGGCAAGGAACTGTGGGCCACGGCCCAGTGCCGCCCCCACCCGACCGAGCCGCTGGACGGCGCCGGCCAGGGCGACGCGTTCGTGGGCCTGTCCTTCTGCGCGATCCGCGCGGTCGTCGACGTCGACATCGAGCTGGGCTCGGTGCGCGTGGTCGAGCTGGCGCTCGCCCAGGACGTCGGCCGGGTGCTCAACCCCGCCCAGCTGGAGGCGCGCATCGAGGCGGGCGTCACGCAGGGCGTGGGCATAGCGCTCACGGAGAACCTGCGCTCCGCGCGCGGGCTGATCCGCCACCCCGACCTGACCGGCTACGCGCTGCCCACGGCGCTCGACGCCCCCGACATCCAGATCGTGAAGCTGGTCGAGGAGCGGGACGTCGTCGCGCCGTTCGGCGCGAAGGCGGTGAGCGCGGTGCCGGTGGTGACGTCGCCCGCGGCCGTCGCCTCCGCCGTGCGCGCCGCGACCGGCCGCCCGGTCAACCGCCTGCCGATCCGCCCCCAGGCCGCGGTCGTCCACACCCAGTGACCGGACCCGGCGGACATGCCGCCGGGCCCGTCTCCCTCCGGAAATCGGCGCGTTGTGGGAACGTACCCGGGGTGCTGGGGCGTCTACTGAGGTGAAGCGCTCTCCGTGGCCGTTCCGGGCCGGTGCGATGTCAGTGGTGGCGCGTAGTGTTCTGGGCAGTGGGGACGACGGCCGGGTGCGGTGGTGCCGGCCCGTCAGGACGTGTCGTGCCCAGGGGTGGCGGCGAGCAAGCGCATGCGGGGGAGCCATGAGCACGACGATCACGACCCAGGCGGGTGACCGGACGATCATCCTGTCCGAGCCCGAGCTCGACCCTTACGTCACCCACGCGTCCACGCGGCGCTGGCTGACCGGCCCCGGACTCCCCGGCCGCAACGCGGTGCTGAGCTTCGCCGAGCTGTCCCGCGCCGGGCTGCGCACGGTCGCCGACTCCACCGGGGACACGGGCCGGCTCGCGTCCGGGCTGCGCGACCAGCTGGTGATAGGCGGACTGCTCGGCCCCGGCGGCCGGGAGACCGAGTCCGTCCTCCTCGACGGCGCGACCGGCGAGGTCTCCACGACCCATCTGCTGCACGACCGGCCCGACCTGATGGACCGCCGCGCCCTGGCGCCCTCCCTGCGCACCCTGGTCCGCTTCGCCGAGGCCACGGACGAACTGGCGGGCCTGCGAGGCCAGTTCGCCTCCTACGCCGGGCGGTACGGCACCAAGGCGGTCGCGGAGGCGTCCCGGCATCTGCTGTCGGTGTTCGAGGAGGGCACGGACGGCGAGCCCGCCCCGTTCTGGAAGATGGCGGCGCTGATCCGGCCGCTCGCCCTCGTCGCGGGCCGCGCCGGGCAGTCCGGGCTGGCCCTGGACCTGCCGCCGCGGCTGCTGGACGAGGAGTTCGGCCGGCGCGCGGTGGTCCGCTTCGAGGAGGTCGACTTCCCGGCCACCCTCCACCACGAGCCGACCCGCCGCTTCCTGCGCGAAGTGGGCCTGCCCGAGGGCGGTTTCCTGTTCACCCTCGACACGGACGCGCCGCTGGCCACCCTGGACGAGTACGAGACCGAGTGCGGCACCCCGGCCGAACTGCCTTTGTCCGCCGC
This sequence comes from Streptomyces sp. SS1-1, assembly GCF_008973465.1. Taxonomy (NCBI): domain Bacteria; kingdom Bacillati; phylum Actinomycetota; class Actinomycetes; order Kitasatosporales; family Streptomycetaceae; genus Streptomyces; species Streptomyces sp. SS1-1. The sequence continues at coordinate 2,746,754 of NZ_WBXN01000004.1, read as the reverse complement.
GTCCTTGATCCGCCTCGGCGACCTCGCGGAGGACGGCAGCCTCGTCCTCGACGGCATGACGGGCGCCGTCCTGCACTGGAGCGAGCGCGAGGGGCGCCTGTACCCGCTGAACACGGACGTCTCGACGCTCGCCTTCACCCTCTGGCTGCTGCACCGCGAGCGGGCGATCGACGCGGCGTCGAACCACGAACTGACGACCGCCACCTACGACCAGCTGGCGATGACGATGCTCCAGGTCCTCTCCACGGTCGACCCGACGGGCACCGCCACGGACGGCGCGGCCCGCCACTACTGGACCGAGGCGTTCCAGGACGAGACGGTCGGCGTACTGGAGTCCTGCGGCCACTGACCCCGGCGGGGGTGCTCCTGGGACCGGCGGCCCCAGGAGGGGGTGGTGTCCGTCAGTCGGCGACGCGGCGCCGGCGCACGGCCAGGAGGACCCCGGCGCCGAGTGCCGCGGCGGCAGCGGCGGCGCCCGCGATCAGCGGGGTGCCGTCCGAGCCGGTGCTCGCGAGGTTCCCGTCGACGGAACCGGTGCCGGAACCGCCGGTGGAGGATCCCCCGGTGCCGCCGGAGCCGCCGGTGGTCTGCCCGGACGGGTCGTTGCCGCCACCGGTGGAGCCACCGCTACCCGAGCCGCCCCCGGTCGAGGACGAGCCGGAGGGTGTCGGCTCGGGCTCGTTGTCGGTCGGGATGGCGACCCGGATGACGTCCTTGTCGTTGGCGGGGTTCTTGTCGAAGAAGGGATGGATGTCGTACGCCGACGTCGCCTTGACCTCGCCCGTCGTCGTCTTCGTGTCCTTGCCGATCTCCAGCGTGAAGGTGAACGACACCTCCTCGCCGACGTCGAGCGTGCTGTCGTCCGGCTGGCAGACGTACGTCGGCTTGCCCGGCGTCCCGCCCGGCCCGTTCGGGCCGTCGATGCCGAACGGCGCGCACGCCTTCGGCACGGCCGAGGCGGTGGTGCCCTTCGGAATGCGGACCATGAGCGCCGTCTGGTCGTCGCTCTCCTGGTTCTGGATCCAGCCGGGTCCGTCGTTGCGCAGCCGCACGGTGATCGACTGCCGGTCACCGGCCAGGGCCTCGGTGTCCTCCCCGACGGCCGCCAGGTCGGCCGAGCTGTCCGCCGTCAGAGCGAGCCGGCGGTGGCTGTCGCCGTACCCCTCGCCCGGGGCCTCACCGGTGGCGGAGGTGCCGTACTCGACGGCCTCCATCAGGGCGTTGGGCAGCGCCTTGAACCGCACGGGCGTCTCGATGGAGGCGCCGGGCTCGATGACCTCGTCGATCTCGCACAGCGCCTGGCGGACCTGGTCCTCGACGGTCGAGTAGGTGCAGCCCGGCACCTGCGACGGGAAGTCCAGCCCACGGGTCAGCCGGACCCGGAAGGTGAGCCCGTCCGCGGCGGCGGTGCCCTTGTTGGTGACGACGACGTTCTCGTCGTACACCTCGCCGGGCTTGGGAGACGTCTTGGGCAACTCCGATATCACGAGGTCGGCCGCGCCCTCCTCCGCGTACGCCGAGGGAGCGGCGAGCGCGGGAACGGCGGCGGCGATCGCGGCGGCGGCCACGAGGGCGGCCGAGGTGCGAAGGTGCGAGGTGCGGATGCGCTGGCGCACGGGTGGGTCTCCTCGATGAACGGAAAGCACGGCCGGCCGAGGCCACAACCCCGACACCAAGAGGACCCCCCGCGGCAGCGGAGGGTTGTGCTCCTGTTTGGGGAGGGACGGGGGAGGAGTTGTGGGCCAGCGGTCCGGCCGACGTGGCCGCGAGCGGGCGGAAGCCTTCTCAGCTCAAATGGATGTTGGGGCGTGTCGGTCGGCGCTCGGCGCCGCGCATGAGCGCGAGTACACGTTCATGCGTGTCGCCGACTCGGTCCACGACACGTAGCCGCACATACACATCTGCAACCTCTGTCATTGCCGCCTCGGTGAACCACCCCACATATAAGCGCCTGCCGGCCGTGATGGGCAGACCAGGGCTGATGAGGTTCAGGTGGAAATCCGAGCCGCTTGTCAGCCCTCGTCCTTCCAGGACAGAAGCGGCATGTTCCATGCGCGTCCACCTGCCGGAGTCGGAGGCCGAATTCCCGGTGAGGACGACCTGATAACCGACGTCGGACACCGTGCACGAGTCCTGTGCACCGTTCAGCGCGTAGCAGATCCAGGCCAACCGACCGGCTGGGGCAGCATCGGCGGTGACACGACCGAACCAGCCGATGCTCGGCCTGACCGCGCGTGCGTACTGCCCTCGCGCCAGGATCGCTCCAGTCGCCCCCAGGACGGCGGTGGTGGCGCTCTGGACGTCCAGCAGTTGAGGCAACTCGTCCTGTCGGTTCGACCAGATGACCGCGTAGATCAGCAGACCGAATGCCACAGCTGCCACGGCGATCAGTGCTCGTGAATAGGGCGTGCTGCGTCGAACAACCCGTTGCTCGGTGTCCACATCTCCCCCTCGACACTTCTCGTCCTGCTGGTGACGGGACAGGGTGGGCCGGTGTCTCCAAGCCGCGGGACACCGGCGCTCGCATGTGCGGTGAACCAGGTGGCTACCTGTGTGAGACGAGCAGAAGCTTCGTATCCCTTGACTCAGGCCGGCCGAGGCTCATGGTCACCCCCGTTGGGAAGGAGCGCGCCAGGTCCGTGTCACACCACGTACTTCAGCGGCCGCGAGGACGTCGTCCGGCACTTGCTGCTCGCTGGATGCCCTCGCCAGATCCCGATACATGAGAGCTGCTGCTGCACCACCGAGTTGAGTTCCGTGCCCCTCGACCCCCCAGCGGGCCAGGTGGCGCGCCCCGGCGTCGAGGCCGTCCTCGGTGGCGTTGGGAAAGATTTCACTCAGGGCGGCGCGGGCGATCTCCACGGCGCTTCGTGTCTGCATCGGAACCGTCCTTCCGGAACGTCAAGGTTGGTTGGCGCGTGCCGTACACACGAGGCATGTGTCCTGGTACCCGGTCATGAACATCACGGCGCGGGCGAAGCTCTCGGCGGATTCGAGTGCTTCGTTGCGGTCCAGCTCCGCGAGTTCGACTGTGCAGAGCACGTCTCGGACGAGGATTTCCCAGTGGTCCTGAGCCTTCTTCCAGTCTCCCCAATGAGCCCGCCTCACATAGCGGTCCAGGAACTCCTGGTCCTCAGCGCTCTTCGCATGGAGCGACTCCAGGAAAGTGATCTTTCCCGGCAGCTTGAAGCGGCGTTTGAGGCTTCTCCGTTGGAAGAGGTGATTGGTAGCGATGTCCTTGACCCGCTGCATCCGGGCCGCGATGACATGACCTGCCACACCACCGATCAGGGCGGGTACCAGCAACCAGCCCAGTACTGACGCACCTCGGGCGACTGCGTGCGCGGGCGGGTCGACGAGTGTGAACACCCGATAGATGCCGCTCCAGCTCTTCTCGGATCGACCGGCACCCACCACCCACACAACGCCGATGATCAGGGCGATGGGGACACCCCAGTCGATGAACCATTGGGTGACGCCCGACAACGCCTTGCGTGAGCGGAACGTGCGACGTATCCACACCACCGCCGACTGCCCTTGCAGCGGGTGCAGGGCCGCCGGCATGGGTGGCTGAGCTGGCTGAGGCGGTACGGACAACGGCGCCCTCCTCAAGTGTGACGGGGCTCAGTCACCGCATGTGACGCCTGGGTGCATTCCGTGGTTGCACGGCGTGGCCACTTTGATTGCGGGTCGGGCACGGGTGCCGCCGACCACAATGCACGGCCGAGGGGGGCGGGTGCCGCCCCCCTCGTCTCACCGGGGGGAGGAAGAGGCCGTGGCGGGGATCGAACCGCGTAACTCGCTTTGAAGGTTTGTCCGGGCTGGTCAAGGCGTGATCCAGATGCGTTCGCTGGCGTTCAGTCCCGTGCGGACGTTGCGCCGAGAGGGGTGGAGCGAACGGCCGCGTACGACGATGAATGAGACGGGAACTGAGACGGACCCGCTCGGCTCACGACCTCCGACGGCATAGCCGTCACCTGTCCAGTAGGGAATGCAGCAGCGCCATCACTCCGACACCAACCAGGAGGGCCGCACCGAACTGTGGGTGCTCAAGAGCGGCATACACCGCGCCACCGCCAACGAGCAAGAGCAGCACCGTCCGCTGATCTGTGTGACCGTTCATGGGTAGGCCCTCCCTGGGTCTGCGCCGCCGACGGCTCGGCTACCTTCTGCGGGTACTCCGCATCGGAAGGAAACAACGATTGGAATCCGGACAGTTTTCCCGAGCTGGCCCCGGTCTTTTAAGATCTTGCAGTACACTCCCGCGCGAAATCTTCGCCGTCTGCGGAGCTACTGGTCAGCAATGCCGATGGCGCTCCCGCCGCCCTTACTGGTCCGGCGACCACCACGCAGGTGTGGCGCCCGTCACCTTGATGCCGCCGCCTTTTCGTCGGAGGAGAGTCGTCCTTGGCTGCTCTCCCACCCTGAAGGCGGCCCAGATGGATTGGCCCGGCGGTGCACCACCCTGCTCTTTGCGGTAGTCGACATGGGAGCCTTGAGGGCGACGACGGGTGAGCAGAGAGGAGGATCGAGTGCGGCAGCAGGCCAATCCTCGGGGAACCTTCTCTACGCGGTAACTGGCGTGAGCCCACCAACCTCTAGACGGTGGCGGCCCTGCCGCCCGGCAACCGCAAGTCCGCCGTGTTCGCCCTGCTCGCCAACCCCCTCTACGACGCTGAGAAACAGCTCAAGGCCGCGATGCAGCTGGCCATCGTCGAGCGCAGGTGACCGCCCGCCTCGCGAAGGAAGCGGCAGACAAGGCCGTCGCCCGTGCCGCGTCCCCCGACGACGACAAGCGGCAAGAGGTGGTGGCCGCCGCCGTCGGTCTCGCGCAGACCACCGAGACGCTCACCGTCCCGGCCGAACCCGTGCTGCTCGCCGACCACTCCACGCCCGAGACGGTCACCTCCCTTATGCATAGCAGGGCGGTCGGCTGTCCGTGATGAGCGCGGAGGGCGGCGTCTTCGACATCATCGCGGGGCGCTACTCCGGGGCCCCGAGCATGGTCGCGTTCTTCAAGGGGCATGCCGGGGACCGGCTGAGGGTCAACCGGCAGTCATGCCGCGAGCACATCGACGCGCCCCGCCCTGGCCGTGCAGCTCAAGGTGCTGCAAGACATCGCCAAGTGAAGAGGGTTCGACGGACGCGGGTTCCTGGCCCGCTTCCTGTTCTCCCTGCCCAAGTCCATGGTGGGCGAGCGGAAGTCGTCACGGACCCCATCTCCGAGCAGAGGGCCGCTGCCTACGCCGCGAGGGTCATCGACCTCACGCTGTCCCTCGCGGAGTGGGCCGACCCGGCTGTCATCCAACTCAGCCCGGGGGCGGACGCGGCCCTGATCTCCTATCAGGAACGGGTGAACCGCAGCTCAAGAAGCGTGGCGGCGAGGGTGTCCACATCACCAACTGGGCTGCGGAACTCGCCGGCGCCACCGCCCGGATGGCCGCGCTGCTGCACCTCGCCGAAGACGGCGGCACCGGCTACGCCCACTGTTGCCGAAGACACCATGCGCGGCGATCGAGCTGGGGGATTACTACACCGCCCACGCCCTCTCCGCGTTCGACGCCATGGGCGCGGACTCGGTCATCGGCCGCGCCCGCAGCGTGCTGACGCGGTGCGGGACAACCGGTGGGAGACGTCAGCCGACGGGACGTCTTCACCGCCCTGTCCCGTAGCGAGGTGCCGACCGTCGCCGACATTGAACCTGCCGTGGCATTTGCTGGAAGATCATGGATACCTGCGGCACCCCTGGAGGGTGCCGCCCTTCAGGGGTGCCTGCTCAGGCAACGGAGGCCGTGGCGGGAATCGAACCCGCGTAACTCGCTTTGCAGGCGAGTCCCTGAGCCACTCGGGCACACGGCCGTGCGCAGGTCCGGAAGCCGGGCCTGGTCGGTGGTTCGACCGTACGGGCGGGGTGCTGAAGGGCTCAAGGGGAGCGGGTGGGGTGCAACGTGATCGCCATGCCGCGTTCATGAAGCGGGGCGGTCGTACGACCAAGGTCTCAGGGGAGGTGCGGCCCCCGACAGGGGTCAATGTCGGTCACGGCCCTTACTCTGGCGACCATGACTGCCCTCGAGCCGCGCGACACCGATGTCGCCAAGACGTCCGCCGTTCCCTCCGCCGCCGTATCGGAGGAGACCGTGCTGGGGCGGTCGTACCGGGCCCTGAGCATCGGGATCGTCTCCGTCGTGCTGCTCATCGCCTTCGAGGCGACCGCCGTCGGGACGGCGATGCCGGTCGCCGCGCGCGAGCTGAACGGGGTGTCGCTGTACGCCTTCGCGTTCTCCGGGTACTTCACCACCAGCCTCTTCGGCATGGTGCTGTCCGGCCAGTGGTCCGATCGGCGGGGGCCGCTCGCGCCGCTGACCACGGGCATCGCCGCCTTCGGGGCGGGGCTCCTGCTGTCCGGCACCGCCGGGGCCATGTGGCTGTTCATCCTCGGGCGGGCCGTCCAGGGGCTCGGCGGCGGACTCGTCATCGTCGCCCTGTACGTCGTCGTCGGCCGCGCCTACCCCGAGCGGCTGCGCCCGGCGATCATGGCGGCGTTCGCCGCGAGCTGGGTCGTGCCGTCCATCGTGGGGCCGTTGGCCTCCGGTGCCGTGACCGAGCATCTGGGCTGGCGGTGGGTGTTCGTCGGCATCCCCGTGCTGGTGCTGCTGCCGCTCGGCCTCGCCCTGCCCCAGATACGCCGCCGTGCTGCCGGACCCGTGCCGGGCGCCGGGAGCGACGCCTCCTTCGACCGGCGCCGCATCCGGCTCGCCCTCGCGATCTCCTTCGGCGCCGGGCTGCTGCAGTACGCCGCCCAAGACCTCAGGTGGATCTCCCTCGTCCCCGGCGCCCTGGGCGCCGCGCTCCTCGTGCCGGCCGCGCTCGGACTGCTCCCGCGCGGCACCTACCGCGCCGCGCGGGGCCTGCCGTCCGTGGTCCTGCTGCGCGGCGTGGCCGCCGGGTCGTTCATCGCGGCCGAGTCCTTCGTGCCGCTGATGCTGGTCACCCAGCGGGGCCTGTCGCCGACGCTCGCCGGGTTCTCGCTCGCGGCCGGCGGTGTCACCTGGGCGCTGGGCTCCTGGGTGCAGTCCCGGCCACGCGTGGAGCCGTACCGGGAGCGGCTGACGACCGCCGGCATGGTGCTGGTCGCCGCGGCCGTCGCGGCGGCGCCGAGCGTGCTGATCCACTCCGTGCCCGCCTGGACGCTCGCCGTCGCCTGGGCCTTCGGCTGCTTCGGGATGGGCCTGGTGATCTCCTCCACGAGCGTGCTGCTGCTCAAGCTCTCCGCCCCCGAGGAGGCAGGCACCAACTCCGCCGCCCTCCAGATCTCCGACGCCCTCTCGAACGTCGTCCTGCTGGCGGCGGGCGGCGCCGCCTTCGCCGCGCTCGGCGGCGGCGCGCTGAGCCACGCCCCGCTCGACGCGTCCGGCGCCGGTTCCCAGCACCCGGCGGCGTTCGCGGCGGTGTTCCTGCCGATGGCGGCCGTCGCCCTGGTGGGCGCCTGGGTGACCACCCGGCTCCGGGAGCACTGAGCCCCCCGGCGGGAGCACTGAGCCCCGGCCCTCCCGGCGGACCGTGCCCGCTGTGACGTCAGTCCCACCCGCGTGTGACCCGGCCCCGTACGAGCCGGGCCGGTGCCGGGCCGCCGGTAGGGTGGCCCGGTTGTCATACGCAGGCCCAGCCGCCCGCCCCGCGGACCGGTGTGGCCCTCGAACCGACCCCCGTACGGAGACCGTGACTACCACCGCCGCCTCCTCCCACCACCTTTCCCCCGCCTTCCCCGGGCGGGCCCCCTGGGGCACCGCCAGCAAGCTGCGCGCCTGGCAGCAGGGTGCGATGGAGAAGTACATCCAGGAGCAGCCGCGCGACTTCCTCGCGGTCGCCACGCCCGGCGCCGGAAAGACGACCTTCGCCCTGACGCTCGCCTCCTGGCTGCTGCACCACCACGTCGTGCAGCAGGTCACCGTGGTCGCGCCGACCGAGCACCTGAAGAAGCAGTGGGCGGAGGCCGCGGCGCGCATAGGCATCAAGCTGGACCCCGAGTACAGCGCCGGCCCGCTCGGCAAGGACTACCACGGCGTCGCCGTGACGTACGCGGGCGTCGGCGTGCGCCCCATGCTGCACCGCAACCGCGTCGAGCAGCGCAAGACCCTCGTCATCCTCGACGAGATCCACCACGCCGGTGACTCGAAGTCCTGGGGCGAGGCGTGCCTGGAGGCGTTCGAGCCGGCCACCCGCCGCCTGGCGCTCACCGGTACGCCGTTCCGGTCCGACACCAACCCGATCCCCTTCGTCACGTACGAGGAGGGGAACGACGGCATCCGGCGGTCCGCAGCCGACTACACCTACGGCTACGGCAACGCCCTCGCCGACCACGTCGTCCGGCCCGTCATCTTCCTCTCCTACAGCGGCAACATGCGCTGGCGGACGAAGGCGGGCGACGAGATCGCCGCACGGCTCGGCGAGCCCATGACGAAGGACGCGGTCAGCCAGGCCTGGCGCACGGCCCTGGACCCGCGCGGCGAGTGGATGCCCAGCGTGCTGCGCGCCGCCGACCAGCGGCTGACCGAGGTCAGGAAGGGCATCCCGGACGCGGGCGCCCTCGTGATCGCCTCCGACCAGGACTCCGCGCGCGCCTACGCCAAGCTGATCCGCGAGATCACCGGGACGAAGGCGACGCTCGTGCTGTCCGACGACGCCGGCGCGTCCAAGCGGATCGACGACTTCAGCGAGAGCGACGACCGCTGGATGGTCGCCGTCCGCATGGTGTCCGAGGGCGTCGACGTGCCCCGCCTCGCCGTCGGCGTCTACGCCACCACGATCTCCACGCCGCTCTTCTTCGCGCAGGCCGTCGGCCGTTTCGTACGGTCCAGGCGGCGCGGCGAGACGGCCTCCGTCTTCCTGCCGACCGTGCCCGACCTGCTGACCTTCGCCAACGAGATGGAGGTGGAGCGGGACCACGCCCTCGACAAGCCGAAGAAGGAGGGCGAGGAGGACCCGTACGCCGAGTCCGAGAAGGAGATGGAGGAGGCGAACAAGGAGCAGGACGAGGACACCGGCGAGCAGGAGCAGTTCTCCTTCGAGGCGCTGGAGTCCGAGGCCGTCTTCGACCGGGTGCTGTACGACGGTGCCGAGTTCGGCATGCAGGCCCACCCCGGGAGCGAGGAGGAGCAGGACTACCTCGGCATCCCCGGGCTCCTCGAACCCGACCAGGTGCAGCTGCTGCTGCAGAAGCGGCAGGCCCGGCAGATCGCGCACAGCCGCAAGAAGCCGGACGCCGAGGCCGACCTGCTGGAGCTGCCCGCCGAGCGGCGACCGGTCGTCTCGCACAAGGAGATGATGGAGCTGCGCAAGCAGCTCAACACGATGGTCTCCGCCTACGTCCACCAGAGCGGCAAGCCGCACGGCGTCATCCACACCGAGCTGCGGCGCGTGTGCGGGGGGCCGCCGAGCGCCGAGGCGACGGCCGGGCAGCTGCGGCAGCGGATCGCCAAGGTGCAGGAGTGGGCCACCCGGATGCGGTGACCCGCCCCCCCCGGGGGGGCGCGAAGGTTCCGGGCACCTCACGCCCCCACCGGACACCTCACACCCCTCCCGCAACTCGGTGCACCGTACATATAGGGGCGAACCCGTGCGGTCCGTACCAGCGCGCGCCCGGATTCTGGACGGAGCCTTCCGCTCAGCGAACCGGCTTCGCTAATGTCCGCCTACGCACACGCCCCGTGGCAGCGCCGCCGCGGAGCGCAGCCGTGAAGCGACGCGGTCCGGAAGGCCGGACCGCCGGCCGATCGGCGGCCTCTGAAGCGCGTGACCGACGGGACTCGGTGACGCCCGCCGTGACGAGGCCGTCGACCTCACCACTAAGGAGTGGGCGTCGTGACCGCGGAGACCTCTCAGACGCTCGACAGGGGACTGCGCGTCCTCAAGCTGCTGGCCGATACGGACCACGGACTGACCGTCACCGAGCTATCCACCAAACTGGGCGTGAACCGGACCGTCGTGTACCGGCTCCTCGCCACGCTCGAACAGCACGCCCTCGTACGCCGCGACCTCGGTGGCCGCGCCCGCGTCGGGCTCGGCGTGCTGCGGCTCGGCCGCCAGGTGCATCCGCTGGTGCGCGAGGCCGCGCTGCCCGCGCTGCGCTCCCTGGCCGAGGACATAGGCGCGACGGCCCATCTGACGCTCGTGGACGGCTCCGAGGCGCTGGCCGTCGCCGTGGTGGAGCCGACCTGGACCGACTACCACGTGGCCTACCGGGCGGGTTTCCGGCACCCCCTGGACCGCGGGGCCGCGGGCCGCGCCATCCTCGCCGCCCGGAAGCAGCCCCCCGAGGGCCCCGGGTACACCCTGACCCACGGCGAGCTGGAGGCCGGGGCGAGCGGAGCCGCCGCCCCGCTGATCGGCGTCACCGGCGTCGAGGGCAGCGTGGGCGTCGTGATGCTGGCCGACGCCGTACCGGAGCGGGTCGGGCAGCGGGTCGTGGACGCGGCCCGGGAGGTCGCCGAAGCCCTCCGCTGACGCACCGGGCGGATGCCTGGGCCTGGCGCGCGGCCCCCTAGGCAGCTCCCGCGCCACCTCCGACACTCGTGTCATGACCTCAGTGAGCATCCGCACCGTCCACGACACCGCCGGGTTCACCGCCGTCGCCGACTACTTCAGCGAGGTGTGGCAGACCCCGCGCAGCGCGCCGCCGCTGCTGCCCGAGACGCTGAACAGCCTCGCCCACGCGGGCGGTGCGGTGCACGCCGCGTACGACGGGGAGCGCGTCGTCGGCGGCTGCGTCGCCGTGTTCGGGCCGCCCGCGGCCAGAGAGACGTACTCGCTGCTCGCCGCCGCCGAGCGGGGGCTCGGGCCACGGCTCAAGGAGGCCCAGCGGGCGTGGGCGGTGGGGCTGGGGGCGCGCACGATGCGCTGGACCTTCGATCCGCTGGTCGGCCGGAACGCCCGCTTCAACTTCGTGAAGCTGGGCGCCGAGGGCACCGGGTACCTCGTCGACTTCTACGGGCCGATGGCCGACGGCGTGAACGACGGCGACGAGAGCGACCGGCTGGAGGTCACCTGGGACCTGACCGCCGCCCGCCGCCCGTCCACCGGGACGTCCGCCGACGGGACCGCCGACAGGACCGCCGAGACGGCCGCCGCGCGGGAGGCCGCCCCCGTCACCCACCCGGCGCCGGACGGCGGGCCGCTCGCCCGCCGCGACCCCGGGGACCGGTACGTGTGGTGCCGGGTGCCGGAGGACATCGTGGCGTTACGGGCCACGGACGCCGAACGGGCCCTCGGCTGGCGGCGGGCCGTGCGCGAGGTGTTCACCAAGGCGTTCGCCGAGGGGTTCACGGCGACGGACATGTCCCGCGACGGCTGGTACACGCTCACCCGCCGGGAGGCCACCCCCAGGGACGAGGACACCCCCACGGAAGAGGGCACCCCGTGAAACTGGAACGCGTCGAACTGATCCGGGTCGCGATCCCCCTCGTGACCCCGTTCCGCACGTCCTTCGGCACGATGACGACGAAGGACACCTTCCTGCTGCGGGTCGTCACCGGCACCGCCGAGGGCTGGTCGGAGTTCGCGGGCGACCCCGAGCCGCTGTACTGCGCGGAGTTCGTGGCCGGCGCCGAGCTCGTGCTGCGGGACGTCCTGCTGCCCCGGGCCGCCGCCCTGCCCGCGCTCACCGCCCCCGCGCTCGGTCCGGCGCTGAGCGCAGTGAAGGGGCACGAGCTGGCGAAGGCGGCCCTGGAGACGGCGGTCCTCGACGCCGAGCTGCGGTCGTACGGCATGTCGCTGGCCACGTATCTCGGGGCGGTGCGCGAGCGGGTGCCGGCCGGGGTGTCCGTCGGGATCCGGCCGACCGTCGGGGAGCTGCTGGACGACGTCGAGGGGTACCTCGCCGAGGGGTACGTGCGGATCAAGCTGAAGATCGAGCCCGGCTGGGACCTGGAGCCGGTCCGCGCGGTACGGGAGCGCTTCGGGGAAGCGGTGCCGCTCCAGGTGGACGCCAACGCCGCCTACACGCTCGCCGACGCCGAGCATCTGCGGCGGCTCGACGCGTTCGGGCTGCTGCTGATCGAGGAGCCCCTGGCGGGCGGCGACCTGTACGCCCACGCCCGCCTCCAGCAGCGTCTCACCACCCCCGTCTGCCTGGACGAGTCCCTGCACAACGCCCGCGACACCGCGTCCGCGATCGCGCTGGACGCCTGCCGGGCGGTGAACGTGAAACCGGCCCGGGTCGGCGGCTACCTGGAGGCGCGGCGCGTCCACGACGTGGCGCACGCGCACGGGGTGCCGGTGTGGTGCGGCGGCATGCTGGAGACGGGCATCGGCCGCGCGGCCAACCTGGCCCTGGCCGCCCTCCCCGGCTGCACCCTGCCGGGCGACACCTCGGCCTCCGCCCGCTACTTCGCCGAGGACATCACGGAGCCCTTCGTCCTCGCGGACGGGCATCTGCCGGTGCCCCACGGCCCCGGCATCGGCGTCAGCCCCCTCCCGGAGGTGCTACGCCGCTTCACGACGGCCCGCCGGGACCTGTACCGGGCGTGAAACGCCGACCGTCGCCCAAGGGGCGCCCCCGCCCCCGTCCAGCTTCCCGCACCACCACGTTAGATTTGACGCGTGCTCTCACGCCTCACGCGCCCCCGGGCCCTTGCCGTCTGTGCGTTGCCGGTGGTGGCTCTGCTCGCCACCGCCGCCTTCGCGCCCCTGCCGTTCTCGCTCACGCAGCCCGGTCTGACGGCGAACGTGCTCGGTGACAACCGGGGCGAGCCGGTCATCACGATCTCCGGGGCGCCGACCCACGACACCAGCGGTGAGCTGCGCATGACGACGATCGAGGCCACGTCGCCCGACGCCACCGTGCGGCTCGGTGACGTGATCGACGCCTGGTTCCGCACCGACCAGGCCGTCATGCCGCGCGACTCGGTCTACCCCAGCGGACAGAGCATCCGGGAGATCGAGCGGTTCAACACCCGGCAGATGAAGGAGTCCCAGGACGACGCCACGAAGGCCGCCCTGAACCATCTCGGCCTGGACGGCAAGGGCGTCAAGGTCACCCTGAAGCTCGCCGACGTCGGCGGCCCGAGCGCCGGTCTGCTCTTCTCGCTCGGCATCGTCGACAAGCTCGACGGCGACGGCGGTGACCTCACCGGCGGCCGCACCATCGCCGGCACCGGCACCATCGACCCGGACGGCAAGGTCGGCGCGGTCGGCGGGGTCTCCCTGAAGACGCAGGCCGCCCGCCGGGACGGCGCCACGGTGTTCCTCGTGCCGAAGGACGAGTGCGGCGACGCCAAGGCGGAGCTCCCCAAGGGGCTCCGCCTGATTCCCGTCACCACCCTCAAGGGCGCGATCGGCGCGCTCGACGCGCTCCGGACGGGCAAGGGCACGGTTCCCGCCTGCTGACCGGGGCGCGGGGGCGCTACTTCACGAAGCCCTCCTGCTTGAGCCAGTCCAGGGCGACCTGGTGCGGGTCCTCCCCGTCGACGTCCACCTTCGCGTTCAGCTCCTGCGCCACCGCGTTGTCCAGCTTCCTCGTGATCGGGTCCAGGACGTCCGGGATGGCCGGCCACTTCTTCAGGGCCTTGGTGTTGATCATCGGCGCGGCGTTGTAGTTCGGGAAGAAGTGCTTGTCGTCGTCCATCACGACCAGGTTCATCGACTTGATCCGGCCGTCGGTGGTGAAGACCTCGCCGTAGGTACAACTCCCCTTCGCCGTCTGGGTGTAGATGATCCCGGTGTCCATCTGCGTGATGTTCCGCGACGGCACGTCCATGCCGTACGTCTTCTCCATGCCCCGCAGCCCGTCGGCCCGGTTGGCGAACTCGACCTCCACGCACAGCGTCACCGCGGACGGGTCGGACTTCGACAGGGCGGCCACCTCGGAGAGCGTGTTCGTGCGGTACTTGCGGTGGTTGGCCTGGTTCATGGCCAGCGCGTAGGTGTTGTCCAGCCGCGACGGCGCCAGCCAGGTCACCCCGTTGCCCGCGTCCTCCTTCTTCACCGCCTCCCACTGCTCGTGCGGGTCGACGATCGGATCACTGTGCCCGAGGTACGTGATCCAGGCGGTGCCCGTGTACTCGTACCCGGCGTCCGCCTCCCCCTTGACCACGGCCTCCCGGCTGCCGATGGAGCCCTGGATGCCGGTGCGGTCCACCACCTCGGCACCGGCCGCCTCGAAGGCGATACCCATGATCGCGCCGAGGATCAGCTGCTCGGTGAACGACTTCGACGTCACCGTCAGCTTGGCGCCCTTCAGCGGTTCGCCCCGCCCGATCGTGCCGGGCTCCACGTCGTCGACCATGGGGGAGCCGCTGGTCAGCCCGCAGGCCGTCGCCGCCACCAGCAGTCCCGCCGCCAGCAGGACGGCCGGCCGCCTCACCGGTCCGCTCCGGCCCACAGCACCTCGCGCCCGCCTCACAGGTCCAGCCCCCTCGGCCGCAGCAGCACCTCGGCGAGCGACGCCAGCCAGTCCACCAGCAGCGCCAGCGACACGGTGAGGATCGAGCCCAGCACCAGCACCGGCATCCGCTGGTTGGTGATGCCGGCCGTGATCAGCACGCCCAGCCCGCCGCCCCCGCCGAACACCGCGAGGGTCGCCGTCCCGACGTTGAGGACGAGGGCCGTGCGCACGCCCGCCAGGATCAGCGGCACCGCCAGCGGCAGTTCGACCCGGGACAGCACGCCCGCCGGGGACATCCCGATGCCGCGCGCCGCCTCCAGCAGCGTCGGGTCGTTCGCCTTGAGACCGGCGATCGTGTTGGACAGCACGGGCAGGACGGCGTAGATGATGATGCCGATCAGCGCGGCCCGGCGGCCGATGCCCAGCCAGATCACCAGCAGGGCGAGCAGGCCGATCGCCGGGGTCGCCTGCCCCATGTTGGCGAACGCCAGCGCCACCGGGGTGGCCTTGCTGAAGGCCCGGCGGGTCAGCAGGATGCCCAGCGGGATCGCGATGATCAGCACGAAGAACGTGGAGATCACGGTCAGTTCGATGTGCTCCCACAGGGCCTGCGAGACCTGCCCGTTCGACAGCGCGTTCTCGGAGATGGGGTCCAGGTCGGCCTGCCGGAACCACAGCCAGGTCGCCAGCAGCAGCACCACCAGCATCGCCGGGACGATGGTCAGCTTCTGCCAGCTCAGCTTGCGCGGCGGCCGTTTCGGGGGCGGGGGAGGGGGCGCCTCGTCGTCCTCGGGGACGGGGGGCTCCTCCCGTGCCGGCGCGCCCGCGGCGCGGGGCGTGCTCACGCCTTCTGCCCTTCCGTGCCGCCCTCCTGCTCGGCGTGGGTGACGCCGCTGCGCTGGCCCTCCAGCTCGTGCTGCGCCTCCAGCGCCTCCAGCCGGTCCGCCTCCAGCAGTTCGTGCACGGAGTTGATCAGCGTCTCCATGTCGACGACGCCCGTGTACTCGCCGCGCCGCCCGGTCACCGCGACGCGTCCCGCGTTGTCGGTGAGGACCGCCTCCAAGGCGTCCCGCAGGGTGGCGTCCCTGGTCACCGTGTCGCTGACCAGCGTCCCGGCGCGGGCCAGCGAACCGCGGGCCCGCATCAGGTCGCCGCGCCGCACCCACTTGTAGGGGCGGCGCCGCTTGTCGAGCAGCAGGATCTCGTTGGTGCCGCTGGCGCGCAGCCGGTTGAAGATCTCCTGGAGCGGGTCGTCGACGGTCACCGTCGGGTAGTCGGTGATCTCGACGTCCCGCACCCGGGTCAGGTTGAGGCGTTTCAGGGCCGCGCCCGCGCCGACGAACCCGGAGACGAAATCGTCGGCCGGGTTGGTGAGGATGGCCTCCGGGGTGTCGAACTGGGCGATGTGGGAGCGTTCGCGCAGCACCGCGATCCGGTCGCCGATCTTGATGGCCTCGTCGAAGTCGTGGGTGACGAACACGATGGTCTTGTGCAGTTCGTGCTGGAGCCGGATCAGCTCGTCCTGGAGGTGGTCCCGGGTGATCGGGTCCACCGCGCCGAACGGCTCGTCCATCAGCAGCACGGGCGGGTCGGCGGCCAGCGCCCGCGCCACCCCGACGCGCTGCTGCTGCCCGCCGGAGAGCTGGCGCGGGTAGCGGCCGTGGAACTCGCCGGGGTCCAGGCCCACCAGGTCCAGCAGCTCCTCGACGCGGGAGGCGATCCGGGACTTGGACCAGCCGATCATCCTCGGTACGAGGCCGATGTTCTGGGCGACCGTCATGTGCGGGAACAGCCCGGCGGACTGGATGGCGTAGCCGAGACGCCGGCGCAGCTTCACCGGGTCCATGTCGGTGACGTCCTCGCCGTCGATGCGGATGCGGCCGCCGGTCGGCTCGATCAGCCGGTTGATCATCTTCAGGGTCGTGGACTTCCCGCACCCGGACGGCCCGACGAAGATCACCACCTCGCCCGCCTTGATCTCCATGTTCACGTTGTCGACGGCCGGCTGCGGGCTGCCGGGGTAGCGCTTGGTCAGGTTCTCCAGCTCGATGGAGGCACCGTGGTGCTCGCTCTCAGACACGGATCCCCCTGGGGATGGTCAGCCGTCCGAGGACGACGTACGCGGCGTCGAACAGCAGCGCGAGGATGATGATCCCGATGGTGCCCGCGAGCACCTGGTTGAGCGCGTTGGCGCTGCCCAGCGAGGCGAGCCCGCGGAAGATCACGTTGCCGAGGCCGGGGCCGGAGGCGTACGCGGCGATCGCGGCGATGCCCATCAGCATCTGCGTGGCGACCCGGATGCCGGTCAGGATCGGCGGCCAGGCGAGCGGCAGCTCCACCCGCAGGAGCTGCGCGAGCCGGGACATCCCGATCCCGCGGGCCGCGTCCACCAGGGCCGGGTCGACCCCGCGCAGACCGACGATGCAGTTCCGCACGATCGGCAGCAGCCCGTACAGGGTCAGCGCGATCACCGTCGGCGCCACGCCCAGCCCCACGATCGGGATGAGCAGGCCGATCATGGCGAGCGACGGGATGGTCAGGATGCCCGAGGTGGTCAGGGTCGCCAGGTTCCCGGCCCACTCGCTGCGGTACGTCAGCACCCCGATCAGCACCCCGATGAGGGTCGCCACCACCATGCACTGCAGGACCGCGCTGGCGTGCTGCAGGGCGTCGGCGAGCAACTGCTGGTGGCGGTTGCCCAGGTACTCCCAGAAGCTCACGAGGACTCACCCCTAGCTGATCGCGCCGCTAGCCGTGCTCCCGGTCCTCCCCCGCCTGCTCCACCAGCGGGATGACCCGCAGCGGAACGGGGTTCTCCATGACGATCGCGGTGGAGGCCCGGACGATCCCATCGAAACCGACGACCCGGTCGATCACACGTTGAAGATCGGCGTTCGAGCGCGCCACCAGCCGGCACAGCATGTCCCCGGTGCCGGTGGTGGTGTGCAGCTCCAGCACCTCCGGCACGGACGCCAAGTGCGCCCGTACGTCGGCACCTTGGCCCTGCCGGATCTGCAGCGTGGCGAACGCCGTGACCGGGTAGCCGAGGGCCGCGGGGTCGACCTCGGGCCCAAATCCGCGGATGACTCCGTTCGACTGAAGACGGTCCAGCCGCGCCTGCGCGGTCCCGCGGGCCACCCCCAGCCGCCGGGACATCTCCAGCACCCCGATCCGCGGCTCGCGCGCCAGCAGCGCGATGATCCGCCCGTCCAGCCGGTCGATCGCCATACGGCCCCCTTCCGGGGTGGTCATCCTGTACAGAAAGTCCGCGTGGACCACCCTGGTGCTATGCAGATTGCCCAGCGGAGAACGAAACTATTGCGCACCTTGCCGTGCCGGGCGAGGCTGCGCCTATGACGCAGACCACACACCACACTCCCGACACCGCACGGCAGGCCGACCCCTTCCCGGTCAAGGGAATGGACGCGGTCGTCTTCGCCGTGGGCAACGCCAAGCAGGCGGCGCACTACTACTCCACCGCCTTCGGCATGCAGCTGGTCGCCTACTCCGGACCGGAGAACGGCAACCGCGAGACCGCCTCGTACGTGCTGGAGAGCGGCTCCGCCCGCTTCGTGTTCACCTCCGTGATCAAGCGGTCCACCGAGTGGGGCGCCTTCCTCGAGGACCACGTGGCCGCGCACGGCGACGGCGTGTACGACCTCGCCATCGAGGTGCCGGACGCCCGCGCCGCGTACGCCTACGCGATCGAGCACGGCGCCACGTCCGTCGTCGAGCCGTACGAGCTGAAGGACGAGCACGGCACCGTCGTCCTCGCCGCGATCGCCACCTACGGCAGGACCCGCCACACGCTGGTCGAGCGCACCGGCTACGACGGCCCCTACCTGCCGGGCTACGTCGCCGCCGCCCCGATCGTCGAGCCGCCGGCCAAGCGGTCCTTCCAGGCCGTCGACCACTGCGTCGGCAACGTCGAGCTCGGCCGGATGAACGAGTGGGTCGAGTTCTACAACAAGGTCATGGGCTTCACGAACATGAAGGAGTTCGTGGGCGACGACATCGCGACCGAGTACAGCGCGCTGATGTCGAAGGTCGTGGCCGACGGCACGCTCAAGGTCAAGTTCCCGATCAACGAGCCCGCCATCGCCAAGAAGAAGTCCCAGATCGACGAGTACCTGGAGTTCTACGGCGGCGCCGGCGTCCAGCACATCGCGCTGAACACCAACGACATCGTCCACACCGTCCGCCAGATGCGCGCCGCCGGCGTGCAGTTCCTGGACACCCCGGACTCGTACTACGACACCCTCGGCGAGTGGGCGGGCGAGACCCGCGTGCCCGTGGAGACCCTGCGCGAGCTGAAGATCCTCGTCGACCGCGACGAGGACGGCTACCTGCTGCAGATCTTCACCAAGCCGGTCCAGGACCGCCCGACCGTCTTCTTCGAGATGATCGAGCGCCACGGCTCCATGGGCTTCGGCAAGGGCAACTTCAAGGCCCTGTTCGAGGCCATCGAGCGCGAGCAGGCCAAGCGCGGCAACCTCTGACGACGGCCCGGTCCGCCGGGGAGACTCACTCCCCGGCGGACCAGTCCTCGAAGTCCGGGGCGTCCTCCACCGACGGCTCCCCGAGCTCCCGCAGCGCCTCCTCCGCCCTCGGCACCAGCGTCGGCGAGAACCGCGGACTGATCCGCAGCGCCTCCCGCAGGTGCCGCCGCGCCGGGCCCTCCCGGCCCAGCTCCCGCTCGATCATCCCCAGGTGGTAGCTGTACAGCGCGCTGCGCACCCCGCCCCCCTTGGCCCGGTCCGTGGCCCGCCGGGCGAACTGCAGGGCCTCCTCGTCCTCCCCGGCCCGGTGCAGCGCCCAGCCCAGCGCGTCCGCGACCGCGATCCCCGGCTGGCGCCGCCACTCCGCGCGCAGCCGCCGTACCGCCGACTCCGCGTCCCCGTGGTCCGCCTCGAACCGGCCCAGGACCAGCTCCTCGTCCACCCCGGCCGCCGCGGCCCGCGCCGCCCGCTCCCGCAGCAGGTCGTACTGCACGCGCGCCGCCTGACCCAGCCCCAGCGACTCGTACAGCTCGCCCAGCTCCAGCGCGTACTCCGGACACGGCTGCCGCGCGAGGGCCGCCCGGTAGGCGGTCACCGCCTCCGTGGTGCGGCCCAGCGCGGCCAGCGCCCGGCCCTGCCCGGCCAGCGCCGCCCGCTGGTCCGGGGCGAGCCGCACCGCCTCCTGGAAGTGCCGCAGGGCCGCCTCCACGTCGCCGCTCTCGAAGGCCAGTTGCCCGGCCCGCTCCAGATAGGCCGCCCGCTCGGCCGGGGCCGCCGCCCCGGCCGCCGCGTCGGACAGGGCCGCCGCCGCGTCCTCGCCCCGCCCCCGGTCCCGGTACACGGCCGCCGCCCGCGCCCGCACCGCCGGGCCCGACCGCAGCGCCAGCAGCCGCTCCAGAGCCCGGTCCGCCGCCTTGTGGTGCCCGAGCCCGGTGTGCGCGTCGATCAGCTGCGGATACGCCGTCCAGCGCTTCGGGTCCGCCTTCACCGCGGCCTCCGCCCAGGTCAGCGCGGCCCCGAAGTCCCGCCGGGCGTTCGCCAGGGCCGCCATGCCGCTCAGCGCCCCGGCGTCGCGGGAGCGCACCTCCAGCGCGGCGCGCAGCGCCTTCTCCGCCTTCGGGTAGTACGCCGGCTCCGCGGTCCGCCGCCCCTGCTCGACGTACGCGGCCCCCAGCACCACCCACGACACGGCGTCCCGGGGATGCGCCCGCACCCGCCGCTCACGCCGCTCGATCAGCGCCGCCAGCTCGGGCAGCGCCGCCGGCACCCCCGAGGTCACCGCGGTCAGCGCACCCGCCCCCGGGGCCGGCGCCGGCGCGGGCGGCCGTACCGGCGCCGGCCCGGACGGCAGCAGCGCCAGCGCCCCGCCGAGCACGGCACACCCCGCCACCGACGCGATCAGGACCCGGCGCAGCGTGCGCCGCCGGCCGGTCGCGTCCTGTCCCTGGTCCACGGCCTCGTTCTCCATGGCGTCACTGTGCGCGAATCGGGGCGTGGACACGACGACCACACCCGCCCGGCCACGGGTGCCACGCGCGGGGTTCACACCGATGGCCCCGGGTGTCACGCTGTGATCATGAGCCGTACCGAAGCCGCACCCGACCAGGCCCTGGGTGACCTCACCGAGCGGCTGCTCGCCGGTCTGCCCGCCGAGGCCGTCCTCACCGACACCGACGTCACCGCCTCCTACGCACACGACATGGCCAGCTTCTGCCCGGCCGGCGCCCCCGCCGTCGTCGTGCTCCCGCGCACCGTCGAAGAGGTCCAGCACGTGATGCGCACCGCCACCGCGCTGCGCGTCCCCGTCGTCCCGCAGGGCGCCCGCACGGGCCTGTCGGGCGGCGCCAACGCCTCCGACGGCTGCATCGTGCTGTCCCTGACGAAGATGGACCGCATCCTCGAGATCAACCCCGTCGACCGGATCGCGGTCGTGGAGCCCGGCGTCGTCAACGCGACGCTCTCCCGCGCGGTGGGCGAGCACGGCCTGTACTACCCGCCGGACCCCTCCAGCTGGGAGATGTGCACCATCGGCGGGAACATCGGCACCGCCTCGGGCGGGCTGTGCTGCGTGAAGTACGGGGTGACGGCCGAGTACGTCCTCGGCCTCGACGTCGTCCTCGCCGACGGGCGCCTGATGAGCACCGGCCGCCGCACCGCCAAGGGCGTCGCCGGCTACGACCTGACGCGGCTCTTCGTCGGCTCCGAGGGCTCGCTCGGCATCGTCGTGCGGGCCGTGCTGGCGCTGCGCCCGAAGCCGCCCCAGCAGCTCGTGCTGGCCGCCGAGTTCGCCTCCGCGGCCGCCGCCTGCGACGCGGTGTGCCGGATCATGGCCGGCGGACATGTGCCGTCCCTGCTGGAGCTGATGGACCGGACGACGGTCGCGGCCGTCAACTCCATGGCGAAGATGGGCCTGCCGGAGAGCACCGAGGCCCTGCTGCTGGCCGCGTTCGACACCCCCGACCCGGCCGCCGACCTCGCCGCCGTGGGCGCGCTGTGCGAGGCGGCCGGCGCCACCCAGGTGGTCCCGGCGGACGACGCCGCCGAGTCCGAACTCCTCCTCCAGGCACGCCGGCTGTCCCTGACCGCGCTGGAGGCGGTCCGGGGCGTCACCATGATCGACGACGTGTGCGTGCCGCGCTCCCGGCTCGGCGACCTGATCGAGGGCGTCGAGCGGATCGCCGAGAGGCACCGGCTCACCATCGGGGTCGTCGCGCACGCGGGCGACGGCAACACCCACCCCACCGTCTGCTTCGACGCCGCCGACCCCGACGAGTCCCGGCGCGCCCGCGCGTCGTTCGACGAGATCATGGCGCTCGGCCTGGAACTCGGCGGCACGATCACCGGCGAACACGGCGTGGGCGTGCTGAAGAAGGAGTGGATGGCGCGCGAGATCGGCCCCGTCGGGATCGAGATGCAGCGCGGGATCAAGCGGGTCTTCGACCCGCTCGACCTTCTCAACCCCGGCAAGCTGTTCTGACCCGTCCTCCGGGCGCCCGTCACCGGGCGAGCAGCTCGTCGAGCGCGTCGTCGATCCCGAGCTGCCCCGCCTCGGTGCCGGGCGGCACCGCCCGCAGCGTCCGCTCCAGCCACGCCGACACCTGCGCGGCGGGCGCCTCCAGCAGGGCGTCCCCGTCGGGCGAGCTCAGCGCCATCAGCACCACGGCCCGCCCCTCCGACTTCGTCGGCCACACCCGCACGTCCCCGTGCCCGCACGGCCGGAACACCCCCTCGATCAGCAGGTCGCGGGAGAACGTCCAGTGCACGGGCTGCGCGGAGGTGATGTGGAAGGTGACGTGGACGGCGTACGGGTCGTCGCTGTGGTAGCCCAGCCGGGCCGGGACGGGGACGCTGCGCTCGGGCGACAGGATGAGCCGCAGCTCCAGTTCGCGCTCGACGACGGTGTGGGACATGGCAGGGTTCCTCTCTCGTGACACGTACGGGTTCCCCGGGTGGGCCCGTACGAGTGGAGAGGGGCGGCCCCGCGCGGCATTACGCGACTCGGGCGGACTTTTTTCCGGCCCGGCCCCCCGCCGGGCTTTCGTACCTGTGACGTACGTGCACGAGGTTGCCCGGAAAGGGGCGGGACCTGTGGGACCGGCGGTGGCGGGTGCGTCCGTCTGATAGATGTGGAGCCCCCGTAGTGACCCACGAGCAGATACCGGACGACGGACATGAGCGCCCCAACCCCGGCCCCCGGTGACGACCGGCCCCGCGAAGGGTATTACCCGGACCCGTCCATTCCTGGATATGTCCGGTACTGGAACGGCGCCTCCTGGGTGCCGGGTACCAGCCGTCCCGCCCCGACCGACGGCGAGCCGCTCGCCCCGCCGCCGGGCGCCCGGCCGGCCGACGCGCCCGCCCCGGTCGAGGAGACCGGCCCGCACTTCTTCGACGAGGACCCGGTCGCCCGGCCCGCCCCCGGTGAGGCCCAGCACGGCAGCCGCCCCGAACCCGCCTCCGCCTGGGGCGCCGACCGCTCCCGGCAGACCGGGTTCGGCGGCGACCAGGACCGCCGGGTCTCCTGGGGCGCCCAGCAGGAGGGCGCCGACCCGCGCGTCCCGGCGCCCGCCGAGCCGGAGGCGGAGTCCGCCGGCGGGGCCGCGCCCGACACCTTCCTGATGCGCCGGCCCGTGACGGACGGCGGGGGAGCGCGGTCCGCCGCCGCCCCCGACCCCGGCACGATGGCCATCCGCGCGGTGAACCCGCGCGCCGGTCGGCAGGACCCGCCCGCCGCCGCGCCGGGCACGGCCGCGAACGCCCCGCAGGGCCCCGGCTTCAGCGCCGGCAAGGCCGCCGCGTCGCCTTCTCCGGCCCCCTCGCCGGCCCAGGGGACCCCCACGGCCCCGCCCGCCGCCCAGCCCGCCCCGACGCCCCCCTCCGGCCCCCAGCAGGCCGGCCCGGGCATCCCGCAGCAGTCCGGCGGACCGCAGCCCGCGCCCGCCGCCCCCGCCGCCCCCGCCGCCCCCGCCGCGTCCGGGGCTCCGATCGCGCCGGGTCCCGGCGGCGGCCAGTCGTCCTGGGCGCAGCAGGTCCACCGGCTCGCGGACCCGGCCGCCGACGTCCGGCCGCCGGCCGCCGAGGGCCGGCCCCCGGTCGCCCCGTGGAAGCCCGTCCGCGAGGACCCGTTCGCGGCGGCCGCCCTGCGGCAGGCCGCCGCCCGGCCCGCCGGCCTCGGCAAGCGGCTCGCGGCCCGGCTGGTGGACACCGTGGTGCTCGGCGCCGTCACGGCGGTCGCGGCCGTCCCGCTCGGCTCCAAGGCGCTCGACCACGTCGACGAGAAGATCGAGGCGGCCAAGCTCTCCGGACGGACCGTCACCGTCTGGCTGCTGGACGGCACCACGTCGGTCTACCTGGGCGTCATCCTGGCCGTCCTGCTGATCGCCGGCGGGCTCTACGAGGCCGTGCCGACCGCCAGGTGGGGCCGCACGCTGGGCAAGAGACTGTTCGGCCTGGAGGTGCGCGACATCGAGGCGCACGAGCCGCCGGAGTACGGCGCGGCGGTGCGCCGCTGGCTGGTGTACAGCGTGCCGGGCGTGCTCGTCGTCGGGGTGATCGGTGTGCTGTGGTGCCTGTTCGACCGGCCCTGGCACCAGTGCCTGCACGACAAGGCGGCGCGTACGTTCGTCGCCGGATGAGCGGGTCCGCCGTCCGGCCCGGATGATCCGGTACTCCGGACGGCCCCGCGCCGGATGCGCGGCGGTGCGGTTCGCGGTCGACTCGGGCCATGAGCAGCGAACCGCCTCCCGGCCCCGGTCAGCAGCCCCCGGACGACGACCCGTTCCGGAAGCAGCCCCCGCCCGGCGGCGGCCCGGACGGGCCGTACGGCGACCAGCCGCCCCAGGGCGGGCAGCCCCCGCCTCCGCCCGGCGGTGAGGGCGGCCCCTACGGCGGACAGCCACCCCCGCCCCCGCCCGGCGGCGGTGGCCCCTACGGCGGTGGCCCGTACGGCGGTGGTCCCTACGGCGGCGACCCGTACGGCGGCGGGCCCGCCGACCCGCTGGCCGGGATGCCGCCGCTCGCCGACAGCGGCAGGCGCACGCTGGCCCGGCTCATCGACCTGATCCTGGTGGCGGTCGTCGTCTGGCTGCTCACCCTGGGGTTCGGGGTCACCGAACTCGACGTGGACACCGACAAGGTGCAGTACGGCAAGTCCTTCGCGCAGTCGGTGATCGCCGCCGTGCTCTTCGTCGGCTACGACACGGTCATGATCTCCCGGACCGGTCAGACGCTCGGCAAGAAGCTGCTGCACCTGCGGGTCGCCAACCTCGACAACGGGGCCACGCCCTCGGTGCAGACCACGCTGATCCGCTCGCTGGTGCTGTGGATCCCGTTCGCCTTCTGCTGCGCCTGCATCTGGACCGCGATCGCCGGCGGCTGGAGCTTCTTCGACCGGCCCTACAAGCAGGGCCTGCACGACAAGGCGGCGAAGACCGTGGTCGTCAGCACGGACGCGTGAGGGCGGGTCAGGACTTGCTGAGGGCGGGCTCCTCGGTCTTCTCGCGCTCCGCCGCGGCGGAGCGGCCCACCGTCACCACACGGGACCCGCGCGGCACGGGCACCGTCATGGCGACCAGGAGTCCGAGCAGCATCGCGGCGAAGGCGACGACCGCGATCCCGGCGCCCGAACTGGTCTGTGACAGCAGCAGCATGGCGAGCGTCGAGAAGACCACGGTGCACGAGCCGTAGGCGAGCTGTGCGGCAGTCGGACGAGGCATGGTCATCGTGTCCTCGGAATCGGGGGTGCACGGGGGATTCGGCCTGGCTTTGCGCCGACGTCCGGGCGTTCCGCCATCCGACTCTATCGGCGTCCA
Organism: Streptomyces sp. SS1-1; assembly: GCF_008973465.1. Lineage (NCBI taxonomy): Bacteria > Bacillati > Actinomycetota > Actinomycetes > Kitasatosporales > Streptomycetaceae > Streptomyces > Streptomyces sp. SS1-1. The sequence goes on along the minus strand of NZ_WBXN01000004.1, from coordinate 2,721,564 downwards.
TGCCCGAGAGGAACGTTCGGTAAGCGTGACCTGACCAACAGTGCCGGTGCACGGGGGGCGCACGGATTCATGACGTCCACCAGGTGGACGGCGGTGCGCGCCCGCCCTCCGGCCGCCGTTCGGTAAGTGGACAGCGACTCCGCATAGTGCACTTGACCTGTCCAAGTCAAGGTCTGTTTTTTCTGCTTAACCTCTAGTCAAATGACGTCACTTGACTACACGCGTTGATCACGTGCGCGCGGATCCTATGTTGACCAGGACCCTCCTTCCGTGCGCCCGAACGCGGGGGAGGATCTCAAGTGACCAGTAGACCCTGGACGTTCCGCATGGCGGCGACCGCCGTCGCGCTCGCGACAGCCACGGCGACGTTCTCGACCTTCGCGGTGGCTCAGGCCGACGAAGGCGCACCGGCCTCCGTGGACCGCCGTGATCCGGCGGACCGGCAGCACGCCGACCACGACCTCGAAGGCCCCCTGAGCAAGACCGTGGAGGCGCAGCGGCAGGAAGCGCTCAACCAGGTCATCTCGGGCAAGACCAAGGTGAAGAACCGCGGCGGCTCGCAGGTCGTCGAGCTCAAGAGCAAGAAGGGCGACAGCAAGTACGTCGAGCTGGGCCGCGAGAAGACCGACAAGATCTTCACGATCCTGGTCGAGTTCGGTGACCAGATCAGCCAGTTCGGCGGCACGCCCGGCCCGCTGCACAACCAGATAGCCAAGCCGGACCCGAAGAAGGACAACTCGACGGCCTGGAAGGCGGACTACAACCGCCAGCACTTCCAGGACATGTACTTCGGCACCGGCAAGAACACCGAGTCGGTCAAGAAGTACTACGAGAAGCAGTCCTCGGGCCGCTACTCGGTCGACGGCGAGGTCTCGGACTGGGTCAAGGTCCCCTACAACGAGGCCCGTTACGGCAACAACGCCTGCGGCTCCTCGAACTGCTCCAGCGTCTGGAACATCGTCAGCGACGGCCTGAACTCCTGGGTCGCGCAGCAGAAGGCGGCCGGCCGCACCGACGCGCAGATCAAGGCCGACGTCGCCCAGTTCGACCAGTGGGACCGCTACGACTTCGACGGCGACGGCGACTTCAACGAGCCGGACGGCTACATCGACCACTTCCAGATCGTCCACGCCGGTGAGGACGAGTCCGCCGGTGGCGGCGTCCAGGGCACGGACGCCATCTGGGCGCACCGCTGGTACGCGTTCGGCACGGACGCCGGTGCCACCGGCCCCGCGCAGAACAAGCTGGGCGGCGCGCAGATCGGCAACACCGGGATCTGGGTCGGCGACTACACCGTGCAGCCGGAGAACGGCGGCCTCGGCGTCTACGCGCACGAGTACGGCCACGACCTCGGTCTGCCGGACCTCTACGACACGCAGGGCGGCGAGAACTCCACCGGGTTCTGGACGCTGATGTCCTCCGGTTCCTGGCTGGGCACCGGCAAGAAGGAGATCGGCGACCTCCCCGGCGACATGACCGCCTGGGACAAGCTGCAGCTGGGCTGGCTGAAGTACGACACGGCCAAGGCCGCCACGAGCTCGTGGCACAAGCTGGGTGTCGCCGAGTACAACACCAAGCACAAGCAGGCCCTCGTGGTCGAGCTGCCCAAGAAGAAGGTCACCACCGAGATCGTCCAGCCGGCGCAGGGCGAGAACCAGTGGTGGAGCGGCAGCGGTGACAGCCTCTCCAACACGCTGACCCGTTCGGTCGACCTGACCGGCAAGTCGGCCGCGTCCCTGACGCTCGACGGCTGGTGGGACATCGAGGCCGGTTACGACTACCTCTACACCGAGGTGTCCACCGACGGCGGCGCCAACTGGACCGCTCTGGAGGGCACCGCCGACGGCACCGCCCTCGGCAAGGACGCCAGCGGCAAGCCGGCGATCGACGGCACCTCCGGCGCCTGGAAGAAGCTGGTCTTCCCGCTCGACGCCTACGCGGGCAAGAAGGTCGACCTGCGCTTCCGCTACCAGACGGACGGCGGCGTGGCCCAGAAGGGCTTCACCGCCGACAACATCGCGGTGACCGCCGACGGTTCGGCCGTGTTCTCGGACGACGCCGAGACCGCCGACGACGCCTGGACGAAGAAGGGCTTCTCGCGCATCGGCGCGTCCATCACGGACGACTACGCCCAGTACTACATCGCCGAGAACCGCCAGTACGTGTCGTACGACAAGACGCTGAAGACGGGCCCGTACAACTTCGGCTTCACGACGACCCGTCCGGACTGGGTGGAGCACTACGCCTACCAGAACGGTCTGCTCATCTGGAAGTGGGACACCTCGCAGCTGGACAACAACACCAGCCAGCACCCGGGTGCCGGTCTGATCCTGCCGATCGACTCGCACCCGACCCAGCTGAAGTGGAAGAACGGCACGCTGATGCGCAACCGCATCCAGGCCTACGACTCCCCGTTCAGCACCTTCCGCACGGACGGCATGACGCTGCACAACGCGGACGTCGCCGTGAAGATCCCGTCGCGTCCGGGTGTGTCGGTCTTCAACGACCGCACCAACACCTACTACGACGCGTCGAACCCCTCCGCCGGTGTCAAGATCACTGACACCAACACCAAGATCAAGATCGTCAAGGAGGCCAAGGACGGCTCCACGATCGAGATCGAAGTGGGCCGTGCGGCGAAGTAAGCGGTAGAACTGCAGGTCAGAGCATGATCGGCGGCAGCCCCCTGGCGGGGTTGCCGCCGGTCGTGTTTAGGTGCACCCTGTGCTTCCGTTATTGACACCGACTCGCACGGGGGTGTGACCGCATGGCCGCAGGAGGTTTCTGCAAGCTGCCGACCGGCAGCGTGGTGGTGGCGCTGAACCTGCCCAGACCCACCCCCGACGGCACGGGCAGCGTCCGTGTCCTGGTGCACGCCCGCAACCGCGCCCGAGCCCTGACCAGGCTCCGCAACCTGGGCCTGCGCGCCGTCTACCTGCGGGGGAATGCCGCCCCGCCGACCCCGGACGAGATCACGGCGGTCCTGCACCACCCCGACGGGCTGATATGGCGCACGGCCCCCTGCCCGGACGTCGTCCCCGCCGTGCCCGCCCTCGTCCCCGGACCGGCCCAGGAGCTCTGGCACCCGATCCGCGCCCTGATGCGCCGGCCCGCCGCCCCGGCCTGACAGGCGCCTGGGGCTACGCCACCACGGGCTTGCCGGTCAGCTCCACACCGGCCTCGCGCAGCTCCTCCAGCGCCCGCTCGGTGGTCTCCGCGGCCACGCCGGCGGTCAGGTCCAGCAGCACCTGCGTACGGAAGCCCTCACGCGCCGCGTCCAGCGCGGTGGCCCGCACACAGTGGTCGGTGGCGATGCCCACCACGTCCACCTCGGTGACGTCCCGGGCCCGCAGCCAGTCCGCGAGGCGCACGCCGTTCTCGTCGGCGCCCTCGAAGCCGCTGTACGCCGCGGCGTACGCCCCCTTGTCGAAGACGGCGTCGATCGCGCCGGAGGCCACCGCGGGCGCGAAGTTCGGGTGGAAGCCCACCCCCTCGGTGCCCGCCACACAGTGCGCCGGCCACGAGTCGACGAAGTCCGGGTGGGCGGAGAAGTGCCCGCCCGGCGCGATGTGGTGGTCGCGCGTGGCCACGACGTGCTGGTAGCCGGACCCGGCCGCCTGACCGATCAGCTCCGTGACGGCGGCGGCCACGTCGGCGCCGCCCGTCACCGCGAGGCTGCCTCCCTCGCAGAAGTCGTTCTGCACGTCTACGACGATCAAGGCGCGGCGCATGGTCGGTGTCCTTCGGTTATGGACGCTGAGGTCGGGACGGTGGATCGGTGCGGGGCCCGGCCGTGAACCTCCGAGCCTAGAGACTTCGTGTGCGGTGCGGGAGGTGGCAGGGGGCGGGCACTGCGGGCGCGCCCGTTTCACGCCCCCGACTGGCTACCCGGGCGCGTGTGGACGTACTCCGTCGGAATGACGGGTTCCCCCCGGGAGAGCTGCATCGCGGACAGCGGCAGGTTGGCGCGGGCCTCCGCGTGCCGGTCCCGGACGACCTCCAGGGGCTCGCGCGCCACGACGTCCCCGCCCTTGACGAGCTGGACCAGCAGCTGCCGGCCGGCGAGGTCGGCGGGCACCGGTCCGGTGCCGATCACCTCGGCCTCCGCGACCCCGTCGGCGTCGAGCCGGCGCGCCGCCCACTTGCGCCCGCCGACGGACGTCTTCCCGCCGGTCGACCGCTTCGCCACCGGCACCAGCGGCGCCCCGGCGTCGGCGGACTCGGCGCGGGCGACCAGCTTGTAGACCATGGAGGCCGTCGGGTGCCCGGAGCCGGTGACCAGCTGGGTGCCGACGCCGTACGCGTCCACGGGCGCCGCCGCGAGGGAAGCGATGGCGTACTCGTCCAGGTCCGAGGTGACGAGGATCCGCGTGCCGGTCGCGCCCAGCTCGTCCAGCTGCTGGCGGACCCGGTGCGCGACCAGCAGCAGGTCGCCCGAGTCGATGCGGACGGCGCCCAGCTCGGGTCCGGCGACCTCCACGGCCGTACGGACGGCCTCGGCGACGTCGTAGGTGTCGACCAGCAGCGTGGTGCCGCGGCCCATGGAGTCCACCTGCGCCCGGAAGGCGTCCCGCTCGTGGTCGTGCAGCAGCGTGAAGGCGTGGGCGCTGGTGCCGACGGTCGGGATGCCGTACCGGAAGCCGGCGGCCAGGTCGGAGGTGGAGGTGAAGCCGCCGATGTAGGCGGCGCGGGAGGCGGCCACCGCGGCCAGCTCGTGGGTGCGGCGGGCCCCCATCTCGATCAGCGGGCGGTCCCCGGCGGCCGCGGACATCCGGGAGGCGGCCGCGGCGATCGCCGAGTCGTGGTTGAGGATGGAGAGGATCACCGTCTCCAGCAGCACGCACTCGGCGAAGCTGCCCTCCACCCGCAGGATCGGCGAGCCCGGGAAGTAGACCTCGCCCTCCGGGTAGCCCCAGACGTCCCCGGAGAAGCGGTAGTCCGCCAGCCAGCGCAGCGTCGGCTCGTCGACGACGCCCCGCTCGCGCAGGAAGCCGAGGACGTCCGCGTCGAAGCGGAAGTTCTCCACGGCGTCCAGGACGCGTCCGGTGCCGGCCACCACGCCGTAGCGCCGGCCGTGCGGCAGGCGCCGGGTGAAGACCTCGAACACGCTGCGCCGCCCGGCGGTGCCCGCGCGCAGCGCGGCCTGCAGCATCGTCAGCTCGTACTGGTCCGTGAAGAGCGCCGTCGAGGGGACTTCCACCGGCAGCCCAAGGTCCGCTGTGTTCATGGCCACGCATCGTACCCCCATTTCGTCAGTCTGACGATTTGGGGGTGGCCGGGGCCGGGGATTTGTGCGACCACCCCCCTGCGGTGGCAGCATGGGCACTGTGACGTCACCCGCTCCCCTAGAGATCGAACGCACCGAGCCGGCGGAGGAAGTGTTCGCCGTCCCCGAGCCCGACGTCCCCTGGGTCACGATCGTCCACAACGACCCGGTCAACCTCATGAGCTACGTGACGTACGTCTTCCAGACGTATTTCGGGTACAGCAAGGACAAGGCCACCAAGCTCATGCTCGACGTCCACCACAAGGGCCGGGCGGTCGTCTCCAGCGGATCCCGCGAAGAGATGGAACGCGACGTGCAGGCCATGCACGGCTACGGCCTGTGGGCCACCCTCCAGCAGGACCGGAAGTAGCGAATCGTCTCCATGCCAGGAACCTTCGAACCCGTCCCCGGCGGCGGCGCCGCCGTCGCTCTCGACGACGTCGAGATCTCCATCATCCGGTCGCTGGCCGTCCAGCTGCTGGAGCTCATCGGACCCGGCCCGGCCGGCGAGGCCTCCGACGACCCGCTCGCCGAGCTGTTCGCCGAGGGCCCCAGCGAGCCGCCCTCCGACCCCGTGCTCAAGCGCCTGTTCCCCGACGCCTACGGCGACCCCGAGGGCACCCCGCAGGCCGAGGAGGCCGAGGAACAGCGGGCGTACTCCGCCGAGTTCCGCCGCTACACGGAGAACGACCTGCGCGCCGGCAAGCGGGAGAACGCCCTCGCGGTGGTGCGCACCCTGGACGCGCTCAGCGCCGGGAGCGCCGGCGACGGCGCCGCGGTGCTGAAGCTGTCCACCGAGGAGTCCCAGCAGTGGCTCAGCGCCCTCAACGACCTGCGCCTGGCCATCGGGTCCCGGCTGGAGATCACCGACGAGGACGACGCCGATCTGCTGTACCGCCTCCCCGACGAGGACTCCCGCAAGCCGATGGTGATGGCCTATCTGTGGCTCGGCGGCCTCCAGGAGACCCTCGTCGCCACCCTCATGCCCTGATCCAGCCCGCTCCCGCGACCCTTCATGCCGATATGTGATGGTTCTGTGTTCGCTCAGCGGACGCTCAAATCCGGATAACGATCCCGTCACCGCCGCCACCCGCTATGCGGGGCGGCGGTGATTTTGTCCGGTTCTCCCTGTGGGATGCGCCACACGGGCCCCCTCCGATCGCCGTTGCAGCCGTGATAAATCTTCACGACCGCCCGCCGAGCACCACCCGAATGTTCGGCCGGGTGCGCCACAGGGCCGGCGGACCGCCGGCCGGGCACAGCTCCAGCAATCCGGGGGGATCGAGACCCGATCCGCGGCCGACGAAAGGCCCGGGTCGGCATGGAGAAAGGCGCACACACCATGACCTCTTCGAAGGTCAGCGACACGACGGCCACGGGCGCCCCCGAAGAGGGGTACGAGCGCGGCCTCGGCAGCCGTCAGGTCCAGATGATCGCGATCGGCGGCGCCATCGGCGTCGGCCTGTTCATGGGTGCCGGTGCGAACATCGCAAAGGCCGGACCCAGCATCATCCTCATGTACGCCCTCGCGGGCGTCGTCATCTTCTTCATCATGCGGGCCCTGGGCGAGCTGCTCCTGTACCGGCCCGTCTCCGGCTCCTTCGCCGAGTACGCCCGGGAGTTCCTGGGCCCCTTCTTCGGCTTCGTCACGGGCTGGACGTACTGGCTCATGTGGGTGGTCACCGGCATGGCCGAGCTGACGGCCGCCGCGATCTACATCCACTTCTGGTTCCCGGACATCCCGCAGTGGGTCAGCGCCCTGGTGTTCCTCGTGGTGCTCTTCGGCGTCAACCTCATCTCCGTCAAGATCTTCGGCGAGGTCGAGTTCTGGTTCTCGATGGTCAAGGTCACGGCCATCATCGGCATGATCGTCATCGGCCTCGGCGTGCTCACCCTGGGCTTCTCGGACGCCGGTGACACCGCCGCCGCCTCCAACCTCTGGTCGCACGGCGGGTTCTTCCCCAACGGCATCGGCTCCAGCCTGATGACGCTCCAGGGCGTCATGTTCGCCTACCTCGCCGTCGAGCTCGTCGGCGTCACCGCGGGCGAGTCCGAGAACCCCGAGAAGACCCTGCCCAAGGCCATCAACACGCTGCCCTGGCGCATCATCGTCTTCTACGTCGGCGCGCTCCTGGTGATCCTCTCCGTCGTGAAGTGGACCGAGTTCTCCGCCGGCGAGAGCCCCTTCGTGCACGCCTTCGGCAAGATCGGCATCCCGCTCGCCGCCGGCATCGTCAACTTCGTGGTCCTCACCGCGGCCCTGTCGTCCTGCAACTCCGGCATGTACTCCACCGGCCGGATGCTGCGCGGCCTCGCCGCCAACAACGAGGCCCCCAAGGCCTTCGCCCGGCTCAACGCCCGCAAGACGCCCGCCATCGGCATCACCGTCTCGGTGGCCCTCATGGGCATCGGCGTGATCCTCAACTACGTCGTCCCGGAGAAGGCGTTCACCTACGTCACCTCCGTCGCCACCGCGGCCGGCATCTGGACCTGGATGATGATCCTCGTCAGCCACATCCGCTACCGCCGTGCCGTCGACGCCGGCCGGCTGCGCGCCTCCTCCTTCCCCGCCCCCGGCGGGGCCCTCTTCAGCTGGGTCGCGCTGCTCTTCCTCATCCTCGTGACCTGCATGATCGCGTACGACAAGGACGCGCGGGTCTGCCTGTACGTCGCCGCCGGCTGGGCCGTCGCCCTCGGTGTCGGCTGGTCGGTCCTCAAGAGCCGCAACCCGGGCATCGCCACGCGCGGCGGCGAGGAGCCGGAGCTGGAGAAGGTCGGCTGATCCGCGCGCGGACGTCCGGTCGCGGGGAGCGCTCGTGGTGCCCCCCGCGCCGCCGCTCAGGACGCCCGCGCCTCCCGGGACGTGACCGCACGTCCGGCATGTGGGCCGCCCCGTACCAACCCTCGGTACGGGGCGGCCCCTCTGCTTATCCTGGCCGCATGCTGACCATCACCCAGGCCCTCGTCGACCAGATCGTCGCCCACGCGCGCAAGGACCACCCCGACGAGGCGTGCGGAGTCGTCGCGGGCCCGGCCGGATCGGACCGCCCCGAACGCTTCATCCCCATGCTGAACGCGGCGATGTCCCCCACGTTCTACGAGTTCGACTCCGGCGACCTGCTCAAGCTCTACCGCGACATGGACGACCGCGACGAGGAGCCGGTGATCGTCTACCACTCGCACACCGCCACCGAGGCCTACCCCTCGCGCACCGACATCTCGTACGCCAACGAGCCCGGCGCCCACTACGTCCTCGTCTCCACGGCCGACACCGACGGCCTCGGCGACTTCCAGTTCCGCTCCTTCCGCATCCTCGAGGGCGAGGTCACGGAGGAGGAGGTCAGGATCGTCGAGTCCTACTGACGACCCGGCCCCGTACGACCCGGTCCGCGCGGCCCGGTCTCACCAAGCGACCCGTCACCGTCCGCGATGTGGGATCACATTCCAGGACCCGGACCGGGAATCGATACGATGACCCCATGGTTCTCCACGACGTGAGCGGGAAGACGCCGGGCATGCTGCTCGTGGCGCGGCTGCACGTCGACCTGTGCAGGCTCGCCAGCGCCATCTGTTGACGCGACACCCTGCCGCCGTCCGGCCGTGAGCCGCGGCGCCGCACTCACGCACCACGGCTGTCCCAGCGCTGCCGCGCGCCCCCGACCGACTACTCCCGACAGGAGCCCCGACCCATGGCCATCGAGGTCCGCATCCCGACCATCCTCCGCACCTACACCGACGGTCAGAAGGCGGTGGAGGGCAGCGGTGAGACCCTCGCCGACCTGTTCACCGACCTCGAGAGCCGCCACGCGGGAATCCGGGCGCGCATCGTCGACGGCGGCCAGCTGCGCCGCTTCGTCAACGTCTACCTGAACGACGAGGACGTCCGCTTCCTCGACGGCATCGACACCAAGCTCAGCGACGGCGACAACGTCACGATCCTGCCGGCCGTGGCCGGCGGTATGGCCTGATCGGGATGCGGTACGACTCCCCCCTCGCCGCGGTCGGCAACACCCCCCTGGTGCGCCTGCCGCGGCTGTCGCCGTCCGACGACGTCCGGATCTGGGCCAAGCTGGAGGACCGCAACCCCACCGGCTCCGTCAAGGACCGGCCCGCCCTGCACATGATCGAGCAGGCGGAGAAGGACGGCCGGCTCACGCCGGGCTGCACCATCCTCGAGCCGACCAGCGGCAACACCGGCATCTCCCTCGCCATGGCGGCCAAGCTCAAGGGCTACCGCATGGTGTGCGTGATGCCCGAGAACACCTCCCAGGAGCGCCGCGACCTGCTCGGCATGTGGGGCGCCGAGATCATCTCCAGCCCCGCCGCGGGCGGCTCCAACACCGCCGTACGGGTCGCCAAGGAGCTCTCCGCCGAGCACCCGGACTGGGTGATGCTCTACCAGTACGGCAACCCGGACAACGCGGGCGCCCACTACGCGACGACCGGCCCGGAGATCCTCGCCGACCTCCCCTCGGTCACCCACTTCGTCGCGGGCCTCGGCACCACCGGCACCCTGATGGGCGTCGGCCGCTATCTGCGCGAGCACAAGCCCGACGTGAAGATCGTCGCCGCCGAGCCGCGCTACGACGACCTCGTCTACGGCCTGCGCAACCTCGACGAGGGCTTCGTCCCCGAGCTGTACGACGCCTCGGTCCTCACCACCCGCTTCTCGGTCGGCTCCGCCGACGCGGTCACCCGCACCCGGGAACTCCTCCAGCAGGAGGGCATCTTCGCGGGCGTCTCCACCGGCGCCGCCCTGCACGCCGCGATCGGCGTCGGGAAGAAGGCGCTGAAGGCGGGGGAGAGCGCCGACATCGTGTTCCTCGTCGCCGACGGCGGCTGGAAGTACCTCTCGACGGGCGTCTACACGGCCGCGACGACGGAGGAAGCCATCGAGACGCTCCACGGCCAGCTCTGGGCCTGACGCCCCCGCGGGTCACTTCGACAGGTGACGGACCTGGTCCCACACGGCCGGGTCCATCACCCCGACCCGCCGCCGGAAGTCCCGCACCGGGACGACCCGCAGCTCACCCGTCTCCAGATAGCTCGCCCGGCCCCCGGCGTCCCCGACCGACCCCGGCGGCAGCGCGATGACATCGCCGCGCCCGGCGCGGTTCCTGCTGGTGATCTTGGCGACCGTGACGCGCTGCCCGCGCACCGCCAGCACCAGACACGGCCGGTCCTTGGCCCCCGGCCGGTCCTCGTAGGGCACGTTCGCCCACCAGATCTCCGCCGGCTCCGGCAGCCGGCCCGGCCCCCGCCCCCGCTTCAGCGGCCGCCCCGGCGGCCGGGTCCGCCGCGCCTCACGCCCCCGCCGCGGCCTGCGCCCCCGCCCCCACCCGTCCACAAGCGTGGCGACGAACGCGAGCAGCACGACCGCGCCGAGCGCCGGCCACCATGACGTGTCCATACGCACGACGCTACCGGCGCCCACCCCGGGCCGCGCGCCTCCGCGCACCTCCCGTACGCCCCGGGTCCAGCCGAACGCGTGACACCGCAGGTGAGTTCGCCCACAACAGAGCTGTGCGGAGGAGCGACCGGAGGTTTCGCGCCTTACGCTCGACGGACCGCACGACCCCCGACGCCCCCCATCCCCGATCTTCGGATTTCCGCCAGCGGAGGTTTCTGTTTCATGAAGCTCACCGTCGTCGGCTGCTCGGGGTCGTTCCCGTCCGCGGAATCGGCCTGCTCGAGCTACCTCGTCGAGGCCGACGGCTTCCGGCTGCTCCTCGACATGGGCAACGGCGCCCTGGGCGAGCTGCAGCGCCACTGCGGTCTCTACGACCTCGACGCGATCTACCTCAGCCACCTGCACGCCGACCACTGCATCGACATGTGCGCGTACTTCGTGGCGCGCTACTACCGGCACGACGGCGGCCGCTGCGACCCCATCCCGGTCTACGGTCCCGAGGGCACCGAGCACCGTCTGACCACGGCCTACGCGGACACCCCCACCGCCTCGTCCATGAGCGAGGTCTTCGACTTCCACACGGTCAAGCCGTCCACCTTCGACATCGGCCCGTTCACGGTGCACACGGAACGCGTGGCCCACCCGGTGGAGGCGTACGGTATCCGGATCGAGCACGGCGGCCGGGTGCTGACCTACTCCGGCGACACGGGCATCAGCACCGCCCTGGACGAACTCGCCCGCGACGCCGACCTGTTCCTGTGCGAGGCCGCCTTCACGCACGGCAAGGAGAGCATCCCCGACCTGCACCTCAACGGGCGCGAGGCGGGGCAGTCGGCGGCTCGCGCGGGCGCCCGGAGCCTGGTCCTCACCCACATCCCGCCGTGGACCGACCCCGAGGTCAACCTGGCGGACGCGCGCGAGGTCTACGACGGCCCGGTGACGCTGGCGGCACCCGGCCGGACGTACGAGATCTGACACGGCGAAGGCCCCGGAACCCTCCCGGTTCCGGGGCCTTCGTCATGCCGTGGGGCTCACGCCTTGGTGAGGTCCTCGACCTCCTCCTCGGGCTCGCGGCCCGGGGTGGGGAGGTTCCACTTCGTGATGGCGAAGCGGAAGACGGCGTAGTAGATCGCGGCGAACACCAGGCCGATCGGGATGATCAGCCAGGGCTTGGTCGCCAGGTTCCAGTTGAGCGCGTAGTCGATGAAGCCCGCGGAGAAGGTGAAGCCCGCGTGGACGCCGAGCGCCCAGGTGATCGCCATCGACAGGGCGGTGAGCACCGCGTGGATCACGTACAGCACCGGGGCGATGAACATGAACGCGAACTCGATCGGCTCGGTCACACCGGTCACGAAGGAGGTCAGCGCCAGCGAGACCATCATGCCCATCACGGCCTTGCGGCGCTCGGGGCGGGCGCTGTGCGCGATGGCGATGGCGGCGGCCGGCAGACCGAACATCATGATCGGGAAGAAGCCGGACATGAACTGACCGGCGGTCGGGTCACCGGCGAAGAAGCGGTTCAGGTCACCGTGGACGATCCCGCCGGCGGCGTCCTTGAAGTCGCCGAGCTGGAACCAGGAGACGGTGTTCACGAACTGGTGCATGCCGACCGGGATCAGCGCACGGTTGATCAGGCCGAACAGACCCGCGCCGAAGGCGCCGAGACCGGTCATCCACTCGCCGAAGTCGGAGATGACCTCACCGATCGGCTCCCAGACCAGACCGAAGAAGACGCCCATCGCGGTGCCGACGAAGGCCATGATGATCGGCACGAGCCGGCGGCCGTTGAAGAAGCCCAGCCAGTCCACCAGCTTCTTGCGGTGGTAGCGCTGCCACAGCACGGCGGCCAGCAGACCCATGATGATGCCGCCGAGGACACCAGGGTTGTTGTAGGTCGCGGCTATGTCCGCGCCGTCCTGGACCTTCGCCTCGGTGACCGGGAACGCCTTGAGGACGTTGCTGTACACGAGGAAGCCGACGAGGGCGGCCAGGGCGGTCGAGCCGTCCGCCTTCTTGGCGAAGCCGATCGCCACACCGATGCAGAACAGCATCGGCAGGTTGTCGAAGATCGCACCGCCCGCGGTGGCGAACACGGCGGCGACCTTGTCCCAGCCGAGTCCGTCCGCGCCGAACACGTCGGGCTGGCCGAAACGGAGCAGCAGACCGGCGGCCGGAAGCACGGCGATCGGGAGCTGAAGGCTGCGGCCGACCTTCTGAAGGCCCTGGATCAGGCCTGATCCCCACTTCTTCGTGGGGGCCGCCGTTGGCGAGGTGGCGGTGCTCATAGACTTCCTCCATCGGGTGGTGGTCTACACCACTCAGTGGTGTAGACCTGTTGTACACGATGAAGGTGCGATAAGGAACCCGCGATTCCCGAGCATTGCCCGGACCGTTATCCCGCCTTATTCGGACCTTTGTGGAGGCCCCCCGGAGCCCCTCACGGACGGTCAGCCCTTCGTGACGTCCTCCACCTCCTCCTCCGGCTCCCGCCCCGGCGTCCTCAGGTCGAACCTGGTGATCGCGAAACGGAAGATCACGTAATAGAGGACGGCGAAGCACAGACCGATCGGGACGATCGCCCACGGCCGCGTCGCCAGGTTCCAGTTGATGACGTAGTCGATCAGCCCCGCCGAGAAGCTGAACCCGTCATGCACCCCCAGCGCCCAGGTCACCGCCATCGACACACCCGTCAGCACCGCGTGCACCGCGTACAGCAGCGGCGCCACGAACAGGAACGAGTACTCGATGGGCTCCGTGATCCCCGTGACGAACGACGTCAGCGCCACCGACAGCATCAGACCGCCGACCTCCTTGCGGCGCCCCGGCCTCGCACAGTGCGTGATCGCCAGCGCCGCCGCCGGCAGCGCGAACATCATGATCGGGAAGAACCCCGAGGTGAACTGACCGGCGTCCGGGTCGCCCGCCAGGAACATGTTGATGTCACCGTGCACCACCCGCCCGTCCGGCGTCGTGAACGTCCCGAACTGGAACCAGATGGGCACGTTCAGGAACTGGTGCAGACCCACCACCAGCAGCGCCCGGTTCGCCAGACCGAAGACACCCGCACCCCACGCGCCCAGCCCGCTCATCCAGTCGCTGAAGCTCTCCAGCGCGTCACCGATCGGCGGCCACACCCACAGACACAGTGCCGCGAACAGGATCGCCACGAACGCCATGATGATCGGCACCAGCCGCCGGCCGTTGAAGAAGCCCAGCCAGTCCACCAGCTTCGTCCGGTGATAGCGCGCCCAGAAGAACGCCGTCAGCAACCCCATGACGATCCCGCCGAACACCCCCGGGTTCTGGAACTCGAAGACCGTCACCGAGCCGTCCTGCAACTGACAGCCCACGTTCGGGATCGCCTTGGAGCCCTCCGCGCAGTCGTCCGGGAACTGCCGCAGCACCGTGTAGTACACGAGGAACCCCGCCACCGCCGCCAGCGCCGTCGAACCGTCCGACTTGCGCGCCATGCCGATGGCCACACCCACACAGAACAGCAGCGGCAGCCCCAGCGACCCGTCGAGCAGCGCACTGCCCGCACCCACCATCACCCGCGACACATCGGTCCAGCCCAGACCGTCGTCCCCGAACACATCCGGCTGCCCCAGCCGGTTCAGGATGCCCGCCGCCGGCAGCACGGCGATGGGGAGCTGCAGACTGCGCCCCATCTTCTGCAACCCCTGGAACAAGGCGTTCCAGCGCGCCCGCCCGGGAGTGACCGTACTGTCGGCAGTCATCCGAACCCCTGTCCTCGCTGGGCGGTTTGTCGGCCGTCCCCCTGGTGGTGTAGACCAGTCGCGGACGGTTCCGCTGTCGTGAAGGCCATCCTTCGACACAGACGGCACGACCGCTCGCGAAGATGGGCCAACTGTGGGTTACTGCGACAAAGCGGTTCGGATCAGGGAGAGCGAACATGGCCAGCAAGGCTGAGAAGATCGTCGCCGGGCTCGGCGGCATCGACAACATCGAAGAGATCGAGGGCTGCATCACCCGCCTCCGCACCGAGGTCAGCGACGCCTCACTCGTCGACGAGACCGCCCTCAAGGCCGCCGGCGCCCACGGCGTCGTCAAGATGGGCACCGCCATCCAGGTCGTCATCGGCACCGACGCCGACCCGATCGCCGCGGAGATCGAAGACATGATGTGAAGCGCGGGCATCGTCCCCGGCTTCACCCCCTGAAGGGCCCCTCCCCACACGGGACGGGCCCTTCACTCGTCCCGCTAGGCTCGACGCCATGTCCTCACAGCCCCGCATCGACGGCCGCACCCCCGACCAGCTCCGCCCGGTCACCATCGAACGCGCCTGGAGCAAGCACGCAGAAGGCTCCGTCCTCGTCTCCTTCGGCGACACCAAGGTGCTGTGCACCGCCTCCTTCACCGAAGGCGTCCCGCGCTGGCGCAAGGGCAGCGGCGAAGGCTGGGTCACCGCGGAGTACGCCATGCTGCCCCGCGCCACCAACACCCGCGGCGACCGCGAATCCGTCCGCGGCAAGATCGGCGGCCGCACCCACGAGATCAGCCGCCTCATCGGACGCTCCCTGCGCGCCGTCATCGACTACAAGGCCCTCGGCGAGAACACCGTCGTCCTCGACTGCGACGTCCTCCAGGCCGACGGCGGCACCCGCACCGCCGCCATCACCGGCGCCTACGTCGCCCTCGCCGACGCCGTCGCCTGGGCCCAGGGCCGCAAACTCGTCAAGCCCGGCCGCAAGCCCCTCACCGGCACCGTCAGCGCCGTCTCCGTCGGCATCGTCGCCGGCGTCCCCCTCCTCGACCTGCGCTACGAGGAGGACGTCAAAGCCGACACCGACATGAACGTCGTCTGCACCGGCGACGGCCGCTTCGTCGAGGTCCAGGGCACCGCCGAGGCCGAACCCTTCGCCCGCGACGAACTCAACACCCTGCTCGACCTCGCCGTCGCCGGCTGCGGCGAACTCGCCGACCTCCAGCGCAAGGCCCTCGACACCCTCCTCGCACAGTAAAGAACAAACCAAGACACCGGGCGGCGCCGGGCAACCGCACCCCCCGCCCCGGCGTCCCTACGGATACGGGCGTACGGCACACCGCCGTACGCCCGGCCAGTGCACGAGGGCCCGCCAGGCCCGCGCAGGGAGGGGACGTCCACCATGGCCACCAGCCGACGCCGGAGCCACATCGCCACAGCCGCCGCAGCCGTCGCGGCCCTGGCACTCACCACCGGCCTCACCACCGGCTGCGACGCCGTCGGCAAGGCCATGGACTGCGTCAGGACCGCCGACGCCATCGCCGACAGCGTCACCGAACTCCAGCAGGCCGCCGAGAACCTGAGCAACGACCCCACCCAGCTCGAGGAATCCCTCACCTCCATCGACCAGAACCTCCGCGAGATCGGCGACGAGACCGACGACGCCGACGTGAACAAGGCCGTCGAAGACCTCCAGAAAGCCGTCACCAACGTCCGCGACGCCGTCAAGAACGGCGACGAGACCCCCGACATCAGCCCCGTCACCGACGCCGCCGGCGAACTCACCAAGGTCTGCACGCCCTGACCGGCCCCTTCCACGGTTGGCCATACTGGGGGCCATGACCCGCCTGATCCTCGCCACCCGCAACGCCGGAAAGATCACCGAACTCCGGGCGATCCTCGCCGACGCAGGACTCCACCACGACCTCGTCGGCGCGGACACCTACCCCGAGATCCCCGACGTCAAGGAAACCGGCGTCACCTTCGCCGAGAACGCCCTCCTCAAGGCCCACGCCCTCGCCCAGGCCACCGGCCTCCCCGCAGTCGCCGACGACTCCGGCCTCTGCGTCGACGTCCTCGGCGGCGCCCCCGGCATCTTCTCCGCCCGCTGGGCCGGAAAGCACGGCGACGACCAGGCCAACCTCGAACTGCTCCTCGCCCAGCTCGGCGACATCGCCGACCCCCACCGCACCGCCCACTTCGCCTGCGCCGCCGCCCTCGCCCTCCCCGACGGCACCGAACGCGTCGTCGAGGGCCAGCTCCGCGGCACCCTGCGCGACGCCCCCGCCGGCACCAACGGCTTCGGCTACGACCCGATCCTCCAGCCCGACGGCGAGACCCGCACCTGCGCCGAACTCACCCCGGCCGAGAAGAACGCCATCAGCCACCGAGGCAAGGCGTTCCGGGCACTGGTACCGGTGGTGCGGGAGCTGTTGGGCTGAAACGACGAAGGTCCGCCCGACAGCGGGCGGACCTTCGATTCGCAGGTGTGCGGCCGGAGGGACTCGAACCCTCAAGGGATTTCTCCCACAACATCCTAAGTGTTGCGCGTAGGCCAATTCCGCCACGGCCGCGTGCACGCACATCGTACCGGTCGTGTGTCGGCTCATTGAGGGGAAGGGCGGCGTCCTCCTCGGCACCAGGTCGCCGTGGTGGCGTGGCAGTTGGGACACAGCAGTCGCAGATTCTCCCGCCGGTCGTCGCTCCGGTCGCCGTTGATGTGATCGACCTCCAGAGTCATCGGCTTCCCGAGCCACTCCGGCCCCGTACCGCACTCGGCGCACTCGTCCGGCACACCGGTCTCACGCAGCGCCCGGCGCAGAAGCACGGTCCTCGTCCGGCGGCCGCCCTCGTGCAGCACCAGGATCTCCTCGGGGCGCTTGAGCGGAACCACGCCCGGCTTCCCACGTCGGTGGCCCTGGCCCAGGAAGTGTTCCGTCGAGATGCCGGCCTCGCTCAGCCATCGCCGCACCAGAACACGCTGACCGCCGTTGTCGGGGCGCCCCAGCCGTCGCAGCACCGCCGCGAGCGACTCCGACCGGGACACCGCCTCGCGCAACGCCTCCACGGTGGGCCGTGCCCGTGCACCGGCCCTCACGCCGTGTCCTTCCCGGCCCGCCGCTTGGCCCGGCCCCGGTACCCGTCCGTCGTCGCATGGCAGTTGGGGCACAGCAACCGGAGATTGCCGATGCGGTTGTCGCGCCAGTTGCCGTCGATGTGATCGACCTCCAGCGGAAGCGGCCGGCCCCGCCAGGACGGCGGCGTACCGCACAGCGCGCACCGCTCCGGTACGCCCGATGCCGTCATCGCCCACTTGAGCCGGTCGCCCGGGATGCGTCTGGCCGTGTCGGCGGGCTGCTCGACCAGGAGCCTCTCGGGGGTCCTCGGCCGCCACGGCCTGCCGCGCCGGGAGGGGAGACGGAAGTGCGACGTGTCGATCCCGTACGCCCTGATCCGGCGGCTGATGTGGGTGTGGTGGCCGCCCACCACGTCCAGGCCCAGGTGGCGGAGGACCTGGGACATGTTCGTCGAGGCCGTGACCGCCTCCTGGAGGATGTCTCGCGTCCACTTCACGCCCCCGCGCTCCCTGCCCGCCCCCATGGCACCCCTCCCCGTTCTCGGCCACCCGTTCGTGGCTCGTACGGATCAACGAGCCGGTCGTCGGACCGTCACCCACGGAAAACGGAACGGCTCCCACCGGGGAGCCGGGTGGGAGCCGTCGGGGTGCCGGGCGCGGGCGTCAGATGCCCAGGTCCTTGATGATCTTGGCGACGTGGCCGGTGGCCTTGACGTTGTAGAGGGCGCGTTCGACCTTGCCCTCCTCGTCGACGACGACCGTCGAGCGGATGACGCCGACCACCGTCTTGCCGTAGAGCTTCTTCTCGCCGAAGGCGCCGTACGCCTCCAGGACCTTCTTGTCCGGGTCGGCCACCAGCGTGACCTTCAGGGACTCCTTGTCGCGGAACTTGGCGAGTTTCTCCGGCTTGTCGGGGGATACCCCGATGACGTCGTACCCGGCGCCGGCCAGCAGCTCCAGGTTGTCCGTGAAGTCACAGGCCTGCTTGGTGCAGCCCGGCGTCAGGGCGGCGGGGTAGAAGTAGACGATGACCTTGCGGCCCTTGTGGTCCGAGAGGGACACCTCGTTGCCGTCGGCGTCGGGAAGGGTGAAGGCGGGGGCCACGTCCCCCGGCTGGAGTCGCTCGCTCATCGGACCAGCGTAACCGGGGAGCCTGACGGTGCGGTTCGCCGTGGAGCTGACAGACTGTCCGGAAACATCATCAGTTCACTTCGGAGGCCGTACGGTGGCGGACACGTCGGACACCAGGACCCCGGCACAGATCGAGGCGGACATCAAGGCCCGCCGCGTCGTGCTGGCGGAGACGCTCGACGAGATCGGGGTGCGGGTGCACCCGAAGACGATCGTCGGCGATGCCAAGGCCAAGGTCGCGGCGAACATCGACCACACGCTCGGACGGGCCTACGTGGGCGTGAACCGGGCCGTGAGCGACGTCAAGGCCAAGTTCACCGACGAGGACGGCGCGCCCCGTCTGGAGCGCATCGTGCCGGTCGCGCTCGTGGCGGTCGGCCTGGTCGGGCTGCTGGCCCTCGGTGCCCGGCGCCGCAAGGGCTGAGGGCGCGGACCCGGCGGAGTACACAGGTGGCGGAGGCAGGTAGGTTCGAGGCGTGAGCGCCAACAGAAACGAGCACAGCACCCATCACGACAAGCTGCCCATCCGGATGCTGCACGACCGCGTACTCGTGCGGCAGGACACCAGCGAGGGCGAGCGGCGTTCCGGTGGCGGCATCCTGATCCCCGCGACGGCCGCCGTGGGCCGCAGGCTGGCCTGGGCCGAGGTCGTCGCGGTGGGGCAGAACGTACGGACCGTGGAGCCGGGTGACCGGGTCCTGTTCGACCCGGAGGACCGGGCCGAGGTGGAGGTGCGCGGGGTCGCGTACGTGCTGATGCGCGAACGCGATCTGCACGCGGTGGCCGCCGACCGGTTCGAGGGGTCGGAGGACTCCACGGGGCTCTATCTGTGAGATGACGGAGGAAGGGGGCCGGTGACCGTTGTCACCGGCCCCTTTCCGTGGGCCCGGGCCTGGGCTTGCTAGCGTGGAAGGTGCCCGACGAGACGCGCCGTACCGGGATGTAGGCAAAGACGACGCACCGCGTTCCACGTCGTCGTCTCGCCTCGGAGGTCCCTGTCATGGCCTGGGTTCTGCTCGTCGTCGCCGGTCTGCTCGAGGTCGCCTGGTCGGTGGGCATGAAGTACACCGACGGTTTCACCCGGCTCGTCCCCAGCCTGTTCACCGGCGCGGGCATCGTCGCGAGCATGCTGCTGCTGTCGTACGCCGCCCGGTCCCTGCCGATCGGTACGGCGTACGGGGTGTGGGTCGGGATCGGCGCGGCCGGTGCCGCGGTGGTCGGCATGCTGGTGCTGGGGGAGCCGGTCACCGCGGCGCGGATCTTCTTCGTGTGTCTGCTGCTGGTCGCCGTGGTGGGGCTGAAGGCGACCAGCGGTCACTGACGGGCTTCCCCTTATCTGCCGCCTACGGTCTGCGGGTCGGGAAGCCGGCCGTGGTGCCCGTCGCCCCCGGTCCGCCGGTGTCGGTGCCGCCGTCCTGGCCGCTGCTGGTGCCGCCGTCGGGTCCGCCGGGTCCGCCGGCGCCTCCGTCCGTGGTCCCGCCGTCGTTCGTGCCGCCGTTCTGGCCGCCGTCGGTGGCGCCCCCGTCGTCGGTGCCGCCGTCGCCGCCGCCGTCCTGGCCGGTGCTGGTGCCGCCGTCCGGGCCGCCGGGCGTCTCGCCGCCGGTCTGGCCCTCGGTGCCGGTGCCGGACGTGGGCTTCCCGGAGGGGCCGTCGTCCTCGTCGCCCTCGTCCTCGTCGCCCTGCGTCGGGTCGGAGGTGGGGTACTGGGGGACCTCGGCGTTCTCCTGGAGCTCCAGGTCGAAGTCGGTGACCGGCTTCCCCTTCAGGGCGGCCTTCGTGTACTGGGCCCAGATCTCGGTGGGCGCGCCGCCGCCGTTGATCCGCTCGAGGCCCATGACGCCGTACAGCGACTTGTGCTTGGCGGTGACGGGGTCCTGGCCCATGACGGCGACGACGGTGGCGAGGTCGGGGGTGTATCCGGCGAACCAGGCGGCGGTGTCCTCCTCGGCGGTGCCGGTCTTGCCGGCGGCGGGGCGGCCGGCGGCCTGGGCGGCGGTGGCGGTGCCGCTGTCGACGACGCTCTGCAGGACCGAGGTCGTGGTGTCGGCGGCTTCGCGGGTGACGGCCTGGGAGGGCTTGCGGTGGGGGAGGTCGACGACCTCGGCGCCGTCCTTGGTCACCTTCTCGATCATGGTGTAGGTGCCGCGCTTGCCGTGGTTGGCGAGGGTCGCGTAGGCCTCCGTCATGTCGAGGACGCTGGCGGTGGCGGTGCCGAGGGCGATGGAGGGGTAGGGCTCGAGGTCGGGGGTGGCCGTGGGCAGGCCGAGCTTGACGGCGGTGTCCTTGACCTTCTGCGGGCCGACGTCGACGGCCATCTGGGCGTACACGGCGTTGACGGACTTGTTGGTGGCGGAGCGCACGGAGATGTCGCCGTAGGAGACGTCGTCCTCGTTGGCGGGGGCGTAGTACTTGCCCTGCCAGCCCTCCACGGGGCGCCGGTTGGTGCCGTCGTACATGGTGTTGGGGGTGATGGGGCGGCCGTCGCGGGTGGTCGACTCGTTCTGCACGGCGGCGGTGAACACGAACGGCTTGAAGGTGGAGCCGACCTGGAAGTCCCGGCGGGTGGCGTTCGGGGTGTACTGCTTGACGTAGTCGATGCCGTTGTACATCGCGACGACCTTGCCGGTCTTCGGGTCGACGGAGGCGCCGCCCGCGCGGACGTAGCCGTCGACCTTGCGCTTCTTCGGGTCGAGCCGGGACATCAGCTTGTCGTCGACCGCGTCGACGAAGGCGTCCTGCCGCTTCTTCTGGAGGGTGGTGGTGATGCGGTAGCCGCCGAACTCCAGGTCCTCCTTGTCGACCATCCTGTTGCTGATCAGGTAGTCCTGGACGGTCCGCACGATGTAGCCGCGCTGGCCGGACAGGCCGGTGGAGGTGGAGGACTCCTTGGGCATGGGGAACTTCAGCCCGGCCCGTTCGGAGGGCTTGAGCCAGCCCTTGGTGACCATGCCGTCGAGGACGTAGTTCCAGCGGGCGACGGCGCCGGCCTTGTTCTCCGGGTGGGCGACGACGTCGTACTCGCTGGGCGCGTTGACCAGGGCGGCGAGGTAGGCGGCGTGGGCGGCGTCGAGGTCCTTGGCGTCCATGCCGTAGTAGGCCTGGGCGGCGGCCTGGATGCCGTAGGAGTTGCGGCCGAAGAAGCTGGTGTTGAGGTAGCCCTCGAGGATCTCGTCCTTGCTCTTCTCGCGGTCGAGTTTGATCGCGATGAAGAACTCCTTCACCTTGCGCGTGACGGTCTGCTCCTGGCGCAGGTAGTAGTTCTTGACGTACTGCTGGGTGATCGTGGAGCCGGACTGCTTGCCCTTGCCGGTGGCGGTGTTCCAGGCGGCGCGCAGCATCGCCTTGGGGTCGACGGCGGACTCGGTGTAGAAGTCGCGGTCCTCGGCGGCCAGGATGGCGTGCTGGGCGGGCTTCGACATCTGGGCGAGGGTGACGTTCTCCCGGTTGACCTTGCCGTCGCGGGCGATCACGGAGCCGTCGGCGTACATGTAGACGTTGGCCTGCTTGGTGGCGAGCGCGTTGGCCGGCGGGATCTTGACGAGGGAGTAGCCGAGGAGGAACAGGCCGGCGAGCAGCAGGACGCCGATGACGAAGGTGCCGAGGACCATGCGCCAGGTCGGGATGATCCGTCGCCAGCCCGTCCGCCGGGGTCGCTTCGGCTTCCCGGCCGGCTGCTGCGGCTGTGGCTGCGGCTCTTCGCTCATGTCGTGCTCGGACTCCTGATTCACGTCGTACTTCCCGTACGCCCTCGTACGCCTGCTGCGCCCCCATTGAAGACTCTCGCGCCGGGTGTTCCGTTCCCGGAAAGGCGCGCGTGTTGGGGGAAAGTGAGCTGTTTCTCGCTTGAGGGTGCCCCGGAAATCCGCTGGCAGGCCGCCTGGGGCGGCCACTAGGCTCCTGCGCTTCGGTGCCGGGCGGGTGAGGAGGGCCGTGGATGTGGGCGCGGGACGGTTGTACCTGGCCGTCGCGGCGGGTGGTTTCCGGCGGTATGCGACGTACCGGCTGGCGACGGCGGCCGGGGTGTTCACCAACACCGTCTTCGGGGTGATCCTCGTCTTCACCTATCTGGCCCTGTGGGAGGAGCGGCCGGGGCTGGGCGGCTACGACCAGGCGCAGGCGGTGACGTACGTGTGGCTGGGGCAGTGCCTGTTCGCGACGCTGGCGATCCAGGGCGGGGGCGCGGAGAAGGAGCTGATGGAGCGGATCCGCACCGGGGAGGTCGCCGTCGACCTGTACCGGCCGGTGGATCTTCAGCTGTGGTGGCTGGCGGGGGATCTGGGGCGGGCCGCGTTCCAGCTGCTGGGCGGGGGGTGGTGCCGTTCCTGTTCGGGGCGGTGTTCTTCCCGATGGCGCTGCCCACGGACGTGACCCGGTGGGCGGCGTTCACGGTGACGCTGCTGCTGGCGGGGGTGGTGAGTTTCGCGATCCGCTATCTGGTGGCGCTGAGCGTGTTCTGGCTGCTGGACGGGACGGGGGTGAACCAGGCGCTGATGATCGCGGGCATCTTCTTCTCGGGCATGCTGCTGCCGCTGAACGCGTTCCCGGGGGCGTTCGGCGAGGTGGTGCGGGTGCTGCCGTGGGCGGCGCAGTTGCAGATGCCGGCGGACGTGCTGATGGGGGAGACCGGGGTGGCGGGGGCGCTGGCGTTCCAGGCGGGCTGGGCGGTGGTGCTGCTGGCGGCGGGGCGCGCGGTGCAGTCGGCGGCGACGCGGCGGGTGGTGGTGCAGGGTGGCTGAGCGCGGCGCGGTGGTGGAGGGGCTGCGGGCCTACCGGCTGATCGCCGGGATGTGGGTGCGTTCCAGCATGACGTACCGGACGTCGTTCGTGGTCACGGTGGTGGGCAACCTGCTGCTGACGGGACTGGACTTCGTGGGCATCCTGCTGATGTTCTCGCAGGTCGACAGGCTGGGTGGCTGGTCGCTGGCGGAGGTGGCGTTCCTGTACGGGCTGGCGGTGACGGCGTTCGGGTTCGCGGATCTGGCGCTGGGCTCGATGGACGCGCTGGGTGCCCGGATGCGGGACGGTTCGTTCGACGTGCTGCTGGTGCGTCCGGTGCCGGTGCTCGCGCAGGTCGGCGCGGACCGGTTCGCGCTGCGCCGGCTGGGCCGGATCACGCAGGGCCTGGCGGTGCTGGGCTGGGCGCTGTCGGCGGTGGACGTGGAGTGGACGGCGGCGAAGGTGCTGCTGGTGCCGGTGATGGTGCTGAGCGGCGCGGTGATCTTCGGCGCGGTGTTCGTGGCGGGGGCGGCCTTCCAGATCGTCGCGCAGGACGCCGCCGAGGTGCAGAACGCGTTCACGTACGGCGGGACGACGCTGCTGCAGTACCCGCCGACGGTGTTCGGGAAGGACCTGGTGCGCGGGGTGACGTTCACGTTGCCGCTCGCCTTCGTCAACTGGGTGCCGGCCGCCCATGTGCTGGGCCGGCCGTACCCGGTGGCGCTGCCGGGTGGACGGCGTACGCGTCTCCGCTGGTCGCGGCGGTGTGCTGCGCGGTGGCGGGGCTGGTGTGGCGGTCGGGCCTGCGGGCGTACCGGAGTACGGGGAGCTGAGGGACGGACATGGGTGACGACGAGGCGTTCATCGAGGTGGACGGGGTCGAGAAGGTCTTCGACGTCCGCCGCAGGACGGGTTTCCTGAAGCGGGAGCGGCGGCGGGTACGGGCGGTCGACTCGATCTCGTTCCGGGTGGCGCGCGGCGAGATGGTGGGCTACATCGGGCCGAACGGAGCCGGGAAGTCGACGACGATCAAGATGCTGACCGGCATCCTGACGCCGAGCGGCGGCCGGCTGCGGGTGGCCGGGATCGATCCGTCCCGGGAGCGGACCCGGCTCGCGCACCGCATCGGGGTGGTGTTCGGGCAGCGCACCACGCTGTGGTGGGACCTGCCGCTGATCGACTCGTACCGGCTGATGCACCGCATGTACCGGATCCCGGACGCCCGCTACCGGGAGAACCTGGACCGGCTCGTGGAACTCCTCGGTCTGGAGGACCTGCTGGAGGTGCCGGTGCGTCAGCTGTCCCTCGGGCAGCGGATGCGCGGGGACGTCGCGGCGGCGCTGCTGCACGACCCGGAGGTGCTGTACCTGGACGAGCCGACGATCGGCCTGGACGTGATGTCGAAGGCCCGGGTGCGGGCGTTCCTGCGGGAGCTGAACGCCGAGCGGGGCACGACGGTGCTGCTGACCACGCACGATCTGCAGGACATCGAGCAGCTGTGTTCGCGGGTCATGGTCATCGACCATGGGCGGCTGGTGTACGACGGGGCGCTCGCCGGGCTGCACGAGGTCGGGGAGAGCGAGCGGATGCTCGTGGTCGACCTGGAGCGTGAGCTGCCGCCGATCGAGGCGCCCCCGGCGCGGGTGGTGAAGGTGGAGGGGCCCCGCCAGTGGCTGGCGTTCCCGGCGTCCGAGTCGGCGGCGGCGCTGGTGGCGCGGGTGGCCGCCGACCATCCGCTGGTGGACCTGTCGGTGCGCGAGCCGGACATCGAGGCGGTGATCGCCCGAATGCTGAACAGCCCGGTCGCGCCTCCCGGGGCGCCACGGGAGGACGTGGGGCGGGTCATCTCGTAGCTTCCGGGCGGGAGTTGTACGTAGGCTGCTGTCATGAGCGACAACGCCCCGGAGCTGCGCGCCTCCGACGCCGACCGTGAACGGGTCGCCGACGTCCTGCGGGACGCCCTCGCGGAGGGGCGGCTCGACATGGAGGAGTTCGGGGAGCGGCTGGACGCCACCTACCGGGCCCGCACGTACGGCGAGCTGGAGCCGCTGACCCGGGATCTGCCGGTCGGCGCGGCGCCCGCGCCGAGGGTGGACATGGTCAAGCGGCCCGCACCCGGGGACGGGTCGTGGGAGGGGCGGATCGTCGGCGGTGACGACTCCCCGGCGTGGGCGGTGGCCGTGCTGTCCGGGTTCCAGCGCAAGGGGCGGTGGACGGCGCCGAAGCGGCTCAACTGCGTGGCGTTCTGGGGCGGCGGGGAGATCGACCTGCGGGAGGCGAACTTCGC
The DNA here is from genome assembly GCF_008973465.1 of Streptomyces sp. SS1-1. NCBI lineage: Bacteria > Bacillati > Actinomycetota > Actinomycetes > Kitasatosporales > Streptomycetaceae > Streptomyces > Streptomyces sp. SS1-1. Next base: position 2,695,954 of record NZ_WBXN01000004.1, on the reverse strand, counting down.
GGACCGCGAGATCGAGATCAACTGTGTGGCCGTCATGGGCGGCGTGCAGGTGATCGTGCCGCCCGGTGTGGAGGTCGTGGTGCGCGGCATCGGTGTCATGGGCGGTTTCGACCACCGTGAGGACGGTGTCCTCGGTGAGCCCGGCGGGCCCCGGGTGATCGTGTCCGGGTTCGCGTTCTGGGGCGGGGTCGGTGTGGAGCGCAAGCTGACGCGCGCCCAGAAGCAGGAACTGCGCGAGGAGCGCCGCCGGGAGAAGCTGGAGCGCAAGGCCGGCCGGCGCGAACTGCCGACGCCGGGCTCCGACGGGGACTGAGCCCCGGCGGGGCGGGGGCGGCCACCGGGTCCGTCCCCGCCCCGTCGCTCACAGCTCGGCGGGGGCCGCGCCCTTCAGGAGCTTCAGGTCGAAGCTCTCCGCCATCCGCTGGTACCCCTGGTCGCTGGGGTGCAGATGGTCGCCGGAGTCGTAGTCGGCGCGGAACCGGCGCGGGTTGTACGGGTCGCGCACGGCCGCGTCGAAGTCGACGACCGCGTCGAAGACGCGCCCGGCGCGGATCTGCGCGTTGATCTGCTGCCGTACCTGCTCGCGGGCGCCGGTGTAGCCGCGGTGGCCCTCGAAGGGCATGAGGGTCGCGCCGATCACCTTCAGGCCGCGGGCGTGGCCCTGGCGGACCAGGGTGCGCAGCCCGTCGAGGATGCGCTCGGGGTCGGCGACGCCGGGGGTGCGCAGGATGTCGTTGACGCCGAGGTCGATGACGACGACCTTGACGCCGGTGCGGGAGAGCACGTCCCGGTGGTAGCGGCCGAGCCCGGCCTGGTTCTCGGCGGGGCGGCCGGTGCCGCTGGCGAGGACCTGGTTGCCGCTGATGCCCTGGTTGACGACGGTGTACCGGGGCAGGTCCTGGCCGTCGGCGATCGCGGTGCGCAGCCGGCGTGCGAGGACGTCCGTCCAGCGGCGGTTGGTGTTCAGGGTGGACGTGATGCCGTCGGTCAGCGAGTCGCCGAAGACGACGACGGTGCCGTCGGACTCGTTGCTGAGGACGTCCACCGCGGTCAGGTACCGCCAGGACGTGACCTGCCCGGTGTACGCGGCGCCGGTGGTGTCCTCGGTGAGGTCGCCCTCGCCGACGTAGCTGGTCTGGCGGGCGTGCGGGTGCCAGGTCACCGGGCCGGACGGGGTCGGCGAGTACGTGGTGACCAGCACGTCGGAGTCGGCGGGGACGGCGAGGCGCACCGCGTCGCTGAGCACCTGCTGCCCGGGCGGTACGACGACGGTGGTGCTGCCGCCGAACGTCAGGCGCCGCATGGTGTCCGCGACGGCGGCCGGGGTGCCGGGGCCGGCGGCGAGGGCCATCGACGCGTGGGTGATCGTCAGCGACGACTGGCCGTAGAGATTGGACAGCGTGATCCGGGCACTCGTACCTCCGACGCCGACGTGTACGACGTTGCGCAGGGAGCGGCCCACCAGGCCCTCGACCTCGGTGCCCGGCTCCGCGCCGACCGGGGACGCCGACCAGGCGCCGACCCACAGGCCGGTGGAGGCGGGGGCGGCGGGGCCGCGCCCGGTGCCGCGCTGCGCGGGGGCGGTCTTGCCGGTGGCGCTGCCGTGGTCGGCGGCGACCCCGACGTACAGGGCGACGGACAGGGTGACGATCAGTGCGACCATCGCGGCGAGCAGGGCATAACCGTTACGCCTGGTCATGCGGTGCGTTCTCCTCGGACGGATGGGAGCCCGAGGCTCCGATGTGATCACCTCATGATGCGTCATAAGGCGGAAGGGAGTTGCACAGACCCCCCATTGGGCCGCCCGGAGTGCTCCGGAGTCGTCATCGCTCTCCCCCGGGGAACAGACGCCGGGAACTCCTGATTCGTTCCAGGAGTAGGTCGGGAAGGGACAATGTGTGCGGGGGATCACGGACGGGCGGAGCGGAATGGAACGTACGAACCCGGAGGAATCGGGAACGCGTGGCGTGGAGGAGCATGCCCGGCCGCAGGCCCCCGGTAACCGGGACGTGCCCGCGGGAGCCGTCCGCGCCATGGGCACGTTCACCGCCGCCGACGAGGAGAAGCGGCGCGGCGTACGGCGGATGAAGCTCACCGCGACCGGCCTGCTGCTGTTCGTCGCGCTCGTGTACGTCCTCGCCGAGGTCGCCTCCCACCACGGCGCCGGCGCCTGGGCCGACTACGTCGCCGCCGCCGCGGAGGCCGGCATGGTCGGCGCCCTCGCGGACTGGTTCGCCGTCACGGCCCTCTTCCGGCACCCGCTGGGCCTGCCCATCCCGCACACCGCGATCATCCCGAACAAGAAGGACCAGCTCGGCGTCTCCCTGGGCGAGTTCGTCGGCGAGAACTTCCTCTCCGAGGACGTCGTACGGCAGCGGCTGCGCGCCGTCGGCATCGGCAGCCGGCTCGGCGCGTGGCTCGCCGAACCGGACCACGCCGACCGGGTCACCGCCGAGCTGGCGACCGCGCTGCGCGGCGCCCTGAGGGTCATGCGGGACTCCGACGTCCAGGCCGTCGTCGGCGAGGCCATCACGCGCCGCGCCGACGCCCGCGAGATCGCGCCCGGCATCGGCAAGATGCTGGAGGGCGTCGTCGCCGAGGGCGGCCACCGCAGGGCCGTCGACCTGATCGTGGCCAAGGCCCACGACTGGCTCGTGCTGCACGGCGACGACGTCATGGGGGCCGTGCAGGGCGGCGCGCCCGGCTGGACGCCGAGGTTCGTGGACCGCAAGGTCGGCGAGCGCGTCTACAAGGAGCTGCTGCGCTTCTGCGTCGAGATGCGGGACATGCCCTCCCACCCGGCGCGCGGCGCCCTCGACCGGTTCCTCATCGACTTCGCCTCCGACCTGCAGTCCGACACCGAGACCCGGGCCCGCGTCGAACGGCTCAAGGGCGAGGTGCTGGCCCGCGGCGAGGTGCAGGACCTGATCGCCTCCGCCTGGACCGCCGTACGCTCCATGATCGTGTCCGCGGCCGAGGACGAGCGCAGCGAGCTGCGGCTGCGGGTCCGCTCCTCCCTGCTGTCCCTGGGCGCCCGGATGGCCGCCGAGCCGTCCATGCAGAACAAGGTGGACCGCTGGGTGGAGGACGCCGCCGTGCACGTCGTGACGACGTACCGCGCGGAGATCACGTCCCTGATCACGGACACCGTGGCGGGCTGGGACGCCGAGCACACCACCCGCAAGATCGAGGCGCACATCGGACGCGATCTGCAGTTCATCCGGATCAACGGCACGGTGGTCGGCTCGCTGGCCGGACTGGTGATCTTCACGGTGGCGCGGGCGCTGGGGGCGTAGATTCGCCGTTTCGCGGGCACTCGACGAGCGTTCCACTCGCCGAGGAGGGAGCTCATGAGCACGGCACAGGCCGAGAGCGGCCGCACGATCACCACCGACATCCCCGCGAGACTCGACCGGCTGCCGTGGTCCCGCTGGCACTGGACCATCGTGATCGGTCTCGGGACCGTCTGGATCCTCGACGGCCTGGAGGTCACGACCGTCGGGAACATCGCGCCCCGGCTGTCAGAACCGGGCAGCGGACTTCCCATCTCCTCCGGTCAGGTCACGGGCCTCGCCGCCGCGCTCTACGTGGCCGGAGCCTGTATCGGCGCCCTGTTCTGGGGCCGGCTGACCGACCGCTGGGGCCGCAAGAAGCTGTTCATGATCACGCTCGCGGTGTATCTGGCCGCGACCGCGCTGACCGCGTTCAGCTTCCACACCTGGTGGTTCTTCCTCTTCCGCTTCCTCACCGGCTTCGGCATCGGCGGCGAGTACGCGGCGATCAACTCCGCGATCGACGAGCTGATCCCGGCCCAGTACCGGGGCCGCGTCGACCTGATGATCAACGGCAGCTTCTGGCTGGGCGCCGTCGGCGGCGCGCTGCTGTCGATCGTCGCCCTGAACACCTCGATCTTCCCGGCGGACGTCGGCTGGCGGCTGACCTTCGCTCTCGGCGCCGTGCTCGCCCTGGTCATCCTCGTCGTACGACGGCACGTCCCGGAGAGTCCACGGTGGCTGCTGATCCACGGCAGGGACGACGAGGCGGAACGGATCGTGAGCTCCATCGAGGAGAAGGTGGAGGCCGGCCGGGACGAACCGCTGCCGCGCGCGGAGGGCGAGATCACCATCCGCCAGCGCCGCAGCGTCACCTTCATGGAGATCGGCCGCACCGTCTTCGCCAAGTACCGCAGGCGCGCCACGCTCGGCTTCGCCCTCTTCATCGGCCAGGCGTTCCTCTACAACGCCATCACCTTCGGCTTCGGCGCGATCCTGACCCAGTTCTTCGACGTACCGAGCGGCAACACCGGCTACTACTTCGCCGTCATCGCGGTCGGCAACTTCATGGGGCCGCTGCTGCTCGGCAAGCTGTTCGACACGGTGGGCCGGCGCGTGATGATCTCGTCGACGTACCTGCTGTCCGGGCTCCTGCTGTTCGGTACGGCCTGGCTGTTCGACCGGGGCTCGCTGAGCGCCACCACGATGACGGCCTGCTGGTGCGCGGTGCTGTTCTTCGCCTCGGCCGGCGCGTCCAGCGCCTATCTGACGGTCTCCGAGGTCTTCCCGATGGAGACCCGCGCCATGTCCATCGCCTTCTTCTACGCCCTCGGCACGGCGGCGGGCGGCATCAGCGGCCCGCTGCTGTTCTCCAAGCTCACGGAGACGGGCGTGGTCGGCGACACGGTCCTCGCGTTCCAGATCGGCGCCGGGCTGATGTGCGCGGCGGGCCTGGTCGCGGCGTTCCTCGCCGTGAACGCCGAACGCCGGTCGCTGGAGGACATCGCCAAGCCGCTGTCGGCGGTCGCCAAGTCGGCCCGCGCGGGCGTCCGCCCGGCGGAGGCGCCGGGGACGACGGGACCGTAGCGGTACCGCTACTGACGGAGGAGGCGCCGGGCCCGGCGCCTCCTCCCTGCTTCAGCCCGCGTACCTGCGCCTCATCCCCGGCGGTCGGCGACCGCCCAGGAGGCGAGGGCGACGGCCCCCGCGACCCCGAAGACGGCCGGCCCCGCGCCGACCTTCCTGGCCAGCGGGTGCGATCCGGCGAAGGCCGCGGCGTAGGTGACGGTGAGGGCCACCGCGGCCCGGTCGCCGGCCTGCCGCCGCCACTGCTGCGCGGCCGTGGCGCCCGCGAGGGCCAGCACGGCCCCGCCCAGCTGCCGCTTCCTGGTCCAGCGGGCCACGCCGTACCCGCCGACGAGCCCGCTCGCGGCGACCACCGCGCTGGGGATCCTCGCCATGTGTCCCTCCAACCGCTTGCGCCGGCCGCTGCTGCCGGCCGAGCTGTAGAGCATGAAGATAACCGGCGGCCCGTCACCGCCCTCCACCGGCGAGGCCTTCCTGCCGCGGCCCGGCATCAGAGCACGTCGGCCAGCCGGTCCACCTGGTCGGGGTCGAGGCCGTAGCAGTAGAGCATCACCTCGTGCACGCCCAGATCGGCGTAGGCGGTGAGCGCCGCGCGGATCGCGGCCGGGGTGGTGAGCAGCCCCTCGGCCATCCGGTCGGCCATGCCCGTGAAGGCGTAGTAGGCGAGCAGCCGGGACCGGGCGTCGTCGAGCACGTCCGGCGGGCCGAGCGCCACGTTCACCTGGGCCACCAGGCGGGGCTCGCCGTCCCGGCCGTACTCCTTCCAGAAGCCGCGCACGGTGTCGAACAGCCCGCCCGCCCAGGAGGGCGGAGCCGCGGCGAGGAAGCCGTCGCCGAAGCGCGCGACACGTTCGAGCGCGGCCGGCTGGAACCCGCCGAACAGCACCTGCGGCCCCCCGGCACGGGCGGGCGCTGGCCCGACGGGACCGGCACCGCCCCCGTGCGCCTCACCGGCCCACAGGCGCCGCATGAGGCCCATCTGCCGGTCCATCAGCCGCCCCCGGGTGCGCAGCTCGGTACCGGCGACGAGATGGTCGTCCTCCCGCCCGCCGACCCCCAGCCCCAGGACGAGCCGCCCCCCGGTCATCCGGTCCAGGGTGGCCGCCTGCTTGGCCAGCAGGGCGGTGCCGCGCAACGGGGCGAGCAGCACCTCGGTCTGCACCCGGACGCCGGAGGTGGCACCCGCGAGGACGGAGAGGGCGACGAGCGGTTCGGGGTTGTCGTACACGAGCCGGTCGAGCAGACCGACGGTGCTGAAGGGACCGGCGTCGGCGCGCCGGGCCCAGGTGAGGAGGGCGGCGGGATCACCGATGGGCAGACCGATGCCCACGTCGAGGGTGGAGCTCATCTGGGAAACCTCCGGAATGAGGGGTCGGCAAAGTCGGCTGCCGCCCCTCCCGCACCTCGTCGCGGAGGTGGGACGCTCCCACGCTGCGGCGTGTCTCCGGGGAACGTCTCGTCGAAGTGAGGGCACGGTAACGGCCCTCGAACCCGCCCGGCAAACGATTTACCGAGCGTTCGGCCCAGGCGTCGGCGACCCCGTCGGAGAAGCGCAGCCCGGGCCCGCGGCTCAGTCGTCCGATCCGGAGTCGGAGCTGGACTTGTTCGACCCCATCCCCCGGACGAGCGCCGTGACGATCCCGGCCACGCCCAGCGTCACCGCGGACACCACCCGCACCCAGCGAGGCCCGCCCCGCGCCGCCCACACGACACAGACGCAGCCCACGACGACGAGCAGCACAATCCCGGCCAGTACGAGCACACCCATGCCCCCTCCCCCTCACTCGCCCCGGAAGGTCACCCCGGGGATCGGTACGGCCCGCCATCCTTCCGCAACGGCCCCGGACCCCGGCCGCCGGGTCCGTCCCTACGACCCCGGACACGGGCGAGGGCCCCGGCACCGGGCGTGTGCCCGGGCTCGGGGCCCTCGTCGGGGTGAGTCGCCCGCCGCGAACGTGCGGCTCAGTGGCCCCCACCGCAACTGGAACCCAGGTGAGTGTGTTGCCCGCCTGGGCTCCCCTCACCGTTGATGAGATTGCCGCCCAGCCCGTTCAGGAGTCCGACCTCACCGAGGATGTCGAGGTTGAAGTCGTGCGAGTGACAACCGTCGCCACCGTAGGCGGGCTGCGCGCTGGCCGTGCCGGTGGCTATGCAGGTGAGGCTACCGATCACTACGGCCGCGAGAGCGGCCCTCTGGAGCTTGCGCATTCTTCCTCCTACGGGTGGGGGTGGGATCGGCGAGCGCACACGAAATGATCCACTTTGCGCTCATCTCGGAGGCTAATCCGATATCCCACCCCTCGCCGCCCGAGGACTGCCGAACGGGCCATGGGGTGAGGGGGCATCAGAACGGCGATAGGTCCGTACCGCTGACCGGCTGTCAGCCTGGCGGCGGACAGCGGAGCGCCCTACCCTGCGGCAATACTCGCGTACGACCACACGTCCGCGGGCAGGTCGTGATGGAGGCGCCAGGTGATGGCCATGGGCTTGCTGCCCTCGTGCTGGACGTAGGTGGCCGGTCCCAGCAGCATCCACGGCTGCGCCTTGCCGATGTCGGTCTCCTTGTACCGCCGGGCGAACAGCAGTACGTGGCTGCCGCGCTGCTCGTGCTGCCGGTACCGGAGGCCCGTGGGCGAGGTGTCGGCCGTGGTGCTCTGCGACTCCCAGTGGAAGAGCGAAGGGCTCAGCGCGTAGTCCTTGTAGCGCACGGTGGGGGAGAAGTCCTTCTCGTTCTTCTCCAGAGTGATCAGCAGAGCGTCGGTCTGATGCGCCTCGTCCCACAGCACGCCCTGGGCGAAGGAGCCGGGCATCTGCCCGCCGAAGCGTGCCACGCCGAGCGCGGCCAGGATCTCCGACCGGTTGTACGCGCTGTGGATCTTCAACGGGACGTCTGCGTGCGGCCCTTCGAGGGGGACGGGCAGGTGGTCGGCCTGCTCCATCACATACCGGAGGACTTGGCGCAGTTCACTGCGCAGCGCGCGCTGCGCACGGAGCGCCTCGAAGCCCTCGCTGTAGGACCCGAACCCACCGGCCTTGTCCCAGAGCGTGAAGAAGAGCATGCGCGCGTAGGTCTGGTCGCGGGGGCTGAGCGACTCGTACGCCGGAGCGTCGTCAGCCAGCATGCGGAGATACGCGTCGGCGCGCTCCCGGTCGTCGACGTGCAGGAACGCGTGCACGCGCTTCAGCAGGTCCGCCTCGCCGGGCTGCTCGGGCTCCCCGGCCAGTCCGGCCCGGCGCAGGATCGACGTCCAGGAGTTGCTGGACTTGTACAACTCCCGGATCTCACGCCGGCTTTCGCTCAGATAGTCCGCGAGCCGCGGTGTGTGGAACGCCCTGACCTCGCGGGCGAGGGTCTGGGCCGTCGCCTTCAGCTGGGTCCGGATGTTGTCCAGCACCAGGTCCTTCGACTTGCCCTCGAGGATGATCTGGCAGCCCGACGGCAGTACCGGGAAGTCGTGTTCGGCGTGCTCGAGCAGGCGGCCGCGCGAGAGGTTGGTCATCGCGCGGAACTGTTCCTCGAAGCGGAACTCGGCGCGGTGCTGGCCGATGAAGTCGAGCACCGTGAGCACGGGCTTGTCCGGTGTGCGGCGCAGGCCCCGCCCGAGCTGCTGAAGGAAGACGGTGGCGCTGCTCGTCGGGCGCAGGAGCAGAAGGGTGTCGACGTCGGGGATGTCCAGGCCCTCGTTGAACAGGTCGACGGAGAAGACCACTTGGGTCCTGCCCTCTTTGAGTCGTGACAGGACGTCCTCGCGGACTTCGGGACGCGACGTGCTGTCCAGGGCCTCGGCCTCGAGGCCCGCCGCCCGGAAGTACCGTGCCATGAAGTGGGCGTGCTTGCGGCTGACGCAGAAGCCCAGGGCCCGCATGGTCGTGGGGTCGGGCACCTTGTCCCGCACCTGCTTGATGACGATACGGGCGCGGGCGTCGTCGGCGGAGAACAGCTCCCCGAGCTGTGTCTGGTCGTATGCGCCCGAACGCCAGTCAAGCCGTCTCAGGTCCGTGCCGTCCGGCACGCCGAAGTAGTGGAACGGGCACAGCAGGTCGTTGTCGAGGGCCTCCCACAGCCGCATCTCGGCGGCGATCCGGCCGTCGAAGAACGCGTCCTGCACATTGAGGCCGTCGGCGCGCTCCGGGGTGGCCGTCAGTCCGAGAAGCTGCTTCGGCTGGAAGTGGCCGAGCACCCGGCGGTACGTGGCCGCGGTGGCGTGGTGGAACTCGTCCACGACGACGATGTCGAAGTGCTCCGGAGCGAACTGCTCGAGGCGCTGCTCGGTGAGCGACTGCACGCTGGCGAACACGTGCTTCCAGTCGCGGGGGAGTTCGCCGCTGTAGAAGACCTCACCGAAGGACGCGTCGTCGAGTACCTCGCGGTACGTGCGCAGCGACTGCTTGAGGATCTCCTTGCGATGGGCGACGAAGAGCAGCCGCGGATACTGCCGTCCGCCGCCCTGCCGGTGCAGCTGCCGGTAGTCGAGGGCGGCCATGACGGTCTTGCCGGTACCGGTGGCGGCGACCAGCAGGTTCCGGTGGTGACCGTGGACCTCGCGGGCGACGCGCAGCCGCTCCAGCATGTCCGCCTGGTGCGGGTACGGCCGGACCTGCAGACCGGACAGGCTGATCTTCGCGTCCCGGCCGGACACCGGCCCGCCCGCGGTGCGCAGTGCGTCGTCCAGCCGGTGGGCGTCGCGCTCCGGGTCGTAGGACTCGAAGGCGAGGTCGTTCCAGTAGGCGTCGAAGGTGCCCTCGAACTTGCTGAGCACGGCCGGCGTGGCCACGGACGACAGCCGGACGTTCCACTCCAGGCCGTCGAGGAGCGCGGCCTTGGAGAGGTTGGAGCTGCCGACGTACGCCGTGTCGAACCCGCTGTCCCGCCTGAAGAGCCACGCCTTCGCGTGGAGCCGGGTCGAGCGGGTCTCGTAGTTGACCTTGACCTCCGCCCCGAAGTCCCGCACCAGCCGGTCCAGCGCATGGCGGTCGGTGGCGCCGATGTAGGTCGTGGTGATGACGCGGATGGGCACGCCACGCTCGGCGGCCGCCCGCAGGGAGTCCTCCAGGACCCGCAGGCCGTACCACTTGACGAAGGCGCAGAGCAGGTCGATCCGGTCGGCGGTCGCGAGCTCGGCGCGGAGCTCGCTGCCGAGGCTGGGGTCGTCGGGCGCGTTCGTGATGAGCGCGGTCTCCGACAGCGGCGTCAGCGGACGTACGGCGTAGACGCCGGGGGCCTCCTTCTCGGCCAGCGCGAGGAGTTGCCGGGGGCCTTCGGCGATGGTGTCCGCCTCGCCGCCGTCCTCGGCCCCGGCGGCGAGGGACGCCATGATCTGGTTGGCCACGGTGACGCGCCGGTCGGGCGGCAGCTGGGCGAGTCGCCGGCTCACCGCCTGGCCGATGTGCCGGGCGAGGACATGCGGCGACGACTCCTCACTGACCTCGTCGTCGATCGCCTTCCACCCCGCCGCATGCAGCTGCTCCATCTGCTGCTGCATGCGCCGGGTGACGACCGCCTCGTAGACGCCCGCGACAGGCTGCGACAGATCCCTCGACTGAGCCACGCTGCTCCCCCCATCCCGCACCACAGTGGCTCAGTTCTAGCAGCAGCCACTGACAGGCAGGGGGCAGCACGGGTGGGGCAGGGGGTCGTACGGGCTCACACCGCGGTGTCAGACCCCGCATCCACTCCATGACACTCCCCATACCCCCGCCCCGACCCACACCAGCACCCCGCCCCCCGCTGCGGCGGCCACGCGATGGCTCGGCCTCGGGCGGCCAGGGTGGTGGCGTACTGGGGGAGGAGGGTCGGGTCGTCCGGGGAGGAGAGTTCCGAGGCGGCGAAGGCCTCGTAGGAGGGGACCGTGCCGGTGACGATGCCCAGGTTCGGGGTGCCGGAGGCGGACAGTTCGCGCAGGGACGTCTCTATCGTCGCCAGGTGCTCGTCGTACGACGGGTACTCGGCGGACAGTGACGGGTACGCCGTCAGCAGTTCGGTCAGTTCGTCCGCCGGCCAGCGCAGCATCGCCACCGGGAACGGGCGCGACAGGGCCTCCCGGTAGGCGCCGAGCTCGGCGCGCAGGCGGGAGATCTCCGCCTCCAGTTCCGCCGGGTTGTCCGAGCCGAGGGACCAGACCCGCTTGGGGTCGTGGAGCTCGTCCAGGGAGACCGGCATCGAGTGCAGGGTGTCCGCGAGGGCGTCCCACTCGTCGTGGGCCAGGCCCAGCATGCGGCGGACCCGGTGGCGGCCGAACAGCAGCGGGCGCGCCGCGTACGGGGGTTCGTCGCCGTCCGTCAGGAGGAGCCGGGCCGCCTGCGTGAACGTCTCCTGCGCCTGCTCCAGTTCGTCGTGCGCCTCCAGCGCCTCCGCGACGATCACCCAGGGGGCCGGGTCCCTCGGCGCGGACGCGCGGACGCCGTCGATGATCGCCCTGGCCTCGGCCTCGTGGCCGTACTCCCAGAGGTTCGACGCCTTGAGGGCGCGCACCAGATGGGGGTTCTCCAGGGGGTCCGGCGACGCCAGCAGGCGGTCGTACAGGGCGGTCGCGGCCGGGCGGTCGCCGGACAGTTCCAGGTGTGCCGCGGCCCGCAGCAGCAGGGCCTCGGCGTCCTCGGGGTAGAGGCCGGCGGTTCGCTCCAGGCGTGCCGCCTCGGCGGTGTGGTCGACGTTTTCGGCAGGCGTGTCGGGGCGCATGGGGGACACCGTACTGCCCGTACATGTCCTGGGAGAGGGCAGAGGGAGAGGACGGAGGGGAGAAGTCGGTCACCCCCACAGGTCCCCCCAGGTCCCCCGCGGTCCCCCCAGGTCGTCCCAGGTCGCCCCCAGGCCATCCCCGCCCCCTCCGTCTCCTCAGGCCGTCCGCTCCCGCAGCGCCGCCACCGCGGCCGCCGCCACCAGCGACAGGACCGCCGAGACGACCATCGCGATGTCGGCGCCGTGCGACAGGCCGCCCTTCGAGGAGGTCACGACGGCGATCGTGAGGGCCACGCCCGCGCAGGAGCCGATGTACCGGAAGGTCTGCTGGGCGCCCGAGCCCATCGCGGCCCGCTGGGCCGGGACCGACTCCACGGCGAGCAGGGGCAGCGCGGCGTTGAGCAGGCCGCTGCCCACCCCGGCGACGATCAGGCCGGGCAGCAGCCGGGTCCAGGAGCCGGAGCCGAGCGAGCCCAGCAGGGCGAGGGTGCCGGCCGCGTGCAGGGCGAAGCCGAGGGCCAGCTGGAGGCGTGGCGCCATGCGGCCCGCCAGCCTGCGGGCCTGGAGGGCCACGGCGAAGGACAGCCCGGACCACAGCAGGAACAGCCAGGCCGTGTCCATCGCGGACAGGCCGAGCGTCTGCTGGAGCAGCGCGGGCAGGAAGCTGAACAGGCCGATCACCGCGAGGCCGGTGAACAGGCCGCCGGTGGAGGACGCCAGGAACCCGGGGCGGCGCAGCAGGCCCAGGTCGATCATCGGGGTCGCCGTGCGCCGCTCCACGACCGCGAACAGGCCCAGCAGGACCACGGCCGCGAGGAGCAGCAGGGCCACGGGCGCCCGCAGCCAGCCGTCCCGGCCCAGGGTCAGCGCCGCGACCAGGGCGACCAGTGCCAGGCCGAAGGTGACCGCGCCGGCCAGGTCGGGCCGGCCGCCGCGTGGGGCGCGGGACTCGGTGAGGGCGCGGTGGGACAGGGCGGCCACGACGATCGCGGCCGCGCCCAGGACGCCGTAGGCGACGCGCCAGCTGGGCATCGCGCCGGTGATGAGGGGGCCGACGGCGATGCCGCCGCTGACGAACGCGCCCCACACCCCGGTGGCGTGCAGCCGGCCGCGCGGGCTCGGGAAGGCGTGGACGATCAGGCCGAGGCTGCTGGCGAGGAGGGCCGCGCTCGCGGCGCCCTGCGCGACGCGGGCCAGGGTGAACAGCCAGGTCGAACTGGTCAGCGCGCCCAGCGCGGTGGTGACGCCGAGCGCGAGGGTGCCCGCGACGAAGATCCGGCGCCGCCCGTAGTCGTCGGCGAGGCTGCCGGCGACCAGGAGGAGGGCGGCGAGGCCCAGCGGGGTGCCGTTCAGGAGCCACGCCTGCGCGGAGAGCGGGGTGTGCAGATCGGCCGCTGTCTCGGGGAGCGTGACCATCGGGGCCGTGTACGTCATCAGGGCGACGGCGGTGGCGGCGCTGGTCAGCGCGAGGGTGGCGCGGCCCGATCGCACGCCGGGCGGGGAGGTCGGGTCGACGGCCGGGCCGGAGGCGACGGCGGCATCAGTTCGTTCAGTGAACCTAGGCATGGGGTCACCGTAGCATCGTGAGTCTGTTCACCGAACCAAGGAGGTGGAAAGGGGTACAGTGAAGGACATGGCACTGGGCAAGGACTACGCGACGCAGGACTGCTCCATCGCCCGCGCGCTGGAGATCGTCGGTGAGCGGTGGACGCTCCTGATCGTGCGGGACGCGCTCTACGGCGTCCGGCGCTACAACGACTTCCTCGTCCACCTCGGCATCCCGCGCGCCGTCCTGGCCGCCCGCCTCCAGACGCTCACCACCGAGGGCATCCTGGTCAAGCACCGCTACCAGCAGTCCCCGCCGCGCGACGAGTACGTCCTCACCGAGCGCGGCATCGCCCTGTGGCCCACGCTCCGGGCGCTCGGCCTGTGGGGCCGCGAGCACTTCGGCGAGCGCAAGCTGCGCGCCTTCCGGCACGCCGGCTGCGGGACCGAGCTGGGGCCGTACGGCGAGTGCCCGGCCTGCGGGATCGTCGTCCCCGTCGCCGACGTCGAGATGGTGCCGGGACCCGGACTCGACCCCCACCCCGCGGACCCGGTCGGCCGGGCCCTGCTGCGGCCCAAGCGCCTGCTGGAACCCCTCGAGGTGGAGCCCGCCTGACCCGGGGGCCGGGGACGGGAACGATTTCCTTCCGTCGCTCGTCCTGTAGGACGCGTCCTGTATAAACGGACGTCAGGACCAGTGAGGCAGACGCCGGAACGCGAGGGGGGCAGCCGATGATCCGCACAGCGTCGCGGCTGCGGCCCGCCGCCCTGCTGGTGTTCCTCTTCCTGGAGATCGCGCTCCTCGACACGGGCAGCCTCTCCGCGACCGTCGCCCTCGCCGCCACCGCCGCCGCGAGCTCCGCGTTCGCCGCCTGCTCCCTCCTCGCCTCGCGCGCCGCCCCCACCGTGCCGCCCACGCACGTACGGACGGCCATCCGCGACCGCGCCCGGCGGACCGCCTTCCTGCCCCAACGCGACCCCGACGCCTCCGGCCGGCCCCGGCCCAGGGCACCCGGGCACGCCCTCCCGGCGACCACCGCGTAGGGCACGCACCCCTTCCGTCATTCCTGACCGTGTGACCCCACGCGGGTCGTCATGCCGCCATGCCGTCCCACCGACCGGCATCCATCCCACTCCGGCACGACGAGACCCACGGAGGGCTCACCCATGTCCGTCTTCGCCGACCTCGTGTCGCGCCTCGCCGACCTGCTCACCCCGCTGTTCGGCGCCACCGCGGCCGCCGCCGCGATCGTCCTGTTCACCGCGCTCGTACGGCTGCTCGTGCACCCCCTGTCCCGGGCCGCCGCGCGGGGCCAGAAGGCGCGCCAGGAACTCCAGCCGAAGATCGCCGAGCTGCGCAGGAAGCACGGCCGCAACCCCGAGCGGCTCCAGCAGGCCGTCGTGGAGCTGCACCGCGAGGAGAAGGTGTCCCCGCTCGCCGGCTGTCTGCCGGGCCTGTTCCAACTGCCCGCCTTCTTCCTGCTGTACCACCTGTTCTCCAACACGACGATCGGCGGGCACGCCAACGAGCTGCTGTCCCACCAGCTGCTGGCCGCGCCCCTCGGCGACCGCTGGGCCGACGCGCTCGGCGACGGGGGCGCCCTCGGCCCGGCCGGGCTCGTGTACCTCGCGCTGTTCCTGCTGGTCGCCGGCGTCGCCGTGTTCAACTACCGCCGTACGAAGCGGATGATGGCCGCCGACCCGGTGGCGCCCGTGGCCGACGGCCAGGCCGTGCCCGGCATGGGGGCGATGAGCAAGGTCATGCCGTTCATGTCCTTCTTCACCCTCGTCACCGTCGCCGTGGTGCCGCTGGCCGCCGCCCTCTACGTGGTGACCAGCACGACGTGGAGCGCCGTCGAACGCGCCGCCCTCTACCGCTGACGCCGAGCCCGGTCCAGTACGTGAACCGGGTCTTGCGGACTGCCCGTACAGCTTGGACGATCGACCAGTCCTCCGATGGCTGCACCCGTCGGCGGGCGCCCCACGATCGAGGGAGATTGTGACCATGAAGCTGCTGCGCGTCGGTACGGCCGGATCGGAGCGGCCCGCGCTGCTCGACGCCGAGGGGACCCTGCGGGACCTGTCGGGACTCGTCCCGGACATCGACGGACCGCTGCTCGCCGACCCCGAGGCGCTCGGCCGCGTCCGTGCCGCCGCCGGCACGGGCGAGCTGCCCGCGCTGGACCCGGAGGGGCTGCGGATCGGGCCGCCGCTCGGGCGGATCGGCAAGATCGTGTGCATCGGCCTCAACTACCACGACCACGCCCGCGAGACCGGCGCCGAGCCGCCGTCCGAGCCGGTCGTCTTCTTCAAGGCGCCGGACACCGTCGTCGGCCCCGACGACACCGTGCTGGTGCCGCGCGGCTCGGTCAAGACGGACTGGGAGGTCGAGCTCGCCGTCGTCATCGGCCGTACGGCCCGCTACCTGGAGTCCGCCGAGGAAGGGCTCGCGCATGTCGCCGGGTACGCGGTGGCGCACGACGTGTCCGAGCGGGAGTTCCAGATCGAGCGGGGCGGCACCTGGGACAAGGGCAAGAACTGCGAGACGTTCAACCCGCTGGGCCCCTGGCTGGTGACGGCCGACGAGGTGCCCGACCCGCAGGACCTCGCGCTGCGGCTGTGGGTCAACGGCGAGCTGAAGCAGGACGGCACGACGGCCGAGCAGATCTTCCCGGTGGGGGAGGTCGTGCGGTACGTCAGCCACTTCATGACCCTTTACCCCGGTGACGTCATCAACACGGGGACGCCGGCCGGGGTCGCCCTCGGCCGCCCCGAGCCGAAGCCGTACCTGCGGGCCGGGGACGTCGTGGAGCTGGAGATCGAGGGGCTCGGCCGGCAGCGGCAGGAGTTCCAGCAGGCGTGAGCGGCGGGACCGCGTGGCCGCTCGGGTCACGCGGTCCCGGCATCCGCTACGGCTTCGCCAGGAAGCTCTCCAGCGCCTCCACCACCATCCGGTGGTCCGCCAGCTGCGGCAGACCGCTCACCGTGACCGCGCCGACGACCCCGACGCCCTCCACGGTGACCGGGAACGAGCCGCCGTGGGCCGCGTAGACGTCGGGATCGAGCCGCGAGGACTCCTCGAACGTCGTGCCCTTGGCGCGGAACCGGGCGCCCACCAGGTAGGACGAGGAGCCGTAGCGCTCCACGACCCGGCGCTTGCGGGCGATCCAGGCGTCGTTGTCGGGCGTGGAACCCGCCAGCGCCGCGTGGAACAGCTGCTGCCCGCTACGGTGGATGTCGATCGCGACCGGCGCCTGGCGCTCCCGGGCCAGCTCCACCAGCAGGGAGCCCAGCGCCCAGGCGTCCTCGTACGTGAACCGCGGGAACACCAGGCGCCGCTCCTGGGCCTCCAGCTCCTCCAGCGAGGGCGTGAGCTCGGGCTGGAACTTCGGGGTCGGTCCGCTCGTGTGCGTCACAGGGTCACCGTCACTCCGTCACGGGCGGAGCGTCGCGCCGCCTCCAGGACGTCCAGGGCGGCGGCCGCCTCCAGGGCGGTCACCGGGTTGGGGCCGCCGTCGCGCAGGGCCGCCGCGACGGCCGCGTAGTAGGCGGGGTAGTCGCCCGGCAGGGTCGGGACGGCGCTGCCGCCGCCCGTGAGCGGGGACTCGCCGGCGCCGAGCCGCCCGTACAGCTCCTCGGGTTCGGTGCCCCAGTCCGCCTCGTCGCCGGGCCGCCGTCCCTCGCGCAGCGCCGCCTCCTGCGGGTCCAGGCCGTGCTTGACGTACCCGGCCTTCGAGCCGAGCACCCGGAAGCGGGGGCCGAGCTGGGCGGCCGTGGCGGAGACGTACAGATGGGAGCGGACGCCGTTCGCGTGGGTCAGGGCGAGGAACGTGTCGTCGTCGGTCTCGGCGCCGGCGCGGCGGACGACCGCCTCGGCGTACACCTGGGTGACCGGGCCGAAGAGGACGAGGGCCTGGTCGACGACATGGCTGCCGAGGTCGTAGAGCAGACCTCCGATCTCCGCGGGGTCGCCGGACTCCCGCCAGCCGCCCTTGGTCTGCGGGCGCCAGCGCTCGAAGCGGGACTCGAAGCGCCAGACGTCGCCCAGCTCGCCGTCGTCGAGGAGCCGGCGCAGGGTGAGGAAGTCGTTGTCCCAGCGGCGGTTCTGGAAGACCGACAGCAGCAGGCCGCGCTCCTCGGCCAGGGCCGCCAGCTCGCGCGCCTCGGCCGCCGTGCCGGCCAGCGGCTTGTCCACGACGACGGGCAGGCCGGCCTTCAGGGCGGCGGTGGCGAGCGGGACGTGCGTCTTGTTCGGGGACGCGACGACGAGCAGGTCGAGGTCGCCGGCGCGGGCGAGCAGGTCGTCCGGCGAGGCGGCGACGCGTACGTCCGGGTGCTCGGCGCGGGCCTGCCGCTGCCGCTCGGGGTTCGAGGTGACCACCGTGTCGAGGGCGAGCCCCTCGGTGGTGGCGATCAGCGGGGCGTGGAAGACGGAGCCGGCCAGGCCGTAGCCGACGAGGCCCACACGGAGAGGAGCAGTACTCATACGCCCCACTTTCGCAACGCTGTTGCCAAAGTGCAAGCGCCGGGGACAATGGGAGGCGTGAACAGGACGGAAGGCGGGGCCGGCGGGGTGAACCTGGGCGCCCTGCGCAGCCACAACACCGCGCTCGTGCTCGATCTGCTGCGCACGGCCGGCCCCGGCGGCATCAGCCGCCTCGAACTCGCCGAGCGCACCGGGCTCACCCCGCAGGCGGTCAGCAAGATCACGGCCCGGCTGCGGGAGGACGGCCTCGCCGCGGAGGCGGGCCGCCGGGCCTCCACCGGCGGCAAGCCCAGGACCGTGCTGCGGCTGGTCCCCGAGGCCGGGCACGCGGTGGGCGTGCACCTCGACCGGGACGAGCTGACGACCGTGCTCTGCGACCTCACCGGCACCGTCGTCGCCCGGCGCCGCGCCGCCCTGCACCTCGGCTCCGGCGCGGACACGGTCGTCGACCGGCTCGTGACCGAGGTGACGGCCCTGGTGTCCGGGGCCGCCCGGCCGGGCCCGGTGCTCGGCGTCGGCGTGGCGCTGCCCGGCCCGCTCGACCACCGGCGCGGCGTCCTGCACCGCGTCACCGGCTTCCCCGAGTGGAACGGCTTCCCGCTGCGCAGCGTGCTGCTGCGGCGTCTGTCGCTGCCCGTCGTCGTGGACAAGGACACCAACGCCGCCGCCCTCGCCCTCGCCGTCGGCCCCGCGGAGACGGCCGGCGCCTCCTTCGCCTATCTGCACTTCGGGGCGGGTCTCGGCGGCGGGCTCGTCATCGGCGGGACCGTGCACCGGGGCACCCGCACCGGCGCCGGCGAGTTCGGGCACCAGGTGGTCCAGCTCGACGGCCCGCCCTGCGGATGCGGCAACCGCGGCTGTGTCGAGGCCCTGTGCCTGGCCGCCGTCGCCCGGGGCGACACGGCGGAGGCGGCCCGGGTGCTCGGCACCGCCGCCGGCAACCTGGTCGCCCTGCTCGACGTCGACCTCGTCCTGCTCGGCGGGCGCACGGTCGCCGCCGCACCGGACACCTACGTCGACGGGGTCGCCGCCGTCCTCGACGCCCGCGCCCGGCGCGCCGGCGAGGAGACGGTCCCCGTCCGGCTGGCCCCCGGCGCCGGCGACGGCGTGGCCGAGGGGGCGGCGCAGCTGCTGCTCGCGCCGCTGTTCGGACGGGCCGAGGGGTGACCCGGGCGGGCCGCCTCCGGCCGGGTGGCGGTCCTGCGCCGATCGGGCGGTCGTGGGCGGCCGTACGGGACGGCGTCGCCCGAAAGGCCCTCCGGACCGGCATGGTCATGTGTTCATGCGACCGCACACACCCGTAGCCCTCTGCCTCGCGGCAGCCGCCCTCGTCGCCGTCGCACCCCCGGTGAGCGCGGAACCCGCCGCACCCCGCTGCGCCGGCGACGGCGGCGCCTTCCCGCTGGCCACCCGGCTGCACGGCGGGCCGAAGACGTACACGGCGGGCGGCGGATTCGGCACCTGGTACCTGGACCTGAGAAACCGGACCGGACGCACCTGCACCGGCATCCACCCCGTCGTCGTTCTCGTCGACGACAAGCGCAGCCTCACCGCGTCCCAGCCGCGCCTGGAGTTCTACCCGGGCGGCGAGGACGACCGGCCCCGGCCCGTCCGCTTCGAGACCACCGACCAGGACGAGCTCGTCGGAGCCTTCGACGGCTTCCCCGGCTTCACGGTCGGCCCCCGCGAGACGGTCAGCGTGAAGGTCCGGCTCGCCCTGACCTCCGACGCCGTCCCCAACGAGGTCACCGCCAACGCGGCCGTCGTCCAGCGCCACGACGGCGACGGCGACTGGGTCGGCCAGTCCGGCGACTACCGGTTCACCATCGAGGCGGCTCCGACGGACGAGGACGCCCCGTCCGGCACCCCGGCCCCGGACGGCACCGACGGTCCGAGCGACCCCGCCGAACGGGACGCCTCGGGCGTGCCCGCCGACCCGGACGCCTCCCCGTCCCCCGGCGCGACCCCGCGCGAGCGGCTCACCCTCGCCGACGAACTGGCCCGCACCGGCCTCACGTCCCCGCCCGGCGTCACCTTCACCACCACCCTGGCCCTGCTGCTCGCCGGAGCCACCCTCCTGATCGCCCGCAAGCGCCGCTGAGCCGACGGCAGCCCTTGGGCACGCGGCACGGGTCTTCCCCCGGCGGCGGCCCGTCACGGATGATCTCCGGGTCGGGGCCGGCCTGACTAGGCTGGAGGCGCCGGTACGGCGTGGTTCCGGCGTCCGCAGCCCGTCTCCGCACGCAGGCCAGGAGAGTCGCATCACCATGGCAGACCGCAAGCCCATCGAGTCCTGGCTCACCGACATGGACGGTGTGCTCATCCACGAGGGCGTCCCCATCCCCGGCGCCGACGCCTTCATCACGAAGCTCCGCGAATCCGGCAGGCCCTTCCTCGTCCTCACCAACAACTCGATCTACACCCCGCGCGACCTGCACGCCCGCCTGAACCGCATGGGCCTGCACGTCCCGCTGGAGAACATCTGGACCTCGGCCCTGGCCACCGCCCAGTTCCTGGACGACCAGCGGCCCGGCGGCTCGGCGTACGTCATCGGCGAGGCGGGCCTGACCACCGCGCTGCACGACATCGGGTACATCCTCACCGACCACGAGCCGGACTACGTCGTCCTCGGCGAGACCCGCACCTACTCCTTCGAGGCCATGACCAAGGCGGTCCGGCTCATCAACGCCGGCGCCCGCTTCATCTGCACCAACCCCGACGAGACCGGCCCCTCCGCCGAAGGGCCGCTGCCGGCGACCGGCGCTGTCGCCGCGCTGATCACCAAGGCCACCGGCAGGCAGCCGTACTTCGCGGGCAAGCCCAACCCGCTGATGATGCGGACCGGTCTGAACGCCATCGGCGCCCACTCCGAGACCAGCGCCATGATCGGCGACCGGATGGACACCGACGTCCTCGCCGGCATGGAGGCCGGGATGCAGACGTTCCTGGTGCTCACCGGCCTGACCCGACCCGAGCAGGTGGAGCACTTCCCGTACCGGCCGTCCCAGGTCGTCGACTCCATCGCGGACCTCGTCGAGCGGATCTGAAACTCCGTACGGGCCTGATCCGACCCGGATGGAGCAATGCGGGCCCCGCCCAGGATGCGGGGCCCGCCTCCGCGGGGGAGCCTCCCTGTATCTGGAGGTTCACGATGGGATCACTGCGCGTCACCCTGAGTGCTGTCGCCGCCCTGGGGGCGGTGAGCGCCGTCCCGGCGGCCCACGCGGCGGACGGGGGTGTCACGGTCGGCCCGTCGACCGCCGCCCCCGGCGACGACGTCGCCCTTCGGGTGAGCGGATGCCCCGGCCGGACCGCCACCGCCGCCTCCGAGGCGTTCGTCGCCGACGCCCGGCTGACCGTCGGCGAGGACGGCGCCCTCGGCGGGGAGAGCCGGGTCCGCTCCACGGCGAAGGACGGCGGCTACGACGTACGGGTCCAGTGCGGCGACACCACCCGCACGGGCTCCGTCACCGTCGCCCGCCACGCGGCCGGGCCGTCCGGCACCCAGCGGCACGGGGCCCCGCCCTCGCCCGCCGCCAGCCCGACCGCCCCCGTCCGGGCCGGTGGCGGCGGCGCCACCCGCCTGGCCATGGTCGACGCCCGCGAGGCCGGACCCGGCACCGCGCACACCGTGACGGGGCTGGTCCTCGCCGGTGTCGCCGCGACCGCCGTGGCGCTGCGCAGCGCCCGCCGGAGCCGGCGCCCCCGCTGACCGTGACCGGGCGCGAACGCACCGGCCTCGGGGGCCGCCTGATCACCGGCACCGTCTGGGTGGCGCTGCTGCTCGGGCTGTGGCTGTGGGGCTGGGAGGTCACCGACGTCCGCCCGCACCCGTCCGCCCCGCCCGCCGCGGGCACGCTGATCCCCGCCGGCCCGCCCCCCGCCGTACGGCTGCCTCCCGCCGTGCGGCCCCTGGCCGACGCCCTGCCGCAGCGGGTCGAGATCCCGGCCCTCGGCGTCCGCGCCCCCGTCGTCGCCCGCGGCCTGGACGCGCACGGCGCCGTCGACCCGCCCCCGTACCGGCAGGCGGCCGCCGTCGGCTGGTACGCGGCCGGCCCGGCCCCCGGAGCCGAGGGAGCCGCGCTGATGGTCGGGCACACCGACACCGAGACCCGCCCGGCCGTCTTCCACCGGCTCACCGCGCTCAGGCCGGGCGCCCGCGTCCGGGTGCTGCGGGCCGGCGGCAAGGTCGCCGAGTTCACCGTGGACGAGGTCCGCACGGTCGAACGCGACGGGTTCGACGCCGGGTGGGTGTACGGCCCGCACCGCCCCGGCCGGGCGGAACTGCGCCTGATCACCTGCGCCGGCACCTTCGACCGGGCCACCCGGACGTACTCCGCCAACCTGGTCGTCTCCGCGTATCTCACCGGCCGCGGATAGCGCCGGCGAGGGGCTCGCGGACCTCGCGTGGCCCGCCACCGGGTATGTCAGGATTGAGCCTCGGAAGAGTGCACCCGAGGGGGAGCTGGATGTACCAGAAGAGGGGGGCCTGGGGGGTCGCTCGTGCGCGCGCGTCGGCCGTGCTGCTGGGGGCGGCACTGCTGATCGCGGGATGTTCCTCCGGGGACGGCGACACACCGGACGGCGAGAACGCCGCCGGGATCAGCCAACAGCCCAAGGACAGGAACCCGTTCTGGGTGAACCCGGACGGGAACGCGGCCGAGCAGGTGGCCGCGTACGAGAAGGATGGGAAGAAGGGGGACGCCGAGCAGATCCGCAAGATCGCGGAGCAGCCCACCGGCGAGTGGATCGGTCCGGAGAACCCGGAGGACGAGGCGCGCGGCTACACCGAGGCCGCCGCCAAGGCGGACCGGACCGCGCTGCTGGTCCTCTACAACATCCCGCACCGCGACTGCGGTCAGTACTCGCAGGGCGGCGCCGCCGACGGCGACACCTACCGCGAGTGGATCGACGGGGTGGCCAAGGGCATCGGTGACCGGGGGGCCACGATCGTCCTGGAGCCGGACGCCGTGCTGCACCTGGTGGACGGCTGCACCCCGGACGAGTTCCACGAGGAGCGCTACGACCTCCTCAAGGGCGCCATCGGCAAGCTCAAGTCGCTGAAGAACACGAAGGTCTACCTGGACGCCGGAAACGCCGGCTGGGGGCACCCGGACCAGATCTTCGAGCCGCTGAAGTGGGCGGGCGTCGACCAGGCCGACGGCTTCGCGGTGAACGTGTCGAACTTCTACACGACCAAGGACTCCATCGCGTACGGCAAGCAGCTCTCCACCCGCGTGGGCGGGAAGCCGTTCGTCGTGGACACCAGCCGCAACGGCAACGGCCCCTACACGGGCGGCGACCCGAACGAGCGCTGGTGCAACCCGCCGGGCCGCGCGCTGGGCGAGACCCCGACGACGAAGACGCCGGACCCGCTGGTCGACGCGTTCGTCTGGGTCAAGCGCCCCGGCGAGTCGGACGGCGAGTGCAAGGGCGGCCCGAAGGCCGGCCAGTGGTGGGCGAAGTACGCGCTCGGACTGGCCCGGGCCAGCAAGTGACCCGCTGAACGCGACGGCCCCGCACCTCCGAAGAGGTGCGGGGCCGTCGTCCGTGCGGCCACGGGAGAGCTACGGCACCCGGACCCACTGCGCCGTGGACGGCGTGCCCTGGTCGTCCGTCACGAAGAGCATGTACCAGCCCGACGGCACCAGGTTCCGGTTCGTCGGCACGGTCACCGTGAGCTTGTCGCCCGACGCCTGGAAGTCCAGCTTCACCGACCGCTGGTCCACGTCCGTGACGTGCGTGGACGCGCTCGGCCGCATCAGCCGTACGTTCTTCACGGCCGAGGCGTGCTGCGAGGTGAACGTGCCCGTCCCGCCGCGCTTGATGGTCTGCGGACCGCCCGACAGCGACGGCCGCGCGTCCCGGTACAGATACGGCGGCGTGTAGATCTCGATGCGCTGCTCGAACTTGCCCGGCTTGGTGTTGGCCTTGTCGGCGTAGAGCGAGTCCGAGCCGAAGAACATCACGCGGCCGTCGGGCAGCAGGATCGACCCCGAGTGGTAGTTGCGGCCCACGAGCGGGTCGGCGACCCGGTCGAGCTCCTTGGCGCCCGGCCGGTACAGGTGCGCCTGGAGGATGTTGGAGTCGCCGCGGCCCCGGTAGTCCTCCGAACCGCCCGACACCAGCACGGAGTCGTCGGGCAGCACCGAGGTCTGCGGGTAGCGCGTGCCCTTCTCCAGCGACGGCCCGTCCACGAACTTCGGGTCGTCGTCCTTCAGGTCGATCAGCCGGGTCTTCTCGCTGGACTCCGCGGACTCGCCGACGCCACCGCCGCCGATCACCATGTACTTCTCGTCCTGCGCCGGCGGCAGCAGCACCGTGCCGGACGTCTCCATCAGGTTCGCGTCGCTCAGGCCGGGCAGCTTGGTGAACTTGTTGGTGTCCACGTCCCAGACGCCCGGGTCACGGCCCACGTCGTCGGGGCCGTAGCCGGCGTTCGAACCCGAGTAGAAGATCTTGCCGTTCTGCAGCGGGAACAGCGCCGGGTACGTCGGGAACTGCCGGGTCTTGTCGAGGTACGTCCACTTCTTGGTCTTCGGGTCGTACACCTCGTTCTTGCCCGGTACGAGCTGCCCGATGTCGTCGAGGCCGGAGACGCTGAGGATCTTGCCGTCGCCCAGGGTGGTGAGCGTCGGGTACCAGCGGGCCTCGTGCATCGGGTCGACCTTGATGTACTTCTCGGCGACCGGGTCGAACTCGTAGGCGTCCCGGATGCCCTGGAAGTCCTTCTTGTCGAGGGCGAGCTTCTGCGCGATGCCGTAGGTGTTGCGCGCGTCGACTCCCGACAGGCCCTGGATGCGGTAGTTGTCCTGGGTGCCCGTCTCGTACTTGGTGCCCTGCTTCTGCGCCTCGACGTAGATCCGGCCGAGACCGGGGTCGTTGCGCAGGAACTCGCCGGTGACCTCGTCGAACACCTTCTTGGCGCGCGGCACCAGCACCGGGTCCTTGGAGACGAACGTCTTGCCGTTCTCCTTGCCGGTGAACTTGGTGCCCGCGGGCAGCGTGATCGGCTTGTCCGGGTTCTCGTTGTGGACGATCATCAGGCCGCCGGCCTTGGTGACGTCACCCTTGAGCTTCTCGTACCGCTTGGTGCCGCCCGCGATCAGCAGGTTGCCGTTGGACAGCTGGGTGTGGCCGGTGCAGAACAGGTCGTTCGGCGTCGGCACCTTCTTGATGGTGCCCTTGACCGGGTCCCAGATCCGGGTGTCGTACTGCTTCGCGTCGAAGTTGTCCTGGTTGTTGCCCGAGCCGGCGATGAGCAGCACCTTGCCGGTGTGCAGGAGCGCCGCGTGGATCGTGTTCTGGCGGTACTCCTCGGGAAACTCGACGATCTCCCACTTGCCGTTCGCGGCTTTGTACTCGGGTCTGTTGATCTGGTACTGGTGGTATTTCTCGGTGCCGACGCGATAGAGCCACGGCCCGTTCATTCCGGCCAGCGCGAGCACCACCGCCGTGCCTATCGCGAGTCGACGGGCGCGGCGGCGGCCTGCACGGTCCTTCATTCCTTACGTCCCCCAAGTCCACCAAGGGCGATCTGCATCGTCTGGTCGTTGCCGCCACCGCCCTGCGCGGCCCAGGTCGGCTTCTGCTGACCGTGGGGCGCGTGCGGGGTGGCGTGCGACGGCAGCGGCTGCGGCTGGTACGGCACCGCCGGGCCGGCTGCCGGCGCCGCGTCCTGCTGCCCGCTCCCGGCGGGCCGGGCAGCGTGCGCGGCGGGCTTCTTCTTCTCCTGCCGCAGCATGTAGCGCCAGGCGAAGATCGGCGTCGCGGTGATCAGCATGGCGAACGTCGCCCAGATGATCATCGCCGGGTGGGAGTGTCCGTAGACGAATCCCGCCGTGATCGAGGCGCCGAAGATCGCGATGAAGTACCAGTGGTACCGGAACGTGCCGAACCAGCGGTCGGGGCTCGCGGAGTCGCCCTTGGGCGTGACCACGAACTTGCTCTTCTTGCGCAGCACCGAGTCGATCAGGGCCTTCGCGTACAGCGGCGCCGACAGCGCGGACATCACCATGCCGGCCACACCGCCGGAACCCTCCGGCTCGTGCGGCGAGACGTTGTGGCGGCGGTTCCAGACGTACAGGCCGATCTGGAGGGCCGAGGCGTTGCCGTACAGCATCAGCCAGATCGTGGGGTCGATGTTCACACCCGAGGCGCCCAGGCCCAGGAACAGCGCGCAGCTCAGCGCGGCCAGGATCCAGTTCAGAGCCGACATCGGGTAGAAGATGATCATCATCGTGTAGTTGAAGAGCTTGCTCGGCGGCAGCGAGTACCAGCCCTTCCAGTACTGCTTGAGGATCGTCTCGTACGTCCCTCGCGACCAGCGCATCTGCTGGGTGAAGAAGTCCGTCCAGGCGCTCGGGCCCTCACCGACGGCCAGCACGTCCGGGGTGTAGACCGAGCGCCACTTGCGGCCCGTGGCCGGGTTCTTGTGGCGGTGGATCTCGAAGCCGGTCGCCATGTCCTCGGTGATCGAGTCGTACAGGCCGCCGATCTGCTTCAGCGCCTTGATGCGTACGGCGTTCGACGTGCCCACGAACATCGGCGCGCCGTACTTGTTGCCCGCGCGCTGGATGAGGGCGTGGAAGAGGAACTGCTGGGACTCGGCGGCCTTGGTGACGAAGTTGTCGTAGTTGCCGTAGACCTGCGGGCCGATGACGAAGCCGACGTCCGGGTCGCGGAAGAAGCCCAGCATCCGCTCCAGGTAGTTGGGCAGCGGCACGTGGTCGGTGTCGACGGAGGCGAAGAAGTCGTAGTCGTCGCCGTGCGCGTCGAGCCAGGCGTTGTAGTTGCCGTGCTTGGTCTTGGCGCGGTGCGGGCCCTTGGCCTGGTTCCACTTGGCGATGCCCTTGCGGGAGAAGTGGCGCACACCGAGGCGGGCGCACACCTCCTTGACCTCCGGGTCGTCGCCCTCGTCGAGCAGCCAGACGTGCATCAGACCCCGGTGGCGCAGCTTGACGGCCGCCTCCAGGGTCTTCGTCACCATCTCCAGCGGCTCCTTGCCGGGCACGAAGGAGGTGAGGAAGGCGACTCTCGTGCCGGTCTCCGGCACCACCGGGATCGGGTCGCGGGCGACCAGCGTGGCGTGCGCGTTGGAGAGCACGTTCATGCAGCGGAAGAACTCGATCAGGCCGATCGAGACGAGCATCACGATGTCGAGCGCCGGCAGCCAGTCGAAGGCCGGGTAGTCGCGCTCGGTCCAGTGCTCGGGCTGCAGCAGCCAGAAGAGCAGGACCAGCGAGAGCACCGGGGCCGCGGCCAGCATCAGGGCGACCCGGATGCGGTGCGGCTCCTGCGAGATCAGCGAGCGGTACTGGACCCGGTACGGCTTGTTCGGGTCGGGCTGGGTGAGGGGACCGGCCAGCCGGCTGTAGTGCTCGTAGTCGTACTTCGGCAGCGTCTTCTTTATCCGGCGAAAGGCCCCGGTCCGGTGGGTCGGCACCCTCAACTGGGTGGTCTGTGACGGGTCGAAGTCCCGCCGGGCGCCCGTCGGCGTCGACGTCATGAGTCATCCCCCCACACGCAGGTCACCGCGTGTCTGTCGGTTCCGTTTACGACTGTGCCGATCCCCCTCGACCTTCACAGGCGTATCAGTGGCGGGCCGCGGTCACCACATCTTCCACACGTTAGACATGGAAACGCGACCTTCCGGTTGCATCATGCCCCCCTCGGCATGCGGTCGTGAAACGGGGCCCCCTGCTCCCCGGAAAACCGGCAACCGGCTCCTTGCCCCCCAACTGCCGCGTATGCGCAGCATCGTGAAAAACCCCACCCCAGGGTTCTACGCGGGTCCGCATGATCGCAAGACGCGAAACGCGGTGTTTACCGGTCATACGCGCTCATTGTGGCAGCTGTGGAGGTCCCGTGTGGCCGTCGTCGACAGATGGGCACAGGGGTGCCGGAACGCCGGAAGCCCCTCGCTCGCGCGAGGGGCTTCCGGACCGTCTGTGCGCCGCCAGGGACTCGAACCCCGGACCCGCTGATTAAGAGTCAGCTGCTCTAACCAACTGAGCTAGCGGCGCCTGCTGACGTCGTCACTCTACATGACCTTCGCCGGTGCTCCCGACCACCCGCCGCGGGGCGCCGGGGCCGGGGGAGGGGTTCCGGGAGGGCTCCGAGGGGGGTCTTTAAACCATTCGGACCGTCAACATGCGGGTCACGGCGACAGTTGGGAAAC
Organism: Streptomyces sp. SS1-1; assembly: GCF_008973465.1. Taxonomy (NCBI): domain Bacteria; kingdom Bacillati; phylum Actinomycetota; class Actinomycetes; order Kitasatosporales; family Streptomycetaceae; genus Streptomyces; species Streptomyces sp. SS1-1. The sequence goes on along the minus strand of NZ_WBXN01000004.1, from coordinate 2,668,205 downwards.
TGTCGAGGTGCACAGCCGAGGAATGTTCCGTCTGGAGTGTGGAGGGAATCGCATGGAAACTCGGACTCCGGTGTTCGAGGAATTCGATCCGGCGAGTGACTGCGACTGCCCGGGATGCGTCCACTGGCGGCGCGTCCTGCCGCATTCCACGACCGGTCGCCACCCGGCGGCCTACCGGGCCCTGGTGCTCGCCGCCGCCGCGTCCAGCGCGCTCGCCGCCGCGCACACGGCCGCGGCGGCCGCCCCCCAGGCCCCGGACCGGCCGGGCGTCCCCGCAGGTGACGAGCCCAGCACCCCACAGGGCCGCCAGGCCCCGCTGCACGGCCCCGGCGGGGTGGCCGCCGCCCCGGCCGCCGTGACGGAGACCCCCGCCACCACCCGGACGGAGATCATCAACCGGGCGAAGAAATGGGTCGCGGCGAAGGTGCCGTACAGCATGTCGAAATTCTGGTCGGACGGATACCGGCAGGACTGTTCCGGATTCGTCTCCATGGCCTGGAGCCTGCCCGGCAACGAATGGACCGGAAGCCTCGCCCAGTACGGCGTCCGTATCAAGAAGGAGGATCTCCAGCCCGGCGACATTCTGCTGTTCCACAATCCGGCGGACCCCCAGAAGGGTTCCCACGTCGTGATCTTCGGCGGCTGGACGGACCACACGCACTCCTCCTACGTCGCCTACGAGTCGGCGCCCCCGCACGCGCGCCGCCAGACCACCCCGTACGCCTACTGGAGCCACTCCGACCGCTATGTCGCCTACCGCTACAAGGGGCTGGTGAAGGGCACGGCCGGAGCGCAGCCCGAGACCGCCGGGCCGGAACAGCCGAAGCCCCCGCAGCAGCCGGCGGGTCCGCAGCGGCCTGCCGAACCGGCGAGCGCGCAGCCCTACCCGGGGCGGGCCTACTTCGGCCCCGGCGCCCACAACAAGCACGTCACCCGGCTGGGCCGCATGCTCGTCGAACGCGGCGCCGGCCGGTACTACACCTCGGGCCCCGGCCCGCGCTGGACGGACGCCGACCGCCGTGCGACCCAGGCGTTCCAGCGGGCGCAGGGCTGGCGGGGCCAGGACGCGGACGGACTCCCCGGCCCGGCGACCTGGAAGCTGCTGGTCACCGGCAAGGGCAAGGACGTCCAGGGCGGGACGGGCGCACCGGAGCAGCCCGCCTCGCACGGGGTGCCCGGCTATCCGGGGCGGGCCGCGTTCCGGCCGGGCGCGGAGAACGCGTATGTCACGCGGCTCGGCGAGCAGCTGGTGAAGAAAGGGTTCGGCAGTTCCTACAGGTCCGGTCCGGGGCCGCGCTGGAGCGAGGCCGACCGGCGTGCCGTCGAGGCATTCCAGCGCGCCCAGGGCTGGCGGGGCGGCGCGGCGGACGGCTACCCGGGGCCCGAGACCTGGCGGCGGTTGTTCGCGTAGCCGACCCGGCGCGCGAAGACGCGCGCACCCCCTGGGGGCGGTCCGGGCGCGGGGTGCGCGCGCCGGGCGCCGCACCCTCATCTCCCTGTGACGCATCTGGCGCGGAGGCTGGAGGCAACGCATGACCACGACCACGTCCCACACCCCGGAGCCCGACGGGCTCGACGGGCTCGACGGGCCGGCCGAGCCGCCCGTGCGGCCCGCACGGCTGATCCAGAACGAGTCGACCACCGAGATCCCCGTCCATCTGCTCTTCCGTGACGAGGCGGACCCGGTGCCGGTGCCGCTGCGCCCGACGGTGGTGGCCCGCCGGCAGGGCACGGGGGAGCAGCCCCGGGTGCGCCGGCCGGTGCAGCCGAAGCCCCGGCCCGACCTCCGGGTCGACCCCGAGCTGGTGGAGCGGCCCGCCCGGGTGCTGCCGGGCGCGGTCGGCCTGATCGCCGGGATGTGCGCGGCGGCCGGGGCGCTGGCCACCTCGTGGTGGGCGGGGGTGCTGCCCGCGGCGGCCGCGCACGCGCTGGGGCTGCCGGCGGTGGCCGGTGCCGGGCTCGGACCGGCGCAGTGGGCGGCGTACACCGGCGCGGGGGCGCTCGGCCTGTTCGGCTTCGGCGGGCTGGCGCGCGGGCGGACCGGCGGTGCCTGGGTGCTGGGGCTGTTCGGCCGCTACCGGGGGACCGTGCGGCGGACCGGTCTGCTGTGGGTCAACCCGCTGCTGCTGCGCCGCCGCGTCGACGTACGGCTGCGGCACTGGCGCAGCGAGCCGATGCAGGCGGCCGACGGCAGCGGGGTCGCGCTGCGGGCGGTCGTGCTGGTGGTGTGGCGGGTGCGGGACACCGCGCGGGCCACGCTCGCGGTCGAGGACCACGAGGGGTACCTGCGCGAGTGCGTGGAGGCGGCGCTGGCGCGGGTGCCGGTGGAGATGCCGGGTGCGTCCCGGGGCGCGGTGGAGGCGTCGGGGGACGCGCTGACCCGGCTGGTGGTGCGGGACGCCGGGGCGGTGGGGCTGGAGGTGTTCTCGGTACGGCCGCTGCGGGTGGAGTACGCCCCCGAGGTGGCCGCCGCCATGAACCGGCGCCGGATCGCGGTGCTGGACGCCCAGAACCGGGCGACCGTGCTGACCTCGGTCGTGGACTCGGTGGAGGACACGGTGACCCGGCTGACCACGCGGGGTCTGGTCGACCTGGACGACTACGAGCGCAAGGCGCTGGTGAAGGACCTGACGGTGGCGTTCTGCTCGGGGCGGGGGGAGACGGCGGGCTGACGGTATGTCGAACAGAGTCCGCTATTGGTATGGACATGTTCAACCGTCAGCAATAATCTGGGACTTGGTCTAGACCTGCAAGCTCACCGAACCTCCCCCACGTTCCCAGGAGCAGCAGCATGCGCAGAAGGACCAAGCTGTACGCCGCCGCGCTCGGACTCACCACGGCCGGAGCCCTCGCCCTGTCCACACAGGGCGCGAGCGGGCACGGGTACACCGACCTCCCCGTCAGCCGCCAGAAGCTCTGCCAGAACGGCACCGTCGCCAACTGCGGGTCCATCCAGTGGGAGCCGCAGAGCGTCGAGGGCCCGAAGGGCTTCCCCGGCGGCGGACCGGCCGACGGGCAGATCTGCAACGGCGGACTCGGCCAGTTCGGCCAGCTCAGCGCGCCGAGGACGCCGTCCGGGGCCGCCTGGCCCACCACCCGGGTTACCGGTGGTCAGAACTACACGTTCCGCTGGCAGTTCACGGCCATGCACGCCACGACCGACTTCCGGTACTACGTCACCAAGCAGGGCTGGAACCAGGACCACAACCTGTCCCGCTCCGACCTCAACCTCACGCCGTTCTTCACGGTCCCGTACAACGGCCAGCGCCCGCCGTCCACGCTCTCGCACAGCGGGCGGCTGCCGACCGGGCTCAGCGGCCACCACGTGATCCTCGCGGTGTGGACGATCGCGGACACCGGCAACGCGTTCTACGCGTGCTCGGACGTCACGTTCTGAGGTTCCCTTGAGTCAGGGTCCCGGCCGGCGTGGGTAGGTTCCTGCCACGCCGGCCGTTCGAGGCCGGCGCCGCTGACCACGGGGGACCATCATCATGGACGCACTTTTCTACGTCGTGCCCTGCCTCGTCCTGGGCGTCGCGCTCTTCATCGGCTTCCGCCTGACGCGGCGCGCATGGCAGATCCGCGCCGCCTGGAACAGCGGGCTGACGGCCGAGGGCCGCTGTCTGCGGACGTTCACGACCACGCACGGCGGCGGGGGCGAGACCTCGGTGCACACGACGCTGCACCACGTGTACGAGTTCACCGCGCGCGACGGCCGCGTCGTCCGCTTCGAGGAGGAGGACGGCCCGGCGACGACGGTGGTCGGGGACTTCGTCACCGTCCACTACACGGAGGGCGCCAGGATCGCGGCCACGGCCCGCAGGCCCGGCCGCGTCCGCCTGGCGGCCTCCACCCTCGGCGTCCTGGCCGTCCTGGCCGTGATCGCCGTGACCTGCGTCACCTTCCTGGTCTCGTACCAGAGCATGTCGTCGGAGTTCGGCTTCGGCGAGGACACGGGCGACGCGGGCGACACGGTGGTCGTGGACGGGGTGACGATGACGCCGTGAGCTTCGGGGGGGGGCTTTCCGACGCAAGTCGAAGGGCCCCCCGCTCCCACGAGAGGCCCTTCCGGTGTGCGCCGCCAGGGACTCGAACCCCGGACCCGCTGATGCTGTGTCTTCCCGGGGGGCGACCCCCGGACCCCCGGCAGTGTCCGCAGCCGACCGGGGTGGGTGGGTACAAGTCGAAGGGCCCCCCGCTCCCACGAGAGGCCCTTCCGGTGTGCGCCGCCAGGGACTCGAACCCCGGACCCGCTGATTAAGAGTCAGCTGCTCTAACCAACTGAGCTAGCGGCGCATGACTCACGCCGACCGCGTTCTCACTGCTCTCGCGGCTGGCGACGAAGAAAATAATACCCGGTTCTCGGGGGTGCTTCCGACCAACCACCCGGCGCCTAGATCGCCAGGGACAGGAGGACCGGGGCCGCGTTGCGGTTGAGGGTGTCCGCCGCCTGGCGGAGGCGGTGGGCGTGGCGGACCGGGAGCGACAGGGCCAGGCAGCCTACGGAGGAGCCGGCCGTGATCGGTACCGCCGCGCAGACCGTGCCCACCGCGTACTCCTGCAGGTCCAGGTGGGGGACCGTCGGCGGCTGGGACTCCAGGCGGGACAGCAGCACCTTGTCGCTGGTGATCGTGCGCGAGGTGAGCCGGGCCATCTTGTGCCGGGAGAGATGGTCGCGCCGGCCGTTGTGGTCGAGCTGCCCGAGCAGGCTCTTGCCGATCGCCGTGGCGTGCGCCGAGTAGCGGAAGTCGACCCACTCGTTCACCACGGGGGTGGCCGGACCGGCGGCGAACTGGTCGATCCGGATCTCCCCGTCCACGTACCGGCTGACGTAGATCGCCGCGCCGACCGAGTCGCGCAGCCGGTCCAGGGTGCGCTGCAGGTTCTCCCGCAGCGCCCGCGCCCGGCTCTCCGCGGAGCCGAGGCGGGCCAGCGCCTCCCCGGCGACGTACGCCCCGTCGGTCACCTGCTCGACGTACCCCTCCCGGCGCAGCATCCGCAGGAGGCCGGTCAGGCGCTCCCGGCCGATGCCCGTGTGCCGGGCGAGCTCCGTGCCGGTGACTCCGGTGCCGTGCCGGACCACGGTCTCCAGGACGCGCAGGGCGTCCTGTGCCGAGTGGTACGGCGTCGTCGGCTCGTGCTGCAGCGCCACGGTCCCCCCTGCGGTCGCACATTGCTTCCCGATGCGGGTTCTGGTCAGCCGGTCCCCTTCACGATAGTGGCCAAGGGGGCCGTGGCGAGCGGTCGTTGACGAGATTCCGGCCCCCTCAACTGCGGCATCGGCACTCTGGCACATGCCACCGTCATGGGACCGGAACGACGTCACAGGACAGCGCCGAGGAACTCCCGGGTGCGCTCGTTCTCGGGGTCGTTGAAGATCTTCTCGGGGCTGCCGGACTCGATCACCCGCCCGGAGTCGAACATCAGGACCTGGTCGGAGATGTCCCGGGCGAAGTTCATCTCGTGCGTCACACAGAGCATGGTGATGTCCGTGCTGCGCGCGATGTCCCGCAGCACGTCGAGGACGCCCGCGACCAGCTCCGGGTCCAGGGCCGAGGTGACCTCGTCCAGCAGCAGCACCTGCGGGCGCATCGCCAGCGCCCGTGCGATCGCCACCCGCTGCTGCTGCCCGCCGGACAGCTGCGTCGGGCGGGCGTCGCACTTGTCGCTCAGGCCCACCATCTCCAGCAGCTCCCGGGCGCGCACCTCCGCCTCGTCCTTCGACATGCCGAGGACGGTGACCGGGGCCTCGGTGATGTTCCGCAGCACGCTCATGTTGGGGAACAGGTTGAACTGCTGGAAGACCATGCCGATCTTCTTGCGGATCTCCCGGACCTGCTTGTCGCCGGCCGGGTACAGCTGGTCCCCGTCGACGGTGATCCGGCCCTCGTCCGGCTTCAGCAGGGTCATCAGCAGCCGCAGGATCGTGGTCTTGCCCGATCCGGACGGGCCGATGAGGGTGACGTGCTTGCCGGCGTCGACCGAGAAGTCCAGGTTGTCCAGGACCGTGTGGTCCCCGAACCGCTTGGTGACCCGCTCCAGCCGGATCAGCTCACCGGTCGCGCGCGGGGTCTCGGGCTTCTCTTCGAACGGGGCGTGGGTGTCAGTGGACAAGGCGTCGCTCCAGGGCTCGCAGGGCAAGGGAGGCCAGGTAGGAGATGACGATGAAGGCAACGCCGATCACCGTCAGGGGCTCGGTGAACTGGAAGTTCTGCTGGGCGAACAGCCGTGCCTCGCCCAGCATCTCCAGCACGGTGATCGCCATCAGCAGAGGCGTGTCCTTCAGCATCGAGATGACGTAGTTGCCGAGCGCGGGCACCACCCGGCGGACGGCCTGCGGAAGGATCACCACGGTCCACGTCCGGCGCAGCGGCAGGTTCAGCGCCGTCGCCGCCTCCCACTGGCCCACCGGCACGGCGTCGATACCGGCCCGGTAGACCTGCATGGTGTACGTCGAGTAGTGCAGCCCGATGGCGAAGACGCCGGTGGTCAGCGCCGAGGCGGTGATCCCCCACTCGGGCAGCACGTAGAAGAGGAAGAACAGCTGCACCAGCAGCGGGGTGTTGCGGACGAACTCGGTGACCACGCCCACCGGCCAGGTCACCCAGCGCGTCGGCACCCGCATCAGCAGCGCCCACACCAGTCCCAGCGCGAACGAGATCAGCGAGCCCAGGACCAGGATCTGCAGGGTGACCAGCAGCCCGTCCCAGAAGTACGGCATGAAGTCGGAGACGGCGCTCCAGTCCCACTTCACGAGACACCACTTCCCTCGGGCACGCGCACGGCGGCGGTCTCCTTCTTCGGCGCCTTGCCGACCCCGGCCTTCAGCCGCTTCTCCAGGCCGCGCATCATCCGGGTCAGAGCGAAGGCGATCACGAAGTAGATGAGCAGGATGTACGTGTAGATCTCCGCGCTCTCCTGGAGCGCCAGACGCACCAGGTTGCCGCTGAACGCCAGGTCGCCCATGCCCATGATCGACACGAGCGCGGTGCCCTTCAGCAGCTCCACGAGCAGGTTGGAGAACGGCGGGATCATCTCCGGCACGGCCTGCGGCAGCAGGATGAGCCGCATCCGCTGCCAGGGCGTGAAGCTGAGCGCGATCCCGCCCTCACGCTGGGCCGGGTCGACCGCGGCGAGGGCGCCGCGCACGATCTCCGAGCCGTACGCGCCGTAGGTCAGGCCGAGGGCGAGCGTGCCCGCCCACAGCGGCACGAGCTGCCAGCCGAAGGCCGGCGGCAGCACGAAGAACACCCAGAAGATCATCACCAGCGCCGAGGTCCCGCGGAACACCTCGGTGTAGAAGCCCGCCAGGAAGCGGACGGCCTTCAGCCGGTGGGTGCGCGCGACGCCGACCACGAACGACACGGCGGTCGCCAGCAGCGCGCTGAGGACGAGCAGCTGGATCGTGACCCAGACGCCCTTCAGTACGAGTTCCCAGAGTCCCGAGGTCATCCGCCGCACAGCTCCTTCGCGGTCAGATCCGTCATCTCGTCCTCGGTGAAGCCGAAGGGCTTGAGGATGCGGAGCAGTTCGCCGCTCTTCTTGAGCTCGGCCAGTTCGCGGTTGAAGGCGTCCCGGAGCCGGGTCTCGGTGGGCCGGAACGCGAACGCGCCGCCGTCGACGTGCGGTTGCCCGTCCACGAGCGGCTTGAAGGGTTCCGTGGACTCCGCCTTGGAGGACTTCTTCACCACCTCGCGGGTGGTCAGCGCGGTCCCGGCGAAGACGTCGACCCGGCCGGCCTCGACGGCGTTCAGGCCGGCGACCTGGTCGGGCACGATCAGGATGTCGCTCTCCTTGTACCCGGCCTCGACGGCGTACGCGATCTCCGCGTACCCGGTGCCGGTGGCGAACTTCGCCTTCTTCTCGACGACGTCCTTGTAGTCGCGCAGGCCCAACGGGTTGCCCTTGCGCACGATGAAGGCGTCGAGCATCTGGTAGTCGGGGTCGGAGAAGATGACCTGCTCGCAGCGCTCGGGGTTCACGTACATCCCGGCCGCGACGACGTCGAACTGCTGGGAGTTCAGGCCGGGTATGAGCGAGCCGAACTCGGTGGGGACCGGCTGGACCCGGTCGACGCCCAGCCGTTTGAAGATGACCTTGGCCAACTGCGGTGCCTCGCCGGTCAGTTCGCCGTTCTTGTCGATGAATCCGAAGGGTATCTCGCCGGCTATGCCGAGCCGGACCACGCCCGCCGCACGCAGCCGTTCGAGCAGGTCACCGCCGTCCTTCGTCGACGCCGTGGCCACGCGCGAGCAGCCCGCGGCCCCCAGCACACCGAGCGCCGCCACCCCCGCGAGCAGCGACCGGCGTGTGGTCCCTGAGGTGTCTCTGTCGTTCCCATTAGGTGGAGCCATGGCGGCGCGGCTACCCGAAGCGATGCGAGTTATTCCGGCCAGTTTCGGCCCCGTTCGGCGGTCGGGTGGTCTTGACCGGCGCGGGACCATGGGGGGCATGGCCGACCGATATCTCGAGATCTCCCTGGTCGAGCGCGGAATCAGCTGCACGGCCCGACTCCTCGACGACCGGGCGCCGCTCACCTGCGAAGCCGTCTGGAAATCCCTTCCGCTGTCCGGCGACGTCTATCACGCCAAATACGCCCGCAACGAGATCTATGCCCTTTTCCCGCCCTTCGCGGAAACCGAGCCACCGCTGGAGAATCCGACCGTCACGCCTATTCCGGGCGACCTGTGCTATTTCTCCTTCGCCGGCGCCGAACTCGGCACCTCCGCCTACGGCTACGACCGGGAGGTCCGTCCCGGCACGACCGTGGTGGACCTGGCCCTCTTCTACGAGCGCAACAACCTGCTCCTCAACGGGGACGTCGGCTGGGTGCCCGGCATCGTCTGGGGCCAGGTCGTGGACGGTCTGGAGGCGATGGCCGACGGCTGCAACGACCTGTGGCGCACCGGGGCCGCCGGTGAGTCACTGCGCTTCCGCAGGCTCTGACCCGCCGGGCGCGGACGGCGGCGCGGGCACCCCGGCCGCGCCCGCCTCGTACAGCGCGTGCGCCGCGCGCAGCACCAGGTCGTCCCGGTGCCGGGCGGCCACCAGTTGCAGTCCCACGGGCAGTCCGTCGGCGTCGGTGCCGACCGGGACCGTCGCGGCGGGCTGCTGCGTCATGTTGAACGGGTAGGTGAACGGCGTCCACCCGGTCCACCGCCGGTGCCCGGACCCCTTCGGCACCTCCGCGCCCGCCTCGAACGCCGTGATCGGCAGGGTGGGCGTGACCAGCAGGTCGTACGACGTGTGGAAGCGGCCCATCCGGCGGCCCAGGTCCCGGCGGACGTCCACGGCGGCCAGGTACTCCAGCGCGCTGTGCCGGGCGCCGAGGGCGCAGATCTCCCGCAGCCCGGGGTCCAGGAGGGCGCGTTCGGCCGGTCCGAGGCGCTGGACGACCCGGGCCGCCCCGGAGAACCACAGGGTGTGGAACGCCTCCACGGGATCGGTGAGGTCGGGGTCGCGCTCCTCGACGTACGCCCCGAGGTGCGCCAGCCGTTCCACCGCCCGCCGGACCGCCGTCGCCACCGCGGGACGCACCGCGACCTGGCCGCCCAGGGTCGGCGAGTAGGCGATCCGCAGCCCCCGCACCCCGCCCGCCAGGGCGGCCGCGAAGGGGCCGGGCGCGGGCGGGAGCGCCGTCCCGTCCCGGGGGTCGGGCACACCGATCACGTCGAGCAGCAGCGCCGCGTCCGCCGCGTCCCGGGTCATCGGGCCGACGTGCGCGAGCGAGCCGAAGGCGCTCGCCGGGTACAGCGGGACCCGCCCGTACGTCGGCTTCAGCGCGAACACACCGCAGAACGCGGCCGGGATACGGACGCTGCCGCCGCCGTCGGTGCCCAGGGCGAGCGGTCCCGCGCCCAGCGCCACGGCGGCGGCGGCGCCCCCGCTGGAGCCGCCCGCCGTACGGGACAGGTCGTAGGGGTTGCGGGTGACGCCGGACAGCGGCGAGTCGGTGACGCCCTTCCAACCGAACTCGGGCGTCGTCGTCTTGCCGAGGAACACGGCGCCCTGCTCGCGCAGCCGCGCCACCGACGGCGCGTCCTCGTCCCAGCGGCCCCGCTCGGGGACGGTCCGGGAGCCGCGCAGCGTCGGCGTGCCCCGCGTCAGCAGGATGTCCTTCACCGTGACCGGCACCCCGTCGAGCGGCCCGGCCGGTGTGCCGTCCCGCCACCGCCGCGCCGACTCGGCGGCCCGCGCCAGGGCCTCCTCGGCCGTCAGCCGGACGAACGCGTTGACCCGTGGCCGGCTCCGCTCGGCCCGTTCCAGCGCGGCACGGGTCGCGTCGACCGGGTCGAACCGCCCGGTGCGGTATCCGTCGAGGAGTTGTACGGCGGTCAGTCCGGCGAGTTCCGTCATGCGCCCTCCAGGCCCGTGTCCGTGCGCGGTTCAGCGGCCGGGTACGTACCCGCGCTGTTTGTCCACCACGTTCAGCAGCGGTCTGCCCGCCTCCCAGCGCTCGTACAGCTCCACGAACTGCGTGCCGAGCCGATCGCGCCAGCCGACCGTGTCCCCGCTCATGTGCGGCGAGACGAGCAGCCCCGGCACCTCCCACAACGGGCTGTCCGGGCCGAGGGGTTCGTGCTCGAAGACGTCGAGCGCCGCCCCCGCGAACCAGCGCTTCCGCAGCGCCTCGGCCAGCGCCTCGGTGACGACGAGCTGCCCGCGCCCGACGTTGATGAACCGGGCCGAGGGCTGCATGACGCCGAAACGCCTCAGGTCGAACATCCCGCGGGTCCGCTCGGTCAGCGGTGCCGCCGCGATCACCCAGTCGGCGCGCGCGATCAGCCGGTCCAGGTCCTCGGGGCCGTGGATGCCGGTCCGCGCGACCCGCCCCACCAGCGCGGTCGTCACGTCCAGCGCCTTCAGGGTGCGGGCGATCGCCCGGCCGATGGGACCCGAGCCGACGACGCACGCGCGGGTCCCCGCCACCTGCTGCCCCTCGCGGTGCCGCCACTCCCGGCCGCGCTGGAGGTCCAGGGTGCGCGGCAGGTCCTTGGCCATCGCCAGCACCAGCGCGGCCACGTACTCGGCGATCGGCTGGTCGAAGACCCCGCGCGCGTTGGTGACGACCGTGTCGGACGCGGTGAGTTCCGGGCACATCAGATGGTCGACGCCCGCGCTCGCGGTGTGCACCCAGCGCGGCCGGGGCCCCTCGCCGGGCCAGGCCCGGCGCACGGCGTGCGAGGTGAAGTCCCAGACCAGCAGGACGTCCGCGTGCGGGAGCCGGGCGGCGAGCGTGGACGCGTCCGCGTGCTCGACCCGGACGCGTCCGGTGAGCCGGCCCAGCCGGGGCGGGGGGTCCGCGTCGAGCACGAGGAGCGTGGGCCGGGACGCGGGTGGGACGGGTGGGGTCATGCGGGGTCGCTTCCGGAGGCGGGGGGCGGGAGGGTGCGGGGCGGTCGCGCGGGGTCCTACGGGCCGTCTGACATGCGAGGTTTGACCACGCTCGCACCCGAACCTACCTTCGTCAACACGGGCGCACGCACGGTCCGTTGCTCAGCCGTATCTCGCAGTGAGGACGGTGCCCGCCATGGACGCCATGGAACTCTCCTTCCTCGGCGGACCCCGCCCGCAGCGCGGTGTCGGTGTCGTCGCCCCCTTCGACTTCGCGCTGGACCGGGAGCTGTGGCGGTGGGTCCCGGACGAGGTCTCCCTGCATCTGACGCGGACCCCGTTCGTGCCGGTCGAGGTCGGCCTCGATCTGGCCCGGCTGGTCAGCGAGCACGAGACGCTGGGCGACGGCGTGCGCACCCTGACCGCCATCAGTCCCGAAGTGGTCGCGTACGCCTGTACCTCGGGCAGCTTCGTCGGCGGCGTCGCGGGCGAGCGCGCGCTGTGCGAGGCGATGACCCGGGCCGGCGCGGTGCCCGCGGTGACCACCTCCGGGGCGCTGCTGGAGGCGCTGGCCGAACTGCGGGTCCGGCGAGTGGCGCTGGTGACGCCGTACACCGAGTCGGTGACCCGTTCCCTGGAGGAGTACGTGGCGGAGGCCGGGGTCGCCGTCGCGGGATGCGCGTACATGGGGCTCACCCGGCACATCTGGAAGGTGCCGTACCGGGAGGTGGCCGAGATGGCGCACCGGGCCGTCCGCGCCCCGGCCGACGCGCTGTTCATCAGCTGCACCAACCTGCCCACCTACGACGTGCTCCCGCAGCTGGAGGCGGAGCTGCGCATACCGGTGATCTCGGCCAACCAGGTGACGATGTGGGCTGCGCTGCGCCGGTTGGGTACCCGCGCGGTGGGACCGTATCAGGCGCTGATCGATCCGGCGGCGCGCGGCGGCCCGGTCCTCCCGGACGTGCCGGACGTGCCCGAACAGGAACAGCAGTAGCAGCCCGACCTGAGCACCGACCAGCAGAAAGGCCGACATGACCGCACTGGGATTCCTCTACCCGGGCCACTCCGCCGAGGACGACTACCCGCGGGTCGAGCAGCTGCTCGCCAGCGACATCCGGCTGGACGTGGTGCACACCGACATCGGCGAGGACGCGCACCGCGTGGACGCGCTGCTGAGGATGGGCTCCGCCGAGCGGCTCGCGACGGGCGTCGAGGAGCTGCGGCGGACCGGCGCCGAGGCGGTCGTGTGGGCGTGCACCAGCGGCAGCTTCGTGTACGGCTGGGAGGGCGCCCACGACCAGGTGCGCTCCCTGGCCCAGGCGGCGGGCATGCCGGCGTCGTCGACGTCGTTCGCCTTCGTCCACGCGATGCGGGAGCTGGGGGTGCGCCGGGTGGCGGTCGGCGCGACCTACCCGGACGACGTGGCGGATCTCTTCGCCGCCTTCCTGCGGGCCGCCGGCGCGGAGGTCGTCGCCGTGCGCGGCGCCGGGGTCGTCACCGCGGCCGAGGTCGCGACCTGGGAGGAGAAGGAGCTGTTCGCGCTGGCGCGTGAGGCCGACCACGCCGGTGCCGAGGCGGTCCTGCTGCCGGACACCGCCCTGCACACCGCCTCCCACGTCCCCGCCCTGGAGGAGGCGCTCGGCAAGCCGGTCCTCACCGCCAACCAGGTCACCGTCTGGGAGGGCCTGCGGCTCACCGACCGCCGGGTGCACGCCCCGGCCCTCGGCACGCTGTTCACCCGGGAGCCGATCGTGCAGGTGTGATCGTCTCCGGCGGGCCGTGCGCGCGGGCCGGGAATAAAGCGGAGACCCCCTCCTGTTACCGCCCTACGCACACCGCACGGAGACAACGCAGGAGGCAGACGTGGCCGCAGACGACACCGGGGCCGACGGGATCCGGGGCACGGCGCACGGCACGGCACCGACACCCCTGTCCGTGCTGGACCTCGTCACGGTCAGCGCCGGCCACACCGCCACCGAGGCGCTGCGCACCAGCGTCGAGCTGTCCAGGCTGGCCGAGGCCCGCGGCTTCCACCGCTACTGGGTAGCCGAGCACCACTCCATGCCGGGCGTGGCCTCCTCCTCCCCGGCCGTGATCCTCGCGCACCTCGCCGCCCACACCGAGCGCATCCGCCTCGGCTCCGGCGGCGTGATGCTCCCCAACCACGCGCCGCTGGTCATCGCCGAGCAGTTCGGCACCCTGGAGGCGCTGGCGCCGGGGCGCGTCGACCTCGGCCTCGGGCGCGCTCCCGGCACCGACGGCGCCACCGCGGCGGCCCTGCGCCGCACCGACCACCTCAACGAGGGCGCCGACGACTTCCCCGAGCAGCTCGGGGAACTGATCCGCTTCCTCGACGACGACTTCCCCGACGGGCACCCGTACCGCAGGATCCACGCCGTCCCCGGCCCCGTGCAGGGCACCTCGCCCGGCGGTGTCCAGTCCACCCACCGGCCGCCCGTCTGGCTGCTCGGCTCCTCCGGGTTCAGCGCCCGGCTCGCCGGCGTCCTCGGCCTGCCGTTCGCCTTCGCCCACCACTTCTCGGCACGCAACACCGTCCCCGCGCTCGACCTGTACCGGGAGACCTTCCGTCCCTCCGCCGTCCTCGACCGGCCCTACGCCCTCATCGGCGTCGGCACGCTCGCCACGGACGACGAGAAGGAGGCCCGGCGCCAGCTCAAGGCCGCCGCGCTCAGCATGATCCGGCTGCGCACCGGCCGCCCCGGCCTGGTCCCCTCGGTCGAGGAGGCGGAGAGCTACGAGTTCACCGAGATGGAACGGGACTTCGCCGACTCCTGGAACGCCAACGTCGTCCACGGCACACCCGACGAGGTCCGCGCCGGACTCGACGACCTCCAGAAGCGCACCGGCGCCGACGAGTTGATGCTCACCAGCAACGCGCCCGGCATGGACGTCCGGCTGCGCTCCTACGAACTCATCGCGGACGCCTACGGGTTGCCGACGGCCTGACCCGTCCCGTCAGACCTTCACGCCGAGCAGCTCGGAGATGCGGTCCGGGGACACCGGCCGGGAGTACAGCCAGCCCTGGCCGGTGTCACAGCCGATCCGCCGCAGCCGTGAGGCCTGCGCCAGCGTCTCCACGCACTCCGCGGTGACCGTCAGGCCCAGCCGGTGGGCGAGCTGGATCATCGCCTCGACCACCACCTCGTCGGCCGGGTTCGGCGTCACCGCCGCCGTCTCGTCGCCCTCGTACTGGAAGCCCCGGACGAAGGCGCCGTCCAGCTTCAGCACGGACACCGGCAGCCGGCTCAGATACGCCAGGTTCGAGTAGCCCGTGCCGAAGTCGTCGATGGCGATGCGCACCCCCATGTCGCTGAGCGCCTGGAGGTCCCGCAACGGCCGCCCGGCCGAGCCCATCACGGCCGACTCGGTCAGCTCCAGCTGGAGCAGCCGGGGTTCGAGCCGCGTCTCCTCCAGGATGCGGGCCACGTCCGTCACCAGGTCGGAGTCCCAGACCTGGCGCACGGCCACGTTCACGCTCACGAAGATCGGCGGTTCGCCGGGGTGCGCGGCCTGCCAGTCGACGGCCTGCCGGCAGGCCGTGGCGAGGATCCAGCGGCCGAGCGGCACGATCGAGCCGTCCTCCTCCGCCAGTCCGATGAACCGATTCGGCGGCAGCACGCCGAACTGCGGATGGTTCCAGCGGACCAGTGCCTCCACCCCGCGCAGCCGTCCGTCCTCCATGCTCACCAGCGGCTGGTACTCCAGCGCGAACTCCCCGCGCTCGATGGCCGGACGGAGCGTGGCGGCGAGCGCCTGACGGGTGATGAGGTGTGCGCTGCGCTCGGGGTCGAAGAGCGTCCAGCGGTCCTTGCCGTCGGCCTTCGCCCAGTACAGCGTGGTGTCGGCGGCCTGCATCAGGGCGGTCGGGGTCGTGCCCGCCGCGTGCCGCTCGACCACGCCGATCGACGCCGACACCGACAGCCGCCGGCCGGGCAGGTCGAACGGCTCCCGGACCGCCTCCAGCAACGACTCGGCGAGGTCGGCCAGTTGGTCGGTGCCGGTGGAGTCCTCCACGAGCAGCGCGAACTCGTCGCCGCCGAGCCGCGCCACCAGTGGCGGGATCGACCGGCTGCGCCCGGCCTCCTCGGCGCAGCGCGTGAGCCGTTCGGCGACGGCGGCCAGCAGCTTGTCGCCGATGCGGTGCCCGAGGGTGTCGTTGATCGCCTTGAAGCCGTCGAGGTCCAGGTAGCACAGGCCGATCCGTCCGGTGCTGCCGCTCTCGTCGTACGACTCCACCTCCAGCGCGGCCGACAGCCGTTCGAAGAAGAGGGTGCGGTTGGGCAGCCGGGTCACCGGGTCGTGCATCTGCAAGTGCCGCAGCCGGGCCTGGAGTTCGCGGTGGGCGCCGATGTCGGCGACGGACAGCAGGACGGCGTCCGACTCCTCGCCGGGCAGCGGCGCGACGGTGACCCGGGCCCACAGCGAGCGCCCGTCGGGGTGCTTGAGGCGGCGCGTGCAGCGCAGTTCGGCCTGCCGGCCGCGCAGCACCTCCCGGTACGCGTGCCAGGTGCGCGCGTCGGAGGCGAGGTCCACCAGGTCTGCGGCGACCGACCCGGCCAGCTCGTCGTCCCCGGTGCCGAGCAGGTCGGCGAAGCTGGGGTTGGCCCCGGTCACCACGCCCTCCCGGTCGACCATCGCCATCGCCAGCGGCGCGGCGCGGAAGACGGCGGCGTAGGGCGGCCCGCCGGTACCCGGGGACGGCCGTTCACCACTCTCTGTGACGGCCGGCCCGATGAGGTCTGCCGCGGGCGCCGGCCCTTCGGACGTTCCGCTCACCGCTCGCTCCCGCAGTGCACTCGATCTTCGGATGGGTCTCATCGGAATGGGTGGCCGGGTGGCGATCCGGTCGCCGGGCCGTGTCCGTGCAGGAAAGTGTCAGGAAAGTGTGCCGATCATAGAGGCTGGCTCTGAGGCCTTCCACCTACTGACCGGTGTTCCCGTACGGGCCGCGCTCCCGCCAGATCGTTTCTGCCCGCACGTGGACGGCTTCTTGGGGCCTCCGACCAGTTGTGACGTTCCGTGAGCGAACCGGGGTGTCGCCCTGGCGGTTCCTGAGCACTCTCACCCGTCCGGTGCAGCTGAACAGGACGTAGTACGACAATCCGACACAGGCTGGGTGCGGTGTCCCGCGAACCGTTCCCGGAGGTCGTCGTGCCGCGTCAGTTCCCCCTGCTCCGTGGGACGGGCCTGCCGCGGGACCGGCGCCGACTGCGCAGTACGGCCGCGGTGTTCACCACCATGTCGGCGCTCGCGGCCACCTCGCTGATCGCCGGCCCCTCGTCCGCCGAACCCTTCGACGCGGCACCCTGTGCCCTCGCCCGCACGTCCGCCCACCACTCCGAGGGCCTGGACACCTGGAACGCCGCCTATCCGCGCCCCACCCGCAAACTGGACGCGGTGATGGTGTTCCTGTCCTTCCCGGACTCCCCGCCGCGGACCACCCCGGCCGAACTGGCCGCCGACCACTTCCCGGCGACCAGCCACTTCTTCGACCGCGCCTCCTACGGCCGGTTCAGCCTGCGCGCCCATCCGATGGGGCACTGGCTGCGCATGCCGAAGCCGTCCACGGCGTACGCCATACAGCGTGACTGGCGGGCCGCCGACCGTGCCGCCTACCTGCGGGACGCGCTCGCCGCGGCCGACCCGGAGGTGGACTTCTCCCGCTACGACATCGTGTACTTCGTCGCCGATCCGGACGCGCCCGGCGTCGACTCCGACGCCACGAAGGTCGTCAACCTGGAGAGGCCGCTGCGGGCCGACGGCACGGACATCCGGCGGGTCGTCACCGTCTTCGAGAACCATCCGCCGGACCGTCTGGTCCTCGCCCATGAGACCGGCCACGTCTTCGACCTGCCGGACCTCTACCACCGCCCGGTGGACGGCAAGGGCGACTGGGACACCTATGTCGGGGACTGGGACCTGATGGGCAGCCAGTTCGGGATGTCCCCGGACCTGTTCGCCTGGCACAAGTGGAAGCTGGGCTGGCTGGACCCCCGGCAGGTGGTGTGCGTACGGGGCATGGGCTCCTCGACCCGGCTCACCCTGGAGCCGCTGGCGGCCGGCGCGGGCGTCCCGGTGCCGGTGGGCGCCGCCGGGGCACCCGGGTTCTCCGGTACGCCCGGCACGGTGCCGGGGTTCGGGCTGGGCAACGGCATCAAGCTCGCCGTCGTGCGCACCGGGGCCGACAGCGTGCTGGCCTTCGAGGTCCGCAGCCCGGCGGGCAACGACGTCCAGGGGTGCCGGGAGGGGGTGCTCGTCTACCGGGTCCGCAGCCACACCGAGTCCGGCGGCGGCCCCATCGAGGTGGTGGACGCGCATCCGGGCAGCGAGGCGTGCTGGGAGGAGTCCGTGTATCCGCCGCTCGCGGACGCGCCGGTCGGGCTCGGCGAGAGCTTCACGGTGCCGGAGGACGGGGTGCGCGTGGAGGTGGAGGGGCGGTCCGTCTCGGGGGCGTGGACGGTGAGGATCACGACGGTGCGGTAGCGCCCGCGCCCGGCCCGGGGTCGCGCGACCGGACCGCGAACGCGCCGCGTGGCACGGTGCGCCCGGGCGGAGTGTCCCCGGCATGCGAGAAGCCCCCCGCTCGCGCGAGGGGCTTCTCACTGTCTGTGCGCCGCCAGGGACTCGAACCCCGGACCCGCTGATTAAGAGTCAGCTGCTCTAACCAACTGAGCTAGCGGCGCCTGCTGACGTCGTAGACCTTAGCACCCTGATCGGCGTGGGGAAAAATCGATATCCGCACGGTCGCCCGAGCCGCCCGCACGGCCGCCCAGAGGAGTACCTCCGGGCCCGGTAACCAGGGATTACGGGTGTCCGGAGCCACCAGCCAGCGGGACTCCCGCGGGGGCTCGCCGGCCGTGCGCGCACCGGTCGCGGAGGGGACGGTCACCGCGTCCCCGGCACCGTGGCACAGCAGCGGCGGGATGCCCTCCGTACGGCCGAAGTCCTCCCAGCGCAGCAGGGACGGCAGCCGCTGGGCGGTGCCCGGAGCGGCGAACATCAGCAGGCGCCCGCGATGGGCGGCGACGGGTCCGGAGCCCGGGCCCTCGTTCCACAGCCGGTCGAGCATGCGGCGCCCGAAGACGGCGGGCGCGCTGACGACGTCGAAGACCGAGCCGCACGGCAGGACCACGGGGGCCTGCGGGCGCTCCCGCCACAGGGCGAGCGTGCTGCGCGGATACGTTCCTGCGGAGGCGAGCCAGGCGGCGCCGTCACGGGTGACCCCGGTGACGTCGCAGCGGCCGTCCTGGAAGAGTGCGTCCGGTGTGCTGCTCATGTCGTCTACATCTACCGACGGTGAGCGGCCCGTATCCCTGGGTTGCCGAAAGCCGGGACAGGGGAGGGCGTGAGCGGGTATCTTGCGCACCCCCCTGGCATATGCCCGCCGGGCTGGGCTGGGTGGGCCGGGCCGGGGCCTAGGGTCACACGGGATCGACGGTTCCCGCGCCTTCCACACCGCGCAGCAGGTCCCTGCCGAACTCGACCATCTTCTTCGCGTAGTCCTCGGTCCACTCGGCCCGCTCGGCGATGTCGGCGGGCGTCAGCCGGTCGAACCGCCGCGGGTCCGCGAGCTGGGCCGCCGCCATGGCCTGGAACTCCATCGCGCGGTCCGTCGCCGCCCGGAACGCCTGCGTCAGCTCGGTCGCCCGGGCCAGCAGGGCCCGCGGGTCGTCGATCGACTCCAGGTCGAAGAAGTGCTCCGGGTCGGCCGCCGCCTGGGTGGGCTCGAAGAGCAGGGGCGCGGGGCGTAGCCGCGGTTCGTTCCTGCGCGGCGTGGGCTCCGCCATGTCGTGTCCTCCTCGTACGTCACCGATCCCCGGTACCGATACCCACCCTCGCGGGCGCGCACCGCGGCGAACCGGTCCATCGTCCATTGTCCCGCGCCCACGCAAGGGGGCACCGGGCGCGCGGGTCCACCGACTCCAGGGTCTTCAAGGCACTGGGGACGCGGGATGTTCCAGAGGGTGACGCGTCTCGCACACGTCCGAAGGCCGAGGGTCACACCCGCCAGGTCACCCGGTGTTCCGCGAGGCGGGCCAGGACCGCGTGGTTGGCCTCCCAGCCGTCAGGGAACTTCACCAGCGTGCCCAGTTGGACCGGTTCCGTGGACGGATAGTCGTCCAGGAGGTCGCCGACGCCCGCACGGCACACCACGACGCACGCGTGCCGGTGCCGGGAGGTCAGGACGCACAGGCGGCCCGTCTCCAGGTGGAACGCCGTGGCGTCGGGGCGGCCGGACAGGGGGTGCAGGACGACCGTCACGTCGTACTCGCGGCCCTGGAGCCGGTTCGCGGTGTCGACGGTGACGTCCGACACCCCCAGCTCGGCCAGGGCCGCGCGGACCGCCGCCGCCTGGTCCCGGTGCGCGGTGCCGACCGCGATCCGGGCGGCCGTCAGCGGCACCGGGTCGGGGGAGCGCTCCGACGTGGCCGCGCCACCCCGGTCCAGCAGCCGCCGTACCACCGACGCGACCGCCCCCACCGCCTCCGGGTCCGTGCGCGGCGTGTGCCGGGCGGGCAGCTCCAGCAGCCCCCAGCCCGACACGGCCGCCTCGTCGATCACCCGGTCCGGCCCGGAGCCGTCCGACGCCACGGCGAAGGAGAGCCGCCGGTCGCCGTGACCGGTACCGCTGCGGAACGGGGTGTACGGGTAGAAGGCGTCCGAGACCAGGGGCGCCGCGGACGCGGGCAGCCGCCAGGACACCGGCAGCCGGTGCTGGGGCAGCTCGGGGTTGTGGGCCAGCAGCGTCGTGACGGCGGACGCCGCCGGGTCGTACGACAGGCCCGCCCACTGCTCGCCGCCCACGATCGAGAACGGGTCCAGCTGCCCCGGGTCGCCGACGAACAGCGCCCGCTCGAACAGCCCCGCCACGGCGAGCAGCGCGTCCGAACGCATCTGGTACGCCTCGTCGACGATCGCGTGCGGCCAGGGCTCGTCGGTCTTCACATGCCCCCACTTGGCCGCCGTGGAGACGACCACCGGCAGCCCCGCGAGATCACCCGCCTTCGCCGACGTGCGCACCTGCGGATGCGCGTCCAGGGCCTTGTCGTACGGGTCGGCGTCACTGCTGTGCAGCCGGCCCACGGGCAGCTCGGGGTTCTTCGCGGCGAGCGACAGCACCAGGTCGTCCACCTGCGCGTTCGTCTGCGCCACGATCATCAGCGGCCGCCCCGCCTCGGCGAGTTCCAGCGCGGCGCGCACCACGAGCGTGGACTTGCCCGCGCCGGGCGGCGAGTCGACCACCACACCGCGCGCGGTGCCGTGCAGCGTGTCGTGGAGGATCGCCCCGGTGGCCTCGGCCGCCGCGGCGGACGGATCGAACGTGACGGTCACAGGACGTCCTCCTCGGTCAGCGCGTCGGCGGCCTCGGGCACCCGCTCCCCGGGCGGCCCGCCGTGCGTCCACGGTGTCTGCTCCGGCTCGGGCAGCTTCGGCCCGCCCCGCTGCTCGTGCTCGAACAGCGTGAAGCACACCAGGTCGCCCTTCTCGGGCACCGAGCCCTCCTCCGGCTCCTTGCCGCGCCCCATCTTGTCCAGGACCCGCAGCACCACCAGGACCTCCCCGTCCGCGTCGACGGCCCCCTCGTACCCGGCGAACTCCGCCGACTGCGGCTTGCCGCCCAGCGAACGGAACACCTTGGCCCGCTCGCCCAGATGCGGCCGGTCCTCCGTGCGGACGGTCACCAGCGGGCGCGGGCTGGGCCGCTTGCCCTCGCTGTACGCCATCACCACGTCGACGACCTCGCCCGCGAACGCCTCACCGGCCAGCCGCCGCCCCGCCATCACCAGCGGGTCGTCCAGCGCCTCCTGCGCCTCCAGCCGGGCCTGTTCGCGCTCGCGCGCGGCGAGCTTGGACGCCGCGGTCACCGCGTCGTCGCGGCGCGGCTGCGGCGGCTCCCCGGCGAGCACCCGGTCCCGGTGGCCGGTGAACGACCAGCGGTCACGGGTCCACCGCTCCTCCACCCGGCCGCCCTCGGGCAGCTCCCGCAGCCGGTCCAGGCCCCGCCACACCGCGTCCCAGGTCGGCCGGGTCCGGCTCTCGACGAGGGCGCGGATCTCCCGCTCGGCGGCGGTGAGGTCACCGAGCCGGTCGTCGGCCTCCAGCCCGTCCTCGGCGGCGGCGAGGGCGGTGCGGGCGCGGTCGTAGCGCTCGATGGCCGGGGCCAGCAGCTTGTTGTCGAACGCCGGGTCGGTCGCGGGGCCGGCCGGCGGGCACAGCAGCTGGCCGTCCCGGTCCCGGGCGAGCTCCGCGCGCAGGGCCGCCTCGGCGCCGGACTCGCCCTCGGGCGGGGCGATCCAGGCGAGGAGCGCGCCGAGGTGCTGGTCCTCCAGCGTGGACTGGCCGGTCGCCCAGTGCCGGGTCAGGACGTCCGTCATGGCCAGCAGCAGCGAGGAGCCCGGCACCCGCGCCCGCTCGCCGAAGTGGGTCAGCCACCGGCCGAGCAGCGGCACGCGCGGGGGCGCCGGGTACGGGGTCTCCGGGTCCTGCTCCGCCGTCCGGCGGAACCGCATCGACCGGCCCAGCAGCCGCACGAACTCGACACCCGCCCGGCTCGGCACGATCAGCTGCGGGGCGTCCGCGCACAGGTCCACCTCGACCTTGACCCGCTTGCCGGTCTCCGGGTCGGTCTCGGTGCGCTCGGCCGCCTCCACGGCCTCGGCGTGCGCGTCGATGTACGGCAGGACGATGTCCGCCAGCTCGGCCAGGAACGCGAACCGCAGATCCCGGTCGCGTGGCTGCGGCACGGCCAGCAGCCGGGGGGCGTCCCGGTCCGTGCCGACCAGCGCGCCGAGCGGGGCGCCGGCCTCGCCCGCCGTGGTGAGCGGTACGAAGACCAGCGGACGGTCGGACAGATGCCGGTGCCGCACGGTGGCGGCGGGCTGCGCGCGGCCGGACTCAACCGCCTCCAGCCGGGCGAGGGTGGCGATCAGTGACACGGGGCCGCCTCCTTCGCCGCGAGGGCCTCCGCCCGCAGCCGAGCGGCCCGGCGCAGGGCCGCGACCGCCGGGTCGTCCGGGTCGCCGGACGTGCCGCGGGCCGCCGACAGGACGTCCTCCACCGTGCTGAGGCCGCCGAGCTCGGCCCGCACCGACCGGCCCAGCGAGGTCACCGCGCCGGACGCGCGGGAGCGAGCCCGGCAGTGGAACGCCAGCTCGCACGCGGACAGGCACTCCGGCGCGTAGCTCGCCGGCACGGACTCGACGGCCGCCGTCAGCTCGGGGGCGGGCAGCTCGGGGGAGAAGCAGGTGCCCGCGGGCAGTTCGGCCGCGATGTCCTCGATACGGGTGAGGCGGGCCAGCTGGCGGGCGGTCACCGCGCGCTGCTTGCGGACGTCCACGGCGGCGGCCGTCGGCAGGTTGGAGAAGTCCTTCGGGCAGACCAGGAGGACGCGGTGGCGCACCCTCGGGACTTCGGTGCCGCCCGCGCCGAGACGGCCGGCGGCCTCCTCCAGGGCCAGCACGTAGACGGCCGCCTGCCGGGCCGCCGCGCCGACCTTCGCGGGGTCCGCCGAGCCGTCCAGCATCGGGAACGACTTGATCTCCACGACGGTCCAGCTGCCGTCCGGGTGCACGACGACCGCGTCCGGCTCCAGGAAGGCCGGTGACCCGGCCACGTCCAGCGCGAGCATCGGGTGGTCGAGCAGGGTCCACTCGCCGGGCGCCTCGGCGGCCTCGCGCAGCGCAAGCTCCGTACGGGCCGTCCGCCCCGTCGGGCCGTCCGCGGCGAGCTCGGGCACTCGCGCGCGGGCGGGCGGCTCGGCGCGGCGGTCCAGCTTCTCGTGCACCAGCCGCAGCAGCTCCGCGCCGCCGTCCGCCTTCACCTTGGCCTCGAAGGCGTTCCCGCGCGTGAAGGCGAACTGCGACTGGCCGAAGGCCGAGGGCGCGCCCAGGGCACCGGCCAGCGCCGCCTTGTTCACCCCGGCGCCGTCCAGGAGGGCGCGTCGTCTGCAGCCCGGGTTGGCGGCGAGGGCCGCCAGGGCCCGGGCGTCCAGCGCCTTGGCCGGGACGTCGGGACCGCGCAGCTCAGCGAGCCGGTGCCGGAGCCCCGTCCCCCGTGTCCTGGGGGGCGGCACTCGGCTCGGCTCCGGGTCCGGACCGGGACTCGCGCTGCCGTGGAATTCGCTCACCCGCGGAAGTCTGGCATCCGGCACTGACAACCGGGACGGGGGCGTCGCCCGCGACCGCCGTGGCGGAGGCGGCGGAGGTGACCGCGCGCCGCGTGGCGTACCAGGAGCGGACGCGCTCGGCGGCCCGCAGCACGTACGGCGTCAGCAGCAGGCCCACGCCCATCACGGCCGCGCCGGCGACCGCGTCGAGGAAGTAGTGGTTGGCGGTGCCCATGACCACGATCGTGGTGATCAGCGGGTAGGCGACGGCGGCCGTCTTCGCCAGGCGGGTGCCGCCGTGGCGCCACAGCATGACCCCGCACCACAGGGACCAGCCGACGTGCAGGCTCGGCATGGCCGCGTACTGGTTGGTCATGCCGCCCATCCCGCGTGGGGCGCTCGCCTCGCCGCCCCACCAGCCGTACGAGCTGTACTGGGCCATCGTGTCGACGAACCCGTACCCCTCGGCGAGCAGCCGGGGCGGGCAGGTCGGGAGCAGCGTGAAGCCGATCAGGCCGATGAAGGTCGACGTCATCAGCCAGGTGCGGGCCGCGCGGTAGCGCACGGCATGGGACCGGAACAGCCACACCAGGATCACGGGCGTGACCAGGTAGTGCAGCGACGCGTACCAGAAGTCGGCGGGGACGCCGATCCACGGCTCGCGCGTGAAGAGCCGGTTGAGGGGGTGCTCCGCGTTGAGGAACAGCGCCTTCTCGATGTCCAGGATCGCCACGCCGTGGTCGACGGCGGTACTGACGTCACCCCGCGCGAGCAGGCGGCCCGCCGAGTAGCAGGCGTACACCAGCAGGATCAGCGGCAGCTCGGTCCACCAGCGCAGGCGGGTTCGAGGCGTCGCCTCCACGCCAGCTATGTCGGCGTGCGGCATCCGATCGCCTCCCCCTTCTCGTCACGGCGTCCGGTGGACAGGTCGTGACACTTTACGGTGTCCCGGGGCCCGCCCGTCGGCCGCCCTGGCCCACTAGACGCAGAGATCGCCCCCCGGGTTGCCCGGGCGGGCCGTACGCGATGATGGACGGGTTCCACCGCTCGTACCTCCCCGGAAGGTCCCCCGCCCATGGCATCGCGCATGCTGCTGGCCCGGCATGGACAGACGTCCTGGTCGCTGGCCGGAAAGCACACCGGCAGGACCGACATCACCCTCCTGGAGGAGGGCCGCCGGGGCGCGAAACTGCTGGGCGAGCGCCTGCACCGCGCGCCCTTCGACGGGCTGGCGGACGTCGAGGTGCGCACCAGCCCGCTCTCCCGCGCGCGGGAGACGTGCGACCTCGCCGGCTTCGGCGAGCGCGCCCGGACCTGGGACACGCTCATGGAGTGGGACTACGGCGCCTACGAGGGCATGACGCCGGCGGAGATCCAGGCGGTGCGGCCCGGCTGGCTGATCTGGCGGGACGGTGTCCCCGGCGGAGAGAGCCTGGCCGAGGTCACGGCCCGGGCCGACGAGGTCGTCGCCTGGGCGCGCGAGGCGGACCGGGACGTGCTGGTCTTCGCGCACGGGCACATCCTCCGGTCCATCGGCGCGCGCTGGCTGGGGCTGCCGCTGGACTTCGCGTCCCGGCTCCGGCTGAACCCGACCTCGCTGTCGGTCCTGGGCTGGGCCTACGGCGAGCCCGCCATCGAGAGCTGGAACGACCTGGGGCACCTGAACCCCTGACGCCCGCGGGGCTCCTCACGCGGTGCGCGGAAGCGACGCGTGCCGGTCCAGGAACGCCGACACCCCGCTCGCACGGCGGTGCGGCAGCAGCACCCGGGCCGTGCCGGCCAGCATGGTCTGCACCCGCGACGACTGCACCTGGTCCAGCAGATCCAGCACCCGCATCCCGGCCGCCGCCGCCTCGTCCGGGCTGCCGCCGCGGGCCAGGTCGTCCGCCAGCTCCGCCGTGTACAGCGCGATGTTCCGGGTGAAGTGCGGGTCCTGCAGACGCGCCGCGCGCCCCGCGTGCCGGGCCGCGCGCCGCCAGTTGCCCAGCGTCGACCAGCACTGCGCCTCCAGGATCTCCAGCTCGGCCTCCCCGTAGAACGTCATCCACTCGGGGTCGGCGTCCGAGCGGCCCCGGTCGTAGAGGGCCTGCGCGCGCACCAGGGCCTGCTCGCAGCCGGTGCGGTCGGCGAGCCCCGCCCAGCCGCCCGCCTCGCGCAGCGACAGCAGGCTCATCAGCCGGTTGGAGCCGAGCGCGCGCGCCACGCGCTGGGCGGCCTGCGCGGCCCGGACCGCCTCCCGGGGCCGGCCCGCGTCGCGGGCGAGGAAGGACGTGTTGCAGAAGGCGTGCGCCTCCAGAGCCGGGTCCCCGGCCATCCGGGCGGTCGCCAGGGCCTCCGCGTAGTGGGAGCGCGCGTCGTCGAAGCGGCCCGAGTCATGGGCCAGCCAGCCCACCGAGATGGCCAGTTCGCCCGCGCCGGAGTGCAGCCGGTCGCTGGTCGCCTGCCGGGCCGTGCCGGCGTCGAGCAGTTCGTACGCGGCGCGCAGCGGTGCGGCCGCGCGCCGGTACAGGCCGTCCGCGCCGTGCCGGTCGTCCAGCAGCCGGATACGGCGTACGGCGTCCTCGAGCGCGCCGGCCTCGCGTACCCCGACGCGTCGGTAGGGGCGGTCCGTGGCGGCGGCGTCGTGGGCCAGGCCCAGGGGGGCCAGCGAGGCGGCGGCCACCGTGGCGCCCCCACCGGTCATGAATGCGCGACGCAGCACGTCGCTCTCCTCGTGGTTCTCGTGGTTCTGCGCGGTGCCGAACGGCACGTGCGCGGCGTACGGATCCTGCGGGTTCTCACGGTCGTACGGCTCGTCGGCCCCTCTCGTCCCACCTGTGGCGTACACCGGGCGCGTGAGGTGTGCGCCGGGCGCCTCCTCCACCGCGCGCGCCCGGCGTCCGCGGACGGACGAGCGGGGCGCGAAGCCGAGGTCGGTGAGCGTGCGGCCGGGGAACATGTGCAGGAACACCCGCTCGTACGCGTAGTTGGGACAGCGGATCTCGCCGGCCTCCACCCGCCCGATGTACCGCGCGTCACAGCTGACCCGCTCACCGATCTCGCGGGCGGCCCGGCGGACCGCCGCGGCGAACTCGGCCGGCGAGAGCTGCCCGCGCAGCTGACGGAAGGCGGTGTTCGGCCGCGATGGCCTGGGGGGCTGGGACGAGGTCGGGTCTGACGACGCCATGGCCGGGTCCTCTCGTGCGAACCGTCGAACCATGCCGGGGTGCGGACGGGACGGACCGTGATCCGGTGATCGTGAGCCGTGACCTCTGATCCGCGGGACGTCCTTGTCCCCGGCGGGCATGAACGTACCTGCTGTAGCGAAGCCGCCACACAGTGTTTAGCTACAAAACGGATATCTCATCCGGGATCTGCCATGAACTGCCATCCTTTGCGGCGGACTTCCGCCGTAGCCGTTGACGCCGTGCCGCGTTGAACTCTCCGGATCTGCTGAAAGGGTTCTGTGGTGGAGGTCGGGATGGAGACCAGCCAGAGCAGCGTTCCCCGAGCCGCGTCGGCGGCGGGGCACACGCCGACCGGGGGGTGCAGCGAGCCGCCGGGCACGGGGTGCGACGTGGTCACGGTCCCGGCACGCCAGGGCCTCGAGGCGGTCGACATCCTGCGGCGCGGCGCCGGGGACGGCGTCGGGCCCGTCCTGCACGACGACGGCTGCGACACCCTCGGCTTCGTCGTCCCGCCCGGCACGGCCGCCGCCTGGGACGTGCCCGGCAGCACCTGCACCAGGACCGACGGCCGCGGCATCAGCCTGGACGCGGACCCGGAGCCGCCCGTGGACGGCTCCGACTGGCTGCTGCCGCCCGGCGAGGCCGACCTCGCGACCGACCCCGCGGTGCTGCGGGCGGCGCTGGGCGAGGCCGCCCGGCTGATCCGGGCCGCCGACGACTGCCGGTAGCCCGCCCCTGCGACCCTCGCGCGGACCCCGCGCCGGGATAATGGCCGCATGGGAAAGTCGAGGAAGTCCCGGCGCGGGGCCGCCGCGGCCTCCGTCACCGAGACGGTCGACGGCGGGCTGGCGGAACTCATACCCGACCCGGACCGGGCGCGGGCCTGGACCCTGCTCCTCGACGGGGCGCCCCAGTCGCACGTCGACCTGGACGACCCCGCCTTCCTCTCCTTCGAGTACCAGCGCCGGCTCGGGCACGTCATCGACCTCGTCGCCCCACCTGGCAGACCCGTGCAGGCCGTGCACCTCGGCGGCGGCGCCCTGACCCTCGCCCGCTACGTCGCCGCCACCCGGCCCCGCTCCACCCAGCAGGTCGTGGAACGGGACGCGCCCCTCGTCGGCCTGGTCCGCCGGGAACTCCCCCTCGACCGGAACGCCCGCATCCGGGTGCGCTCCACCGACGCGCGCGAAGGGCTCGCCAAGGTGCCGGACGGCTGGGCGGACCTCGTCATCGCGGACGTCTTCAGCGGCGCCCGCACCCCGGCCCACCTGACCTCGACGGAGTTCCTCGACGAAGTGCGCCGGGCGCTCGCGCCGGGCGGCTGGTACACGGCCAACCTCGCCGACGGGCCCCCGCTCACGCATCTGCGCGGCCAGATCGCCACCGCCGCCGCCCGGTTCGCCGAGGTCGCCCTGGTCGCCGACCCCACGGTGCTGCGCGGCCGGCGCTTCGGCAACGCGGTCCTCCTCGCCGCCGACCAGCCCCTCCCGGTAGCCGAACTCACCCGCCGCGCCGCCTCCGACCTGCACCCGGGCCGCGTCGAACACGGCCGCGGTCTGCGGGACTTCACGGGGGGCGCGACCCCGGTGACGGACGCGTCGGCGGTGGACTCCCCGGCCCCTCCGGCGTCGGCCTTCACCTAGCCGGACGTCACCTGGTCAGAGCCGCTGACGTGGCATCAGCCGAAGTCAACCCCCGTTGCTACTCACTCACGAGTTCGAAGCGCCAGCGTAGCCCATGCGTTTCCTGTGACCCCGGGAGACGAGAGGGACGGATCAGTACGTCCCGATCTCCACGCGCGGCGGCCCGTCGTGCCACGTGCAGAACACCGACACCCGGTCCGCGCCCGCGCTGAACTCGACCCGGATCCAGGACTCCGTCTTCCACACCTGCATCGACCAGCCCGCGCCGGGCGCTGCCGAGACGAGGGACGCCGAGGACGTGCCGATGTCGAAGACGACCCGGCCGCCGTCGGTGTCGTAGCTCTTGACCTGGCCCGAGGTGTCCGGGGAGGACGGGGGGCTGGAGGTCTTCGGCGGTGGTGTCGAGGTGGCCGGAGTGCTGGGCGTACGGCTCGTCTTGGGGGTGCGCGGGGACGGAGTCGGCGACGGCGTCGGCCGGTTGGTGGACGACGCCAGCGGCTCGGATTCCTTCGTCGTCACGTCCGCCGCCGTGATGGGCAGGGCGCGCGGCCGGTCGTAGACCGTGCCGGCCATGACCGTGTGGACGCCCCACCACGACAGCGTGACCGCCGCGCCCGTGGCGAGCGACCACGCGAGTACGTGTACGACTCCTCTGTGCATCGCGGGCCATACTGCCTCACGCGCCCCACGGGTGTCGCCTCCCCGTCCACAGAGGCCGAGTTGTCCACAGGCCCGGACCGGTCTCGCCGGCATGGCGTACGGTGCGGCGCATGGCAAGTGTGCTCGTGGTCGAGGACGACCAGTTCGTGCGCTCGGCGCTCATCCGGCACCTGACCGACGCCGCCCACACGGTGCGCAGCGTCGGCACCGCGCTGGAGGCGCTGCGCGAGGTCGCCCATTTCCGTTTCGACGTGGTCATCCTGGACCTCGGTCTGCCCGATCTCGACGGCTCCGAGGCCCTGAAGATGCTGCGCGGCATCACCGACGTCCCGGTCATCATCGCGACGGCACGGGACGACGAGGCGGAGATCGTCCGGCTGCTGAACGCCGGCGCGGACGACTATCTGACCAAGCCGTTCTCGGTCGAGCATCTGTCGGCGCGGATGGCGGCCGTGCTCCGCCGGGCCCGGGCCGCCGGGGTGGACGCGGCGCCCTCCAGCGTGTTGCGCGTCGGCGGGCTCACCGTCGACCCGCTGCGCCGCCAGGCCGAGTTGGACGGAGTGCGCCTCGACCTGACCCGGCGCGAGTTCGACCTGCTCGCCTTCCTCGCCGGGCGCCCCGGTGTCGTCGTCCCCCGCAAGGAGCTGCTCGCCGAGGTCTGGCAGCAGTCGTACGGCGACGACCAGACCATCGACGTCCATCTGTCCTGGCTGCGCCGCAAACTGGGCGAGACGGCGGCCAACCCGCGCTATCTGCACACCCTCAGGGGCGTCGGCGTGAAGCTGGAGCCGCCCGCCGTGCCGTCCTTCGGCGCGGACGGCGCGGGGAACCCGGGGGAGCAGCCGCGATGAGATGGGCCCTGGTCAAGGTCAGCCTGGCGGTCACCACGATGGTCGTGCTCGCCTTCGCCGTCCCGCTCGGACTCGTCATCCGGGAGATGGCCCGCGACCGCGCCTTCTCCAACGCCGAGCGCCAGGCCGCCGCCGTCGCCCCCGCCCTGTCCATCACCACCGACCGGGACCAGCTGGAGCGCGTTGTCGCCTCCGCCGGGTCCGACGACGGCATGGCCGTCCACATCCCGGCGTCGGGCAAGAGCGCCGCCGTCGACCTCGGCCGGCGGCGGGCCGCCGACAAGGACATCGCGACCGTGCGCCGGCTGGGCCGCGCCTCCACCACCGAGGTGACCGGCGGCTCCACCCTGCTCCAACCGGTCGCGCTGAGCACCGGCGAGATCGCCGTCGTCGAGGTGTACGTCCCCGACGCCGAGGTCACCAACGGGCTCGCCACCGCCTGGGCCGTCCTGGCCGGCGTCGGCATCGCCCTGATCGTCGGCTCGGTCGCGGTCGCCGACCGGCTGGGCGTCAGGATGGTGCGGCCCGCTCAGCGCCTGGTCGAGGGCGCGCACGAGCTGGGCGAGGGCAAGCTGGGCGCCCGCGTCCCGGAGGAGGGGCCGAACGAACTGCGGCTCGCGGCGGTCGCGTTCAACGCGATGGCCGACCAGGTCGTGCAACTCCTCGCCAACGAGCGGGAGCTGGCCGCCGACCTGTCCCACCGGCTGCGCACCCCGCTGACCGTCCTGCGGCTGAACGCGGCCTCTCTCGGGGACGGCCCGGCGGCCGACCAGACCCGGGCCGCCGTGGCCCAGCTGGAGGGCGAGGTCGACACGATCATCCGCACGGCACGCGAGGCCAAGCCGCAGACGGTCGCGGCCGGGCCGGGCGCCGGGTGCGACGCGGCCGAGGTGGTGCGCGAGCGGATGGGGTTCTGGTCGGCGCTGGCCGAGGACGAGGGCCGCAAGGTGCGGGTGGCCGGCGTGGACCGGCCGGTGCGGATACCCGTGGCCCGGGCCGACCTGGCGGCCGCGCTGGACGCCCTCCTCGGCAACGTCTTCCGGCACACCCCCGAGGGCACCGCCTTCGCGGTCGACGTGCACAACGGCGAGGACGCCGTCATCGTGCTCGTCTCCGACGCCGGGCCCGGCATCGCCGACCCCGAGGCCGCCATGGCCCGCGGGCACGGCTCGGGGAACGCCGGCTCGACCGGTCTCGGCCTGGACATCGTGCGCCGGCTCGCCGAGTCCACCGGCGGTGACGTACGGATCGGCTCGTCGGTGCTCGGCGGGACCGAAGTACGCCTGTGGATACAGCTCGACGGCCGGGCACCGGTCCGCAGGGGCCACCGGGGTGCCGTGCGGCGCCGCCGCCCCGGCCGACTGGTCTCGACCTTTAACCGCTCCCGATCCCTTCCTTAAGCGCACCCTAAGGTCCCCGGCCACCGCCCGGATCAGGACCTTTGTCCGATTCCCGCTCGCTAGCGTGCTGCCGCACCCACCCCCCACCCCCGAACAGCGAAGGCAGACACGCGATGAGCACCCACCGGCGCAGGATCAGCGGCAGGAACAAGGCGATCGGCGGTCTCGTCGCCGCGGCCGTGGTCGGCGGCGGCGCGCTCGTGGTCACCGGAACCGCCCAGGCGGCCGGCGCCGGCGCCGTCTACACGAAGACCAGCGACTGGTCGACCGGGTACACCGCGCAGTACGTCGTCACCAACGACACCGGCGAGGTGAAGAAGGACTGGACGCTGGAGTTCGACCTGCCGTCCGGCTCGAAGCTCAGCTCCCTGTGGAACGCCGAGTCCAGCGTGCGCGACGGGCATGTGACCGTGACGCCTCCGAAGTGGGACACCGACGGCCTCGCACCCGGCGAGTCGATCACGGTCGGCTTCGTGGTGAACGGCACCGCGTCGCCGAAGAGCTGTCTGATCGACGGCACGAAGTGCTCCACCGACGACACCGCGACGCCCGAGCCCAGCGGCCGCCCCACCGAGACCACGACCCCGAAGCCCACCCCCACGGCGACGGCACCCGAGCCCACCGCGACGCCCTCCGGTTCCGCGACCCCCACCGGCAAGCCGTCGCAGAGCCCGGGCACCGGCACCAAGGCCGCCGCCGGCTTCGCCCCGTTCGTCGACACCTCGCTGTACCCGGCGTTCGACCTGGCCGCGAGCGCGGCGGCGACCGGCGTGAAGGACTACAACCTGGCCTTCGTCACCGACGGCGGCGGCTGCACCCCGAAGTGGGGCGGCGTCACCGACATCGGCGCGGACGCGGTGGCCGCGCAGATAGGCGACCTGCGCGCCAAGGGCGGCGACGTGCGCGTCTCCTTCGGCGGCGCGGCCGGCAGCGAACTCGCCACGACCTGCTCCTCGGCGGACGCGCTGGCGGCGGCGTACGGCAAGGTCGTGGACGCCTACCAGCTCACCAAGGCCGACTTCGACGTCGAGGGCGGCGCGCTGCCCGACAAGGCGGCCAACACCCGCCGTGCGCAGGCGATCGCCAAGCTCCAGAAGCAGCACCCGGACCTGGACGTCTCCTTCACTCTCCCGGTCATGCCGGAGGGCCTCACCCAGCCCGGTGTCGACCTCCTCGCCGACGCGAAGCAGAAC
Organism: Streptomyces sp. SS1-1; assembly: GCF_008973465.1. NCBI lineage: Bacteria > Bacillati > Actinomycetota > Actinomycetes > Kitasatosporales > Streptomycetaceae > Streptomyces > Streptomyces sp. SS1-1. The sequence continues at coordinate 2,635,827 of NZ_WBXN01000004.1, read as the reverse complement.
GGCGTGCGGATCGGCGCGGTCAACATCATGGCGATGGACTACGGACCGGCGTACAGCGGCGACATGGGCGACTACGCCGAGCAGGCGGCCACCGCCACCCAGGCCCAGATCAAGGGCGTGCTCGGCCTCTCCGACGACGCCGCCTGGAAGACGGTCGCGGTCACTCCGATGATCGGCGTCAACGACGTCGCCAGCGAGGTCTTCAAGGTCGACGACGCCACCCAGCTGGTGGACTTCGCCAAGTCCAAGGGCCTGGGCTGGCTGTCGATGTGGTCGGCGACCCGCGACCAGCAGTGCGCGGGCGGCCAGAAGCCGGCCGCTGACGCCACCTGCAGCTCGATCCTCCAGGACAAGTTCGCCTTCTCGAAGGCGTTCGCGGCCTACAACTGACGGTCGGCGACTGACGGCCCGCAGCTGACGGCCGACCATGGACGGCCCGCGACCGCAGGGCCTCAGCCGACGGCCTCGACCGACGTCGCCCGGCTCACGCCGGCGACACACGGCCCGCGCACGACCGAGCGGGCCGGTCCACCCACGGGGGGCGCGCCCCGGCCGGTCCACCCCCCATCCGGCCGGGGCGCGGCACGTCCCCTATATACGCGCCGCGCCCCGCCCCCCGTTCCACCGCCCGGTCGGGTCAGAAGACCTCGTCGACCTCGGGCAGCGTGCCCGTGCGGGCGGCCTTGCCGTACCAGTGGGCGCTCGACTTCGGCGTCCGCTCCAGGGTCGTGTAGTCGACGTACACCGCGCCGAAGCGCTTCTCGTAGCCGTACGCCCACTCGAAGTTGTCCAGCAGGGACCACAGGAAGTAGCCCCGGACGTCCGCGCCGTCGGCGATCGCGCGGCGGACCTCGGCGAGGTGGCCGTGCAGATAGGCGATGCGCTCCGGGTCGTGCACCCGGCCCTCGGCGTCGGGCTTGTCGTCGTAGGCGGCGCCGTTCTCCGTGATGTACAGCGGCAGGCCCGGCACCTCGCGCTCGTACCGCATGATCAGGTCGTACAGCCCGGTCGGGTCGATCGACCAGCCCATCGCCGTCCGCTCGCCGGGCGGCTGGTGGAACAGCACGTCGTCGGCGGCGGGCCACGGCGAGTGCTCGCTCGCCCCGTGCCCGTCGGCGCGCGGCCCGGTGTGGTCGGGGCCGGCCGCGGAGACCAGCGCGGGCGTGTAGTAGTTCAGGCCCAGCGCGTCGAGCGGCTGGTTGATCGTGGCGAGGTCGCCGTCCTGGACGTACGACCAGTCGGTGAGCTGCCGGGTCGCCGTGAACAGGCTCTCCGGGTAGGCGCCGTGCAGGATCGGGCCGTGGAAGATCCCGTTCGCCAGGTCGTCGATCTTGCGGGCCGCCGCCAGGTCCGCCGCGTCCTGCGTCAGCGGGCGCACGGTGGAGGAGTTCAGGCTCAGCGCGACCGTGTTGCGGGCGGGCATCACGGAGCGCAGCGCCTTGGCGCCGAGGCCGTGCGCGAGGTTCAGATGGTGGGCCGCGCGCAGCGTGGCGACCGGCTCGGTGCGGCCCGGGGCGTGCACCCCGGAGCCGTAGCCCAGGAAGGCGCTGCACCACGGCTCGTTGAGCGTGATCCACTGCTCCACCCGGTCGCCGAGCGCCTCGCCGACGATCTGCGCGTACTCGGCGAAGCGGTACGCGGTGTCGCGCTCCGGCCAGCCGCCCGCGTCCTCCAGCTCCTGCGGCAGGTCCCAGTGGTAGAGGGTGACGGCCGGCTTGATGCCCTTGGCCAGCAGCTCGTCCACCAGCCGGCGGTAGAAGTCGAGGCCCCGCTGGACGGCGGGTCCGCGCCCCGTGGGCTGCACCCGCGACCAGGAGACGGAGAAGCGGTACGCGCCCAGGCCGAGGCCGGCCATCAGCGCCACGTCGTCGCGGTAGCGGTGGTAGTGGTCGACGGCGACGTCACCGTGATCGCCGCCGGCCGTCCTGCCCGGGGTGTGGGCGAAGGTGTCCCAGATCGACGGGGTGCGTCCGTCCTCCCGGACCGCACCCTCGATCTGGTACGCCGAGGTCGCGGCACCCCAGAGGAAGGTGGAGGGGAAGGACACGGGGGACATGGGCTCAGGCATGGAAGCGCTCCCATAGGAGGTCGTGGAGACCGACGGGTACGGGTAGGGGGGAGGAGGGGGGAGGGGCCGGGGGCCGGGGCGACGGTGACGCGGCCCCCGGGTGGCCGTGCGACGGGAAGCGCGTCAGCCCTTGACCGCGCCCTGCATGATGCCGCCGACGATCTGCTTGCCGAACAGCAGGAAGGCGATCAGCAGGGGCAGCGTGCCGAGCAGGGCGCCCGCCATGATCACCGCCTGGTCCGGGACATAGCCGGTGCCCAGCGAGTTGAGCGCGACCTGCACGGTCGGGTTCTCCTGGTTCAGGGCGATGATCGGCCACAGGAAGTCGTTCCAGGCGAACACGAAGGTCAGCAGGCCGAGGACGGCCATGGCCGGGCGGGCCGCCGGGAACACCACGTGCCACACGACCCGCAGACTGCTCGCGCCGTCCACCCGCGCCGCCTCGATCAGCTCCGTCGGCAGCGCCTGGAGCAGGTACTGCCGCATGAAGAACGTGCCGAAGGCCGTGCACAGGGTCGGCAGGATGACCGTCTGGAGCTGGTTCGACCAGCCGAGGTCCGCCATCCACAGGTACAGCGGCACGACCGCCAGCTGCGGCGGGATCATCATGGTGCCGATGGTCAGCAGCAGCAGGACGCCGGAGAACCGGAAGCGGAGCTTGGCGAAGGCGAAGCCGGCCAGCGTGGAGAACAGCACCGTACTGATGGTGATCATGCTCGCCACGAAGATCGTGTTGAACATGGCCGTGCCGAGGCCGCCCTCCTCCCAGGCCCGCTCCATGTTCTTGAAGAGGTTCCCGCCGAACCACAGCGGCGGCGGCGTCTCGGCGAGGCGCTGGTTGGTGCGCGAGGCGGCGACGGCCGTCCACACCAGCGGCGCCAGCGAGACCAGCGCGAACAGGGTGAGCACGACATAGGTGAGCGGACCGGCGTGCAGCTGCTTGCCGGCACCCATCACCCGGGGCCGCTCGCGGCGGGGCTTCGCGGGCTCCTCGGCCCGGGGGGGCGTGAGTTCTGTCGCGGTCATTGGGACTTCCTCAGCCGTCGGGAGATCAGCAGCTGGATCACGGCGACGATCAGCAGGATCAGGAACATCGTCCAGGCGATCGCCGACGCCTTGCCGAGGTTGCCGATGATCCAGCCCTGGTCGTACATGTACAGACCGAGCGTCTGGTACTGGTGCTCGGAACCGCCCTTGGAACCGGAGACCCCGCCGAACAGCAGGGGCTCACCGAAGAGCTGGGTCGCGCCGATCGTGGAGACGACCACGGTGAACAGGATCGTCGGCCGCAGCTGCGGGATCGTCACATGGATGAACTGCTGCCAGCGGTTGGCGCCGTCGATCGCCGCGGACTCGTAGAGGTCGGCGGGGATGGCCTGCATCGCGGCCAGGTAGATCAGCGCGTTGTAGCCGGTCCAGCGCCAGATCACGATGGAGGACACCGCGAACTGCGAACCCCAGTCGGACTCGCGCCAGTTGACCGGGTCGATGCCGACGAAGTCCAGCAGCCAGTTGATCATGCCGCCGTCCCACGAGTACAGCAGCACGAACACCAGCGTCGCCGCCGCCACCGAGGTGGCGTACGGGGTGAGCATCACGACCCGCCACACGGTCGAGCCGCGCAGCTTGTAGTTGAGCAGATGGGCCAGGCCGATGGCCATGACCAACTGCGGCACCGTGGAGATGACACCGATGGTGAAGGTGTTCCACAGCGCGTTCCAGAAGAAGTCCGAGGACAGCAGGTTCTCGTAGTTCTTCAGACCGGCCCAGGTCTGGCCGTCGAGGTTGGCCAGCTGCACGTCGTGCAGCGAGTACCAGGCCGTGTAGAGCAGCGGGACGAGCGAGAACGCCCCGAACACGATGAAGAAGGGGGCGATGAACGCGTACGGCGACGCCTTCATGTCCCAGCGGTACAGCCGGCTGCGCCAGGAGTCGTTCCCCGGAGGCGGCGTACCGCGACCGTGAGCGCGGGGCGCCGCGCCCGGCTGATCACCGGGCGCGGCGTCGGCGCTCGACGCGGGATGCGCGAGGGCCTGCTTGGGACTGCTCACTGGCCGAGCACGTCCTTGATCTCCGCGGTGGCGGCGTCCCAGCCCTGGGCCGGGGACTTGCCCTTCTGCTCGACCTGGAGGATGCCGATGTCGGTGATCGCGGTGCCGATCGGCTGGTCCTTGGTGCCCAGGTACTGGGTCGGGATCGTCTTGGCGGAGTCCGAGAAGATCTGGGTGATCGGCGCGCCGGAGAAGTACTCCTGCGTGGCGGACGCCGGCTGCAGGCTGCCGTACGCCGACGGGGTCGACGGGAAGCTGGCCTGCTTGGCGAAGACCTTGGCCTGCTGCTCGGGGGCGGTCAGCCACTTCGCCAGGGCGACGGCCTCCTTCTGGTGCTTGCCCGCCGTCGGCACGCCGATGAACGAACCGCCCCAGTTGGCCGCGGTCGGCGCCGCCGCCACGTCCCACTTGCCCTTGCCGGCCTCACCGGACTTCTCCTGGATGTAGCCGATCATCCAGGCGGGGCAGGCCACGGTGGCGAAGGTGCCGTTCGCGTAGCCCTGGTCCCACGGCTTGTCGAACTGCTTCAGCTTGGCGGACATGTCGCTGGTCGCCACGTCCATGGCGACGTTCCAGGCCTTCTTCACACCGGCGGACTTGTCCCAGACGACGTTGCCGTCCTTGTCGTAGTACCGCTCGGTCTCGCCGCCGAGGGCCGCGTTGTAGACGGAGGACGCGGAGTCCACGAACTTGGTGCCGCTCGGCGCCTTCTTCATGTACTTCTTGCCCAGGTCGACGTACTTGCCCCAGTCGCCCTTCCACTGCTCGGCGAGCTTGGCGCGGTCCGTCTCGAGGCCGGCCTTCTCGAAGAGGTCCTTGCGGTAGCAGATCGCCATCGGGCCGATGTCGGTGCCGAGACCGATGAGCTTGCCGTCCTTGGTGGTGGCCTGGGTGTTCTTCCAGTCCAGCCACTGGGACTTGTCGACCTCCTTGCCGAGGTCGACGAACTTGTCGGCCTGGGTCTGGACGGCCTCGGTGATGTTGCCGACCTCGATCGCCTGGATGTCGTCGGTGCCGGAGCCGGCCTGGAGCCGGGTCAGGGTCTTCGGCCAGTAGACGTCGGTCCGCGTGGTGACGTTCTCCTTGATGGAGATGTCGGGGTGCGACTTCATGTACTCGTCGTAGAGGCCGGCCTGCTTGTAGCCGAAGACACCGAAGGTGCCGATGGTCAGCGTGGTCTTGCCCCCGCCGCCGTTGCCACCGCCCTCGTTCGAAGAGCCGTCGTCCGAGTCCTCGGCGCAGCCGGCGAGCAGCCCTGTCGTCAGCGCGGCTACGGCCGCGAGGGCCATCAGCCGGCGGGACCCGCGGGTACTCGTGCGCATTGCGTCCTCCTGTTGCCTGACGTGCCGACCCCCCGGCCAACTGCACTGTTGGGCCCGTTCATCTTGCTAGCTGCGGCTCGGGCGGGGAACGTGCGGGACATGTATGTGTCAGGTACTGTGGGAGCGCTCCCACAGGTGATGAGTTGAAGGTTCGTCGGTCGGGGCGGGGGTGTCAAGGGACCGGACACGCACTCGTGCGTTCAGTTATCGGCCTGTTAACAAACGTCGCGCCCCGAGTCCTCAGGGAGCCAAACCGGCCAAGTTCGGCGCCACTTGACCGAGGGGGAGAAGTCGATCACTGCCCCCGCCCACAGCTCCGTGCCGGGCGGGGCTGTTAAATTCCAGGCCGACGACACGGTCAACGGGAGGCGGAGCCCATGGCAACCCACGGAACGCGGGGCCGCAGCGGCGGCCGGCCCACCCTCGAAGAGGTGGCGGCCCGGGCCGGCGTGGGCCGTGGCACCGTCTCCCGGGTGATCAACGGCTCGCCGCGGGTCAGCGACGCCACGCGCGCCGCGGTCGAGGCCGCGGTCGCGGAGCTGGGTTACGTCCCCAACACGGCGGCCCGCGCCCTGGCGGCGAACCGTACGGACGCCATCGCGCTGGTCGTGCCCGAGCCGGAGACCCGCTTCTTCGCCGAGCCGTACTTCTCGGACATGCTGCGCGGTGTCGGCGCCGAGCTGTCCGACACCGAGATGCAGCTCCTGCTGATCTTCGCGGGCAGCGACAAGGAGCGCCGCCGGCTCGCCCAGTACCTGGCCGCGCACCGCGTCGACGGCGTCCTGCTGGTCTCCGTGCACGCCGACGACCCGCTGCCCGACATGCTGGCCCAGCTGGAGATCCCCGCGGTGATCAGCGGCCCGCGCTCCGCCGCCGAGACCCTGACCTCGGTCGACTCCGACAACTACGGCGGCGCCCGCTCGGCCGTCGAGCACCTCGTCTCGCACGGCCGGCGCCGGATCGCCCACATCACCGGCCGCCTCGACGTCTACGGCGCCCAGCGGCGTGTCGACGGCTACCGCGACGCCCTGCGGGACGCCGGGCACCCCGCCGACGAGCGTCTGATCGAGGCGGGCGACTTCACCGAGGAGGGCGGTGTCCGGGCGATGCGGGCGCTGCTCGAGCGCTGCCCCGACCTGGACGCCGTGTTCGCCGCCTCGGACGTGACGGCGGCGGGCGCCCGGCAGGTGCTGCGCGAGGCGGGCCGGCGCATCCCGGACGACGTCGCGCTCGTCGGCTACGACGACTCGGCCATCGCCCGTCATATGGATCCGCCCCTCACCAGCGTCCGTCAGCCCATCGTGGAGATGGGCCGCAAGATGATAGACCTCCTGCTCACGGAGATCGCCGACCGGAGACCCGCGGTGTCCCGGGGCCTGGCGCAGCCGACGCAGGTCGTGCTGGCCACGGAGCTGGTGACCCGCGCCTCGTCCTGAGCGCGGGGCCGGGCCGGGTCCGGCGAGGGACCCGGGAATGCGATCAGCCGGTGACCTCGGGGAGGTCACCGGCTGATCGGTGAGGGTGAGTGACGGGACTCGAACCCGCGGCATCCTGGACCACAACCAGGTGCTCTACCAGCTGAGCTACACCCACCATGACCGGCTTCGGGTATCCCCGACCGGCCGAGAAAAAGTGTACAGGGTCCGAAGGGGTGCTCGCGCACACATTCCGCGGCGCCCCCCGGCACCCCTTCCGCACCCCTACTGAGCAGGCAGGACGTGCTTCGCGGCGATCGCCTTCGCGGTGTCCGAGTCGGGGCCCGGCTGCGGTACGAAGACGGCCTCGCGGTAGTAGCGCAGCTCGGCGATCGACTCGCGGATGTCGGCGAGGGCGCGGTGGTTGCCGTTCTTCTCGGGGCTGTTGAAGTAGGCGCGCGGGTACCAGCGGCGGGCCAGCTCCTTGATCGAGGAGACGTCCACGATCCGGTAGTGGAGATAGTCCTCCAGCGTCGGCATGTCGCGCAGCAGGAAGCCGCGGTCGGTGCCGACGGAGTTGCCGCACAGCGGCGCCTTCCCCGGCTCCTTCACATGCTCGCGGACATAGGCCAGGACCTGCTCCTCGGCGTCGGCGAGCGTCGTGCCGCCGGCGAGTTCGTCGAGCAGACCGGACGCGGTGTGCATCTGACGCACCACCTCCGGCATCGTCTCCAGCGCCGAGTCCGGCGGGCGGATGACGATGTCGACCCCCTCGCCGAGGACGTTCAGCTCGGAGTCGGTGACGAGGGCGGCAACCTCGATGAGCGCGTCGTCGGACAGCGAGAGGCCGGTCATCTCGCAGTCGATCCACACCATGCGATCGTTCATGCGACCACCCTAAAGCGGGCGCTCCCGTTTGGGAGGACCGGTGCCGCCCCCGGCGTACGCCGGGGGCGGTCCGTCGTCATGCTCCGCTGCGCTGGCCGGGCAGGCTCGCCCGGCCGCCGACGTACAGCTCGCGTCCGTGGTCGGCGGACGCGGGCGACCCCACGGAGGCGGGGGTGCGCCGGGTCTGCAGCGGGACCGGTCCGCCCTCCGGGTAGGGGGCGGGCGGCGGGCCCTGCGGGGTGTGGCCGGTGCCGACCGTGGGCTCCGGCTCGGTGGGCCGCTCGCCCTGCGGGCGCCGGGCCCGGTACGCCGCCCGGTACGCGGCCGGCGACGAGCCGAGCTGGCGGCGGAAGTGCCCGCGCAGCGCGACCGGGGAGCGGAAGCCGCAGCGTCCGGCGACCTCGTCGACCGAGTAGTCGGACGTCTCCAGCAGGCGCTGCGCCTGCAGGACCCGCTGGGTGATCAGCCACTGCAGCGGGGCGCTGCCGGTCAGCGAGCGGAACCGGCGGTCGAAGGTGCGGCGGCTCATGTACGCGCGGGCCGCCAGCGTCTCGACGTCGAACTGCTCGTGCAGATGCTCCAGCGCCCAGGCGACGACCTCGGCGAGCGGGTCGGCGCCGATCTCCTCCGGTAAAGAGCGGTCCAGGTAGCGCTCCTGGCCTCCCGTCCGGCGCGGTGGGACGACCAGGCGGCGGGCGAGCGCTCCGGCCGCCTCGTTGCCGTGATCCGTCCGCACGATGTGGAGACAGAGGTCGATCCCGGCCGCCGTACCGGCCGACGTCAGCACGTCGCCGTCGTCGACGAACAGCTCCCGTGGATCGACGTGGACCGACGGATAGCGCTTGGCCAGCGTCGGTGCGTACATCCAGTGGGTCGTCGCCGGACGGCCGTCCAGCAGGCCGGCGGCCGCGAGGACGAAGGCGCCGGTGCACAGCCCGACGATGCGGGCGCCCTCCTCGTGGGCCCGGCGCAGCGCGTCGAGCGCCTCCTCCGGTGGTGGGGAGGTGATCGAACGCCAGGCCGGCACGACGACCGTGCCCGCCCGTGAGATCGCCTCCAGGCCGTGTGGCGCGGTGAGTTCCAGGCCCCCTGTGGTCCGCAGTGGGCCTTCCTCGCCGCCGCACACCAGCAGTCGGTAGCGCGGCACGCCGGCGTCCTGGCGGTCTATACCGAACACCGACAGCGGTATGGAACTCTCGAAGATGGGGCCGCCGCTGAACAGCAGCACCGCGACGATCTCCTTGCGGCGTCGCCCGGAGAGTTTCCGGGCCGCGGCTTCCGGCGCGGCAGTGGAGTCGTGGCTCATCCTGCTAAGCCCCCCTCGGTGGTCGCGGCTCCTCGGTTGTGTCGCTCCTGCACGTTTCCCCTCGGTCCTGCACGAGTCCCCCGCCGTAGACAGTCAAGATCGAATCTACTGTGTCGCGCCGTGCCGCAGTGGCCGGTTCGGCACTCGGCACATTGTCGACTTGGCAACTTGGCGTGAAGCATTCGATCACGAAGCGTTGCACTCCCGCGCCGTGCAGGGAAGTACGCCTTGTGGCAGTGGCCGATCCCCATACGGTGCCCGGGGGCCTCCGGGTCCTTTTCGCGCAGGTGGGGCGGGGGTTGGGGGGTGTGGTGGGCAGGGGATGCCCGCGCAACGGAAGTTGGCCGAAAACCAACGTATGCGTGCGCGGAAACCGGTCAGCCGCCCGGTGTAATCCGTCCCGTGTGGCGTCCACCGCGATGCGCACCGGTCCCGGTGCGATGGTGACGGCCGCGACGGCGCGGGGAGGGGCCGGCGCGCTCCATGTCCCGGGCGCGGGCCGCGCCGCGCTCCGACTGACGCAGCAGCAGGCGGCAGGCGCCGGTGACGGCCGCGAGACCGAGGGCGGTGCCGGTGGCGCCGGCGAACGAGGTGCCGTACCAGAGGAGCACGACGGGGACCAGGACACAGCTGAAGGCCGCCCAGCGGACCACCTCGGTCACGCTGTCCTCGGAGGGGGTGCGGGGTCCGGTCATGCGTGCGTGTGCTCCTGGGGTCCCTGGCGGACGGCTCGCGGTGATCAACGCGGGGACCGGCCGTCGGTCACTGGTGGATGACCGGCTTCTCGCCGGGCGGGGCGGGCACCGGCGCAAACCGCCTGTACACCGCAGCAACCATTGCGTTACGGGCGCACCCTCGTGCATGCTCCCTGGAACCCGTACGGACCGCTGCGGGTATCTGGGCTAAGGAGGAGTGCCGCCGTACCCTTGGGGTATGGGCTTGGGAAGACCATTCCCGGACACCGCTCAGCCACAGACCGCCACATCCGTCAACGAGCTCCGCTCGCGAGCCCGTCCATAAAGGATCACAACGCCGAGACAGCCATGGCCGGTCACGAATTCTTCGAACACGCGGACCGCAAGCGGCCCGTCGCCGATCCCACGGCGGCCGATCCCCTCGCGGCGGAAGAGTCACGCCACCCCTGCGATCCCGCCTTCAAGCACGGCGTCGTGGTGGGCTTCGACGGTTCCACGTCCAGTGAGCGGGCTCTCGCCTACGCCATCGGCATGGCCCATCGCTCCGGGGCGGGCCTGATCATCGTCCATGTCGCCAACCGGCTGCCCACCACGGTGTGGGCGGGCTGCGAGCCGCCGGTCTTCGTCGACGTCCCGGACCACCGCACCGAGGTCCTCGGCCTCGAACTCGCCTGCGCCGACTACCTCGCCGAGGTCCCCTGGATCCTGGTCGAGCGCGGCGGCGACATCTGCCACGAACTCGAGGAGGTCGGGGTGGAGTACGAGGCGGACGCGATCGTCGTCGGCTCCACGCACGGCATCGTCGGACGCCTCTTCGGCTCGGTCGCCGGGCGGCTCGCCAAGCGGGCCAAGCGCCCGGTCGTCGTCATTCCCTGACGCGCCCTCCTCGCCCGGACCTTCGCGCCCTTCGGCGCGCACCGAACCCCTCGCACGCCGTGGCGTCACGAGGGGTTCCGTCGTGTCAGGGGCCGGTCCGGCTACTCGACGGTGACCGACTTGGCCAGGTTGCGCGGCTTGTCGATGTCCCGGCCCAGCGCCAACGCCGTGTGGTAGGCGAGGAGTTGCAGCGGGATGCCCATGAGGATCGGGTCCAGCTCGTCCTCGTTCTTCGGGACCACGATCGTCTGGTCCGCCTTCTCCTGCGGCTGGTGCGCTACCGCGAGGATCTTGCCGCTGCGGGCCTTGATCTCCTCCATCGCGGCGCGGTTCTTCTCCAGCAGGTCGTCGTCGGGGACGATCGCGACCGTCGGCAGGGCGGGCTCGATCAGGGCCAGCGGGCCGTGCTTCAGCTCGGAGGCCGGGTAGGCCTCGGCGTGGATGTACGAGACCTCCTTGAGCTTCAGCGAGGCCTCGCGGGCGACCGGGTAGCCCCGGACACGGCCGATGAAGAGCATCGAGCGGGCGTCGGCGTACTGCTTGGCCAGCTTCTCGATCTCCGCCTCCTGCTCCATGATCTCGGCGATCTGCGCGGGCAGCTTGCGCAGACCCTCGATGATCCGCTTGCCGTCGCGCACGGAGAGGTCGCGGGTGCGGCCGAGGTGCAGGGCGAGGAGCGCGAAGGCCACCGTGGTGTTCGTGAAGCACTTCGTGGAGACCACGCAGACCTCGGGGCCGGCGTGCACGTAGACGCCGCCGTCGGCTTCGCGGGCGATCGCGGAGCCCACCACGTTCACGACGCCGAGGACCCGGGCGCCCTTGCGCTTGAGCTCCTGCACGGCCGCGAGGACGTCGTAGGTCTCACCGGACTGGGAGACGGCGACGTAGAGCGTGTCGGGGTCGACGACCGCGTTGCGGTAGCGGAACTCGGAGGCCGGCTCGGCGTCCGCGGGGATACGGGCCAGCTCCTCGATCATCTGGGCGCCGATCTGCCCCGCGTGGTACGAGGTGCCGCAGCCGAGGATCTTCACGCGGCGGATCTGGCGGGCCTCGCGGGCGTCCAGGTTGAGGCCGCCGAGGTGCACGGTGGAGAAGCGGTCGTCGATCCGGCCGCGCAGCACGCGGTCCACGGCCTCGGCCTGCTCGTGGATCTCCTTGTGCATGTAGGTGTCGTGGCCGCCCATGTCGTAGGAGGCGGCCTCCCACTCCACGGTGGTGGGCTCGGCGGTGGTGCGGGTGCCCTCGGTGGTGTACGTCCGGAAGTCGTCGGCCTTGAGGGTGGCCATCTCGCCGTCGTCCAGGGTGACGATCTGCCGCGTGTGGGCGACCAGCGCGGCGATGTCGGAGGCGACGAACATCTCCTTCTCGCCGATGCCGAGGACGACCGGGGAGCCGTTGCGGGCCACGACGATGCGGTCCGGGAAGTCGGCGTGCAGGACGGCGATGCCGTAGGTGCCCTCGATGAGGCGCACGGTCTCGCGGACCTTGTCCTCCAGCTTCTCCGCCTCGGAGCGGGCGATGAGGTGGACGAGGACCTCGGTGTCGGTCTCCGACAGGAACTCGACGCCGTCCGCCTCCAGTTTGCGGCGCAGGTCGGCGGCGTTGTCGATGATGCCGTTGTGGACGACGGCGACCTTGCCCTCGGCGTCCAGGTGCGGGTGGGCGTTCACGTCGGAGGGGGCGCCGTGGGTGGCCCAGCGGGTGTGGGCGATGCCGGTGGTGCCCTTGAAGCGCGCCGGGACCTTGGCCTCCAGGTCGCGGACCCGGCCCTTGGCCTTCACGGTCTTGAGGCCGGCGGTCTTCGGGGAGGTGACGGCGATGCCCGCCGAGTCGTACCCGCGGTACTCCAGGCGCTGCAGGCCCTCCAGGAGCAGGGGCGCGACGTCACGCTTCCCGATGTATCCGACGATTCCGCACATATGAACAGGTACCCCTAGCCGTAGACGATCCGGCGCAGCTGCCGGAGCGAGAGCTCCGGCGGTGCCACCGCCCGGTATTTCAGGTCCGCCTCGATCCGTTCGAAGATCGTCGCGTTCACCAGGCCCTGGGCCTGGAGCTCGCGGTGGCGGCGACGGACGAACTGCTCGGTCGTCTCGTCGAAGTAGGCGAGCACGTCCTGGATCACCCTCAGCGCCTCGCCCCGGCTCAGGGGCGTGCTGCGGGTCAGATGATCAACGAGGTCGTCGTGCACTCGCTAGATCCTGAGGTATCGGAGATCGCTTCGCAAGAATTCTGCCCGATTTCGGGCAGGCGCGCATCCGCGGCCGAGCCGTCTGCTACAAGCGCTTCAGTACGGCCTGCTTGGCGGCCGTGAACTCCTCGTCCGTCAGGACGCCCGTGCGGTGCAGGTCGCCGAGTTCGCGCAGCCGGCGCAGCAGCACGTCGTGGTCCTCGCCGTCCGCCTGGCGCGGGACGGTGTCCCGGGGCGCGGGTGCGGCCGGATGGGGGATGCGGGCCTGCACGGCCGCCGCGACCAGGGCCATCAGCGGGTCCTTCTTGAAGCCCCACAGCTCCACCGCGTGCGGGTCGTACTTCGGCGGGGTCGTCGCGGACCCGTTGCGCACGACGAAGCGGAGGTGGCCGTTCTCCAGGCCCGCGGCCGGCTGCCACTCGACCGCCCGGACGTCCGTGACCGGGATCGTGCGGGGCCCGCCCGCGGCCTTGGCCTCGTCCGTCTTCCAGTTCCACTCCAGCCGGACCCGCTCCCCGTCGAAGGCGGCCGTGCCGTCCCCGGCGGAGAAGGACAGCGGCAGCGACGGGCCCGGCAGCAGATACCGGTCGACCGGGCCGGCCGGGACCTCGTCCAGCAGCAGCGCGTTGCGGACCTCGTCGACGACGTACTCCGCGACGCCGTACCGGTCGGGCTCCACGAGCAGTTGATACGGGTCGTGGGGCTCGGTCAGCCGGCCGCCCGTGGCGATCAGCAGCGGGTCGGCGCCGTCGCGCAGCCGCAGCCTGAGCCGCCCGGCCCGCTTGCCCTGCTCGAACGAGATCCCCGCCAACGCCTGGATTGGCACGACGAGTTCGCCCAGGGTGGCGCGCAGGAGGGCGACGCCCTTGTCACGGCCGGGGATCAGCCGCAGGGCGTCGCCGTCGAAGATCCACGTGCCGTCCTTCTGGATGATTTCCGCCATGGGGTGGATTGTTCCATCCGGGTCGCGAGAGAGTGGTCCAGACCTCTTGGAGCGTCAACTGCCCATGGAAGGGACGGTTTTGTGAGACACAGAACGCTGCGCCTTCTCGGTTCCCTGGTCCTGGTCGCCCTGGGCGTCTCGGCGACCGGGGCGGCCCCCACCCCCCGCCCGACGCCACCCACCCCGTTCGATCACGTCGTCCCCGCGCCCGCGCACGCCACCCCGGGCGGGCAGCCGTACCGCATCACCCGCGGCACCCACATCCGGGTCGACGGCTCCGGCGAGGCGCGCCGCGTCGGCGAGTACCTCGCCGGCCTCCTGCGCCCCTCCACCGGCTACCGCCTCCCGGTCACCGACCGGGGCGCCGGGGGCATCCGGCTGCGCCTGCACCAGGGCCCCTTCGGCGCCGAGGGCTACCGCCTGGACAGTGGGCCCGCCGGTGTCACCATCACCGCGGCGGCCCCGGCCGGCCTCTTCCACGGCGTGCAGACCCTGCGCCAGCTGCTCCCCGCCGCCGTCGAGAGGGACTCCGTGCAGCCCGGCCCCTGGCTGGTCGCGGGCGGCACCCTCGAGGACACCCCGCGCTACGGCTGGCGCGGCGCGATGCTCGACGTCTCCCGGCACTTCTTCACCGTCGAGCAGGTCAAGCGGTACATCGACCAGCTCGCCCTCTACAAGATCAACAAGCTGCATCTGCACCTCAGCGACGACCAGGGCTGGCGCATCGCCGTCGACTCCTGGCCCCGGCTGGCGGCCTACGGCGGCTCCACCCAGGTCGGCGGCGGCCCCGGCGGCCACTACACCAAGGCGGACTACAAGGAGATCGTCCGGTACGCCTCCTCGCGCTATCTGGAGGTCGTCCCCGAGATCGACATGCCCGGGCACACCAACGCCGCGCTCGCCTCGTACGCCGAGCTGAACTGCGACGGCGTCGCGCCCCCGCTGTACACGGGCACGGCGGTCGGGTTCAGCTCGCTGTGCGCCGGCAAGGAGATCACCTACGACTTCGTCGACGACGTGATCCGCGAGCTGGCCGCGCTGACGCCGGGCCGGTATCTGCACATCGGCGGTGACGAGGCGCACTCCACCAGCCACGAGGACTACGTGGCGTTCATGGACCGGGTGCAGCCCATCGTGGCCCGGTACGGCAAGACGGTGGTGGGCTGGCACCAGCTGACCGGCGCCACCCCGGCGAAGGGCGCGCTCGCCCAGTACTGGGGTCTGGACGGCACGGGCGCCGCGGAGAAGGAACGGGTCGCCGCGGCCGCGCGCAACGGCACCGGGATCGTCCTGTCCCCGGCCGACCGCGTCTACCTCGACATGAAGTACACCGCCGACACCCCGCTGGGGCTGTCCTGGGCGGGCCTGGTGGAGGTGCGCCGGTCCTACGACTGGGATCCGGCCGCGTATCTGCCGGGGGCGCCCGCGTCGGCGATCCGCGGCGTCGAGGCCCCGCTGTGGTCGGAGACGCTGACCCGGTCCGACGAGATCGAGTACATGGCGTTCCCGCGGCTCCCCGGTGTCGCCGAGCTGGGCTGGTCGCCGGCCTCGACGCACGACTGGGACGCCTACAAGGTGCGGCTCGCCGCGCAGGCCGGGCGGTGGGAGGCGCTGGGCATCGACTTCTACCGGTCGCCGCAGGTCCCCTGGCCCTCGGCGTAGGTCCGCACGGCACACGACGACGGGCGCCCCCGGAGGACCGTACTCCGGGGGCGCCCGCCCGTCCGTGGGTCAGAGCCCCGCGAGGGGGTTCTTCAGGGTGCCGACGAGCTGGAGGGCGCCCGCCGGGTCCGTGAGGTCCACCATCTGCCGGTTGTTCCGCAGCTGGAGGCGGTTGAGGCAGGACAGCGCGAACTCGGGGACGAACAGGTCGTACCGCTCGAACTTCTCGGCGAGCTCGGGCACCGACCGCTGGTAGTCGCGGGTCACCTCGGCGACCGTCCCCCAGAAGGCGTCCTCGTCGAGGACGCCCTCGGCGGCGAGGTTCGCCGAGAGGAAGCGGAAGAAGCAGTCGAAGACGTCCGTGAAGACCGACAGCAGTTTGGTGTCCTCGGGCACGTCCACGCGCACCCGCTCGACCGCCGGCGGCAGCACCGCGTCCGGGTCCATGACGGCGATCTCCTCGGCGATGTCCTTGTAGATCGCGCGCCGCACCACCCCGTCCTTCAGGACGAGGATGACGTTCTCGCCGTGCGGCATGTACACCAGGTCGTAGGCGTAGAAGCTGTGCAGCAGCGGGACGTAGTAGGCCCGCAGATAGTGCCGCAGCCACTCCGCCGGGTCCAGGCCGGACCGCTCGATCAGGGCGCCCGCGACCGACGCGCCCTCGTGGTCGACGTGCACGAGCGAGGCCATGGTGGCGAGGGTCTCGCCGTCCTCCAGACGGGCCACCGGGCTCTCGCGCCACAGCGCCGCCAGCATCTTGCGGTACGGCGAGTACCGGTCCGTCGCCGCCTCGTACTCCAGGTGCCGGTAGCCGACGGCGGCCCGCTCCCGGATGATGGACAGCCCCGTCGCGCGCAGCACCGGATCGCCGTCGACGAGCTGGGCCAGCCAGTCGTTGATGGCGGGCGTGGCCTCCATGTACGCGGCCGACAGGCCCCGCATGAAGCCCATGTTGAGGACGGACAGGGCCGTCTTCACATAGTGCTTGTGCGGACTGGTGCTGTTGAAGAACGTCCGGATGGACTGCTGGGCCAGGTACTCGTCGTCGCCCTCGCCCAGCACGACCAGATGCTCCCGGGCGACCTCGGCGGCGAAGGTGACGGCCAGCTTGTTCCACCACTGCCACGGGTGCACCGGGATGAGGAGGTAGTCGCCGGGGTCGAGGTCCCGCGCGCGCAGCACTCCGTGGAACCGCTCGACGGTCTCCGCGCCCAGCTCCTCGCGCAGGAACGACTCGTACTCGACGCCGACGCCGGCCGTGAAGG
Source organism: Streptomyces sp. SS1-1 (assembly GCF_008973465.1). Taxonomy (NCBI): domain Bacteria; kingdom Bacillati; phylum Actinomycetota; class Actinomycetes; order Kitasatosporales; family Streptomycetaceae; genus Streptomyces; species Streptomyces sp. SS1-1. The sequence continues at coordinate 2,619,142 of NZ_WBXN01000004.1, read as the reverse complement.
CGGCGCGCGAGCGGTGGGCCGCCAGCCACACCAGCCGGACCGGGCGCGCGGCCTCCGGGGCGTACTCCATGTACTCGTGGACGCCGAAGCCGAGCCGCCCGTTGTTCGCGACGAAGCAGGGGTGGCCCTCGGTCATCCCGGCCTCGATGGCCTGGAACCCGGACCCAGCCAGCTCGGCGGCCGGGACCTGCGGCTTGGTCAGCTTGTAGCAGGTGCCGGAGAGGGTGGAGGAGATCTCCTCCAGGTACACCGGCAGGATCTCGTCGCTCAGCCCCAGGGACTTCTGCAGCTCGACGAAGAAGTCCAGCGCCTCCAGCGGAAGTTCGGCGTCGTCGCGGTGCCGGGCGATCGAGCCGGCGTCGATCTGCCAGTGGTCCAGGGCGCGCCGCACGGCGGTGAACGTGTACCGGGTGCGCTCGTCGTCGCTGCGGACCGTGTAGCGGCCGTCGCCGGACGGCTCGGGGGTGAGCAGGCGCTCGTGGGAGAACTCGGCGAGCGCCTTGCGGATCAGGAGGCGGTTGGCCCGCGCCCAGCGGTCGGGGGACAGGTGCGCCACGGCGTCGGACAGGCTCATACGGTCGCTCCCCGGGCCGCCTCGAACTGCTCACGGGTGCAGAAGCTCAGCAGCGCCCTCTTCTCGGGCTTCTGGATCTCGCGCTCGGGCACGAACCCCACCGCCGCGTTCAGGGCGTGGACGGCCTTGTTGGCGACGTCCGGCTCCACCACGACCCGCCGGACCGCCGGGTCCTCGAAGAGGTGCTCCATCACGGCGGTGATGACGGCCCGCGTGAAGCCGTGCACGGGACGGTCGGTGGCCGGGGTGAGGAAGTGCATGCCCACGTCGCCCGGCAGCGGGTCGTACAGGCCGACCAGCTCGCGGTGGGCGGGGTCGTACCTCTCCATCAGGAAGGCGGGCGTCCCGTGCTCGTCGAGGCCGAGCAGGGCGTGGTGGTGCTCGTCGGCGGCGATCTCCATGTAGGCGCGCTCGACGTCCTCCAGCCTCGCGTCCCGCATCATCCAGAACGCGGCCTTGGGGTGGGTCACCCAGGAGTGCAGGAGCTCGGCGTCCCGCAGCGGGTCGAGGGGGCGGAAGGTGAAGGTGCGGGTGCTCATACGGCGAACTCCTGGAACGCGATCGTCTTCTCGACGGGGTAGTACTCGGTGCCGAGCAGCTCGCGGATGATGTACGCGTTGCGGTACGGCCCCATGCCCAGGTCGGGGCTGGTGATGCTGTGCGTGTGGACGCCGGCGTTCTGCAGGAAGATCCCGCGGCCGGTGACGTCGACGGCGTAGTTGCGGGCGACGTCGAAGTTGCCCCGGCCGTCGTAGACCAGTCGGTCGCGCACCGGGCGCAGGAACTCCGGCTCGGCGTACCGGTAGCCGGTCGCCAGCACCAGGCCCTGCGACTCGATCGTGAAGTCCTTGCCCTGCTCCTCCTGACGGAAGTCCAGGGTGTACGTGCCGTTCTCGTGGCGCGCGCCGGTGAGGGCGGAGTTGGTGAGCAGCCGGGTGGGGACCGGGCCGCCGAGGCTCTTCTGGTAGAGCAGGTCGAAGATCTCGTCGATCAGATCGCCGTCGATGCCCTTGAACAGGCCCTTCTGCTCGGTGGTGAGCCGGTAGCGGGTGTCCTCGGGCAGCGCGCGGTAGTAGTCGACGTACTCGGGGGACGTCATCTCCAGCGTGAGCTTGGTGTACTCCAGCGGGAAGAACCGCGGGGAGCGGGTGACCCAGTTCAGCCGGTAGCCGTGGACGTCGATCTCGGCGAGCAGGTCGCGGTAGATCTCGGCGGCGGACTGCCCGGAGCCCACCAGTGTGATCGACTCCTTCCGCTGCAGCTCCGCCTTGTGCTGGAGGTAGCGGGAGTTGTGCAGGAAGTCGCCGCCGAGGCCCTCGCACGCCTCGGGTATGTGCGGCGGGGTGCCGGTGCCGAGGACGAGGTGGCGGGCCCGGTAGGTGTCGCCGGCCTCGGTCCGCACGGCGTAGACCCCGTCCTCGTCCTCGTACGTCACCTCGGTGACCGTCGTGCCGAAGCGGACGCTGCTCAGCCGGCTCGCGGCCCAGCGGCAGTAGTCGTCGTACTCGACGCGCAGCGGGTAGAAGTTCTCCCGGATGTAGAACGAGTACAGCCGGCCCTTCTCCTTCAGGTAGTTCAGGAAGGAGTACGGCGAGGTCGGGTCGGCGAGGGTCACCAGGTCCGACATGAACGGCGTCTGGAGGTGGGCGCCGTCCAGGAACATGCCCGCGTGCCACTCGAAGTCGGGCTTCGACTCCAGGAACACGCCGTCGAGTTCGGCGATCGGCTCGGTCAGGCAGGCGAGGCCCAGGTTGAACGGGCCGAGCCCGATGCCCACGAAGTCGTGGATCACGGACGGGTTGTCAGGACGCGCGGTCAAGGGAGTCTCCCAGGTACTGCTCGGCGTGGCCGGCGATCAGGTCGAGGACGGCGGCGATGTCTTCGGTCGTCGTCTCGGGGTTGAGCAGGGTGAACTTCAGGTAGTGGCGGCCGTCGACCTTGGTGCCCGCGACCACGGCGTCGCCGGAGGCGAACAGGGCCTTGCGGGCGTACAGGTTGGCCCGGTCGATCGCGGCCGGGTCGGTGACGGCGGCCGGGATGTGGCGGAAGACGAGGGTGGACAGGCTGGGCTCGACGACCACCTCGAAGCGGGGGTCGGCGGCCAGCATCCGCCAGCCCTCCGCGGCCAGGTCGCACACCTCGTCGAAGAGCTGCCCGATGCCGTCGGCCCCCATGGTGCGCAGGGTCATCCACAGTTTGAGCGCGTCGAACCGGCGGGTCGTCTGGAGGGACTTGTCGACCTGGTTGGGGATGCGCTCCTCGACCATCCGGCGGGGGTTGAGGTACTCCGCGTGGTAGGTGGCGTGCCGCAGGGTCGCGGCGTCGCGGACCAGCACGGCCGACGAACTGACCGGCTGGAAGAAGGACTTGTGGTAGTCGACGGTGACGGAGTCGGCGCGTTCGATGCCGTCGATGCGGTCCCGGTACTTCACGGAGGCGAGCAGGCCGCAGCCGTAGGCGGCGTCGACGTGCATCCAGGTGTCGTACTGCTCGCAGAGCCCGGCGATCTCGGGCAGCGGGTCGATGGAGCCGAAGTCGGTGGTGCCGGCGGTGGCGACGACGGCCATGGGGACCAGGCCGTCCCGGGTGCAGCGCTCCAGCTCGCGGGCGAGCGCGACGGTCTGCATCCGCTGGTCGTGGTCGACGGGGACGGACACCACGGCGTCCGGGCCGAGCCCCAGCAGTTTCGCGGACTTCTTCACGCTGAAGTGGCTGGCCTCCGAGGCGAAGACGCGCAGTTTCGCCAGGTCGCCGGTCTTGGCCTCCTCGCGGGCCAGCAGCAGCGCCTGGAGGTTGGACTGGGAGCCGCCGGAGGTGAACACGCCGTCGGCGGCCGGGCCGAGGCCGATCCGGGCGGCCGTCCAGTCGACGAGCTTGCGCTCGATCAGGGTGCCGCCGGCCGACTGGTCCCAGGTGTCCAGGGAGGAGTTGACGGCGGAGAGTACCGCCTCGCCCACCACCGCCGGGATGACGACGGGGCAGTTGAGGTGGGCGAGGTAGCGCGGGTGGTGGAAGTAGACGGCGTCCCGGAGGTAGACCTCCGCCAGCTCGTCGAGCACCGCGGTGGTGTCGTGCAGCGGGCGGTCGAGGTCGATGGCGTCGACGGCGGGCGCGAGGTCGTCGGCCGTGACGCCGGTGAACGGACGGTCGGTGGCGGCGAGTTGGGCGGCCACCCGCTCGATGCCTTCGGTCACGGAGCGGCGGTACCGCTCCGCGGTCGTGTCGTTGAGCAGGTGCGAGCGCATGGGGAGGTCCTCCGGTGGGGACGGGGCTCTGGGGAGGCGGAGCGTGGTTCAACTTAGGTAAGCCTAACCTAAGTTGGCGTTGCGTATGCCGCGCTGGGACGTGACCGGGGTCACGGGGGGCGCGTGTCGGGCGCCCGAGGGTCACGCCGACGCGCGCAGCTGTTCCTCGCTCATGCCGTGCCGCCAGTAGCCCACGAACGTCACCCGGCGGCGGTCCAGGCCGCGTTCGGCGACGAAGTGCCGGCGCAGCGCCTTCACGCAGCCGGACTCACCGGCGAGCCAGACGTACGGCCGCTCGGCGTCGGGGAGATGGGCCGCCCGGACGGAGTCCAGGGCCAGGGGGGTGCCCTCGGGGTGCGACCGGTCCCGGATCAGCCAGGTGATCTCGGCGTCGGCGGCGGTCGGCAGGTCCTGGACGTCCCCGGCGTCCCGCACCTCCAGCCACACCTGGGCGCGCGTGCCGGCGGGCAGCGTCTCGAGGACGGCGGCGACGGCGGGCACGGCGGTCTCGTCGCCCCACAGGACGACCGGTCCGGTGTCGGCGGGCGGCCGGAAACGGATCGCCCGGTTGTCCGCGATCGCGGGGCCGAGCACCAGCACCCGGTCGCCCGCGGCGGCCCGCGCCGCCCAGGACGAGGCCGGGCCGGCCGGGGTGTGCAGCACGAAGTCGACGTCGATCTCGCCGGCGTCGCGGCGCAGCGCGCGCAGCGTGTACGACCGCATCACCGCCCGTACGCCGTCCGGCAGTTCGCGCCAGCCCTGCCACCAGCCGTCGCCCAGTTCGACGGGGACGCGGGGCTCGCTCTGCCCTGGGTGCGGCAGGAACAGCGACAGGGACTGGTCACGCCCGTCGGAGAGGAAGTGCTCCAGGTCCGCGCCGCCGAAGGTGACCCGGACCAGGGACGGGGTGAGCCGCCGGGTCCGTTCGACGTGGAGCGCGAAGAAGCGGAAGGGGGCTGCGACGGCGGTGGTCATAGGGGGTGACTCCCGGATCGACGTCGGTGTGCCTGCTCAGGGGGTGCGGGGTGACCGGCCGGTACCGGCCCGCGTCCGCCCCGCACCCCGGGTGGCCGCTTCTCAGGCGACCTTCTTGGCCTTCTCGATGGCCTCTGCCAGGTTCGTCAGCAGCGGTGTGCACTTGGCGTACGACAGGATCGGCTCGGGCGAGCGCGGGATGACCTGACCGGCCTTCACGGCGGGCAGCTTCTTCCAGGTGCCCTCGGAGATGTCGGCCGGCTGGATGGTCTGGGTGCGGTCGTCCATCATGATGATGTCGGCCGGGTACTTGTCGACGTTCTCCCAGCTCAGGCTCTCGTACCAGCCGCCGCCCTCCTTCTTGGCGCTCTCCGGCGGCTCCACGAAGTTCACGCCGAGGGCCTTGAAGTACTCCAGGTCGATGGAGAGGTTCGTGCCGGAGACGTAGAAGATGTCCTGGCTGGCGGAGCCGGCCATCACCTTGATCTCCGGGCGGGCCTTGGCGGCCTTGCGCAGACGCTCGGCGGCCGCCTCGAACTCCTTCTTGGCCTGGGCGGCCTTGCCGCTCTTCAGGTCGGCGCCGAGGGACTCGGCCAGCGCCCACACCCGCTCCAGCGGCTGGGTCAGCTGACGGTCGTAGACGGAGACGGCCACGCTCGGGGCGAGCTTGGCGATCTTGTCCTTGGACGCCTCGGGGACGTACCAGAGGGTGCCGGCGCTGTCGAAGGTCGTGGAGATGAGGACCTCGGGGGCGAACGCCGCGTACTTCTCGACGCTGAACTGGTCCCAGACGTTGCCGAACACCGTCAGCTTGCTGACGTCCATGTCGCCGGCCTGGACGTCGGCCTTGCCGTCCTTGGTCTTCGTCGGTCCGAAGACGCCCTCGACCTCGATGCCGTAGTCGTAGAGGGCGGCCGCCACACCGACGAAGGCGACGATCCTCGTGGGGACCTTGTCCAGCTTCACGGTGGTGCCGCGGTCGTCCTCGAACGTCCAGGGACCGGACTTCCCGGCGCCCGCGGCCTCGTTCGACCCCCCGCTCTTGGCGTCGTCGTCCCCGCAGGCCGTGAGCACGGCACCGAGGCCGAGGGCGCCACCGGCGGCGAGGATGCCGCGGCGGGTGAGACGGGTGGCTCTGGCGTTGGACATGGCTACGCTGCTTTCGAACAGGGCTGATCACCGCTGGACAGTTCAAAGGTAGGTTAGCCTAACCTCAGCTGATGTCCAGAGGGTGGGGCGCTCCGAGCGGCCCCGCGCCCGGCCCCGCACGCCGCGAGGCCCAACGCTCCGGCGCTGCCGGGACGTTGAGCCTCGTTCGGTTCGTGGCGCGGCAGGTCAGCCCGCGAGCCCCAGCTCCCGCGCGATCAGCATGCGCTGCACCTCGCTGGTGCCCTCGCCGATCTCCAGGATCTTGGAGTCCCGCCACATCCGGGCCACCGGGTACTCGTTCATGAAGCCGTAGCCGCCGTGGACCTGCGTGGCGTCCCGGGCGTTGTCCACCGCGACCGTGGACGAGTACAGCTTCGCCAGCGCCGCCTCCTTCTTGAACGGCTCCCCGGCCACCAGCCGGGACGCCGCGTCGCGCCACGCGAGGCGGGCCGTGTGCGCCTTCATCTCCATGTCGGCGATCTTGAACTGGATGGCCTGGTTGGAGCCGATCGGACGGCCGAACGCGTGCCGCTCCCTGGCGTACTTCACCGACTCGTCCACACAGCCCTGCGCCAGGCCCGTGGCCAGCGCCGCGATCGCGATGCGGCCCTCGTCCAGGATGCGCAGGAACTGCGCGTAGCCGCGGCCCTCCTGGCCCAGCAGGTTGGCCGCCGGGACGCGGACGTCCACGAAGGACAGCTCACGGGTGTCCGAGGCGTTCCAGCCGACCTTGGAGTAGGGGGCGGCGACCGTGAAGCCCGGGGTGCCGGCGGGCACGATGATCGAGGAGATGAGGGGCTTGCCGTCCGGCTTGCGGCCCGTCACCGCCGTCACCGTCACCAGACCGGTGATGTCGGTGCCGGAGTTGGTGATGAAGCACTTGGTGCCGTTGATCACCCACTCGCCCGTCGACTCGTCGAGCCGGGCCGTCGTCCGGGTCGCGCCCGCGTCCGAGCCGCCGTCCGGCTCGGTCAGGCCGAACGCGCCGAGCATCTCACCGGAGCACAGCTTCGGCAGCCAGGTGCGCTTCTGCTCCTCGGTGCCGAACAGATGGATCGGCATGGCGCCCAGCGAGACACCCGCCTCCAGCGTGATGGCCACCGAGGAGTCGACGCGGGCCAGCTCCTCCAGGGCGATGCCCAGCGCCAGGTAGTCGCCGCCCATGCCGCCGTGCTCCTCGGGGAACGGCAGGCCGAACAGTCCCATGCGGCCCATCTCCCGCACGATCTCGTACGGGAACTCGTGACGCTCGTAGAAGTCGCCGATCTTCGGCGCCACGACGTCGTGGGCGAACGCCTCCACCGTGCGGCGGAGGTCCTCCAGTTCGGGGGAGAGACGGTGGTCCATGGCTCTTTCACTGCTCCTTGTGGGAGAGGGCTCGTACGGTGCGGGAGGGGCTGGGCCGTCCCAGCCGGCCGGCCATCCACTCGCTCGTGGCGACGAGGTGGCCGAGGTCGACCCCGGTGTCGATGCCGAGGCCGCGCAGCATCCACACGAGGTCCTCCGTGGCGAGGTTGCCGGTGGCGGACTTGGCGTACGGGCAGCCGCCCAGACCGCCCGCGGAGGCGTCGACGGTGGTGACGCCGTGCTGGAGGGCGGCGTAGGTGTTGGCGAGGGCCTGCCCGTAGGTGTCGTGGAAGTGCACGCCGATGACGTCGGTCGGCACGCCCTCCTCGTTCAGCAGCGACAGCAGCGCGCGCACATGGCCCGGGGTGGCCACGCCGATGGTGTCGCCGAGGCTCAGCTCGTCGCAGCCCATCGCCACGAGCGCCTTGCACACCCGGACGACCTGGGGGAGCGGCACGGCGCCCTCCCAGGGGTCGCCGAAGCACATCGACACGTACCCGCGCACATGCACGCCCTCGCCCTTCGCGCGCCGCACCACCGGCTCGAACACGGCGAGGGACTCGTCCAGCGTGCGGTTGAGGTTGGCCTTGGCGAACGACTCGGTGGCGCTGGCGAACACCGCGACGCGCCGGGCGCCGAGCGCGAGGGCCCGGTCCAGGCCCCGGTCGTTGGGGACGAGGACCGGCAGCTCGACGCCCTCCAGCCCGGAGACGAGCGGGAACAGCTGCTCGGCGTCCGCGAGTTGGGGGACCCACTTGGGGTGGACGAAGCTGGTCGCCTCGATCGTCGTCAGACCGGCCGCGGCGAGCCGGTGGACGAACTCCGCCTTGACCTCGGTGGGCACGGTCGACTTCTCGTTCTGCAGGCCGTCGCGCGCGCCGACCTCGTGGATGCGCACCCGGGCCGGCAGACCCGGCGCCGGGACGGACATGGGCAGCGTCATCGGTCCTCCTCCGCCGGGGTGACGACCGCCAGGACCTGGTCCATGGCGACCGTCGTACCGGGTGTGACGTCGAGTTCGGCGACGGTGCCGGCGTGCGGGGCGGAGATGACGTGCTCCATCTTCATCGCCTCCACCACGAGCAGGCTCTGGCCCGCCGTCACCTCGTCGCCCACGGCGACCTTCACCACCGTCACCGTCCCCGGCATGGGCGCGGTGAGCGAGTCGGCGCCCGTGTGGGCGGCACCGGTGAGCGAGGCGGCCACCGGGTCGTGGTCGCGTACGTGCCAGGCGTCGCCGTCGCGGCCCAGCCAGTCGGCGGCCCGCTGGAAGGTGTGCCGGACGCCGTCGAGGGTCACGGACACCTCGTCGTCGGTGACGGTCGCCGAGCCGCGCGGGGTGTACTCCACGGGCTCCTGCACGCGCAGGTGGAAGCCCACCGGGCGCGGGGTGCCGCCGAGCCGCCAGCCGCTCGGCACCGAGAACGGGTCGGTCCAGCCGTCGCCCCCCGGGCGCAGCGCGTCGAGGCGGACGGCCGCCGCCGCCTCGTACACCTCCTCGGGCACCTCGGTGGTGACCAGGTCGTCGACCACGCGCTCCACCAGGCCGGTGTCCAGCTCGCCCGCCACGACCGCCGGATGCGCCAGCAGCCGCCGCAGGAAGCCCGCGTTGGTCGGCACGCCCAGCGTGACCGTCCCGGCGAGGGCCGCGCGCAGTTTCCTGAGCGCGGTCGCACGGTCGGGGCCGTACGCGATGACCTTGGACAGCATCGGGTCGTACAGGCTGCCGACCTCGGTGCCCTCGCTGAGCCCGGAGTCGGTGCGCACGCCGTCGCCCTGCGGCTCGCGCAGCCTCAGCACGGTGCCGCCGGACGGCAGGAAGCCGCGCGCCGGGTCCTCGGCGCAGACACGGGCCTCGACGGCGTGCCCGGTGAGCCGGATGTCGTCCTGCCCGAAGGCCAGCCGCTCCCCGGCCGCCACCCGCAGCTGCCACTCCACCAGGTCGATGCCGGTGATGAGTTCGGTGACGGGGTGCTCCACCTGGAGCCGGGTGTTCATCTCCATGAAGTAGTACGACGACGGGTCGCCGCCCGGCACGATGAACTCGACCGTGCCCGCGCCCCGGTAGCCGCAGGAGCGGGCCGCCTGCACGGCCGCCTCGCCCATCGCCGCGCGCGTGGCCTCGTCGAGGAGCACGCTGGGCGCCTCCTCGATGATCTTCTGGTGCCGGCGCTGCAGCGAGCACTCGCGCTCGCCGAGGTGCACGACGTCGCCGTGCCCGTCGGCCAGGACCTGGATCTCGATGTGCCGCGGCCGGTCGATCCACCGCTCCACCAGCAGGGTGTCGTCGCCGAAGGAGGCGCGGGCCTCGCGGCGGGCGGCGGCGATCTCGTCCGCCAGCAGCGCCGCGTCCCGCACCAGCCGCATGCCCTTGCCGCCGCCGCCCGCCGACGGCTTGAGCAGCACCGGCATGCCGATCTCACGGGCCGCGTCGGCCAGTTCGGCGTCGGAGAGTCCGCTGCCGCTGGAGCCCGGTACCACCGGGACCCCGGCGGTCTTCACGGTCTCCTTGGCCCGGATCTTGTCGCCCATCAGGGAGATGGCGTCGGCGGGCGGCCCGATGAAGGCGAGCCCGGCGTCGGCGCAGGCGCGCGCGAAACCGGCGTTCTCCGCGAGGAAGCCGTAGCCGGGGTGGACGGCCTGGGCGCCGGTGCGGGCGGCGGCCTCCAGCAGCCGCTCCACGGACAGATAGCTCTCGGCGGCCGGCGCCGGACCGATGCGTACCGCCATGTCGGCCTCGCGCACATGGCGGGCGTCGGCGTCCGCGTCGGAGAAGACGGCCACCGAGCGCACGCCCAGCGCGCGCAGCGTCCGGACGACCCGGACGGCGATCTCGCCCCGGTTGGCCACGAGTACGGTGTCGAACATGGTCCCCCTCACATCCGGAAGACGCCGAACTGGGGGTCACCCAGGGGCGCGTTGGCACAGGCGGTCAGGGCCAGACCCAGCACCTGGCGGGTCTCCAGCGGGTCGATGACCCCGTCGTCCCAGAGCCGGGCGGTGGCGTAGTAGGCGTTGCCCTGGCGCTCGTACTGCTCGCGCACGGGCGCCTTGAACGCCTCCTCGTCCTCGGCCGGCCAGGTCTCGCCGCGCGCCTCCAGCTGGTCGCGCTTGACGGTGGCGAGGACCGAGGCGGCCTGCTCACCGCCCATGACGGAGATCTTGGCGTTCGGCCACATCCACAGGAAGCGCGGCGAGTAGGCGCGGCCGCACATCGAGTAGTTGCCCGCGCCGTACGACCCGCCGACCACGACCGTCAGCTTCGGCACGCGGGTCGAGGCGACCGCCGTGACCATCTTGGCGCCGTGCTTGGCGATGCCGCCGGCCTCGTAGTCCTTGCCGACCATGAACCCGGAGATGTTCTGCAGGAACACCAGCGGGATGCCGCGCTGGTCGCACAGCTCGATGAAGTGGGCGCCCTTCTGGGCGGACTCCGAGAACAGGATGCCGTTGTTGGCGACGATCCCGACCGGGTGCCCGTGGATACGGGCGAAGCCGGTGACCAGGGTCTGCCCGAACTCGGACTTGAACTCCGCGAACCGGGAGCCGTCGACCACGCGCGCGATGATCTCTCGGACGTCGTAGGGGGTGCGGGAGTCGACCGGCACGGCGCCGTACAGCCCGGACGGGTCGACCTTCGGCTCGACGGCGGGCGTCACCTCCCAGGGGAGGTCGCGGCGGGCCGGGAGGGTGGCGACGATGTTCCGCACGATGCGCAGCGCGTGCGCGTCGTCCTCCGCGAGGTGGTCCGTCACCCCGGACACCCGGGAGTGGACCTCGCCGCCGCCGAGTTCCTCCGCGGTGACGACCTCGCCGGTCGCCGCCTTCACCAGCGGGGGCCCGCCGAGGAAGATCGTGCCCTGGCCGCGCACGATCACGGCCTCGTCGCTCATCGCGGGGACGTAGGCGCCGCCGGCCGTGCAGGAGCCGAGGACCGCGGCGATCTGCGGGATGCCCGCGCCGGACATCCGGGCCTGGTTGTAGAAGATCCGCCCGAAGTGGTCGCGGTCCGGGAAGACCTCGTCCTGCATCGGCAGGAAGGCGCCGCCGGAGTCGACCAGGTACAGGCACGGCAGCCGGTTCTCCAGGGCCACCTCCTGCGCGCGCAGGTGCTTCTTGACGGTCATCGGGTAGTAGGTGCCGCCCTTGACCGTGGCGTCGTTGGCGACGATCACGCACGCACGGCCGCTGACCCGCCCGATCCCGGCGATCACACCGGCCGCCGGGGCCTGTCCTTCGTACATCCCGTCGGCGGCGAGGGGGGCCAGCTCCAGGAAGGGGGAGCCGGGGTCGAGCAAGGTGTCGACCCGGTCGCGGGGCAGCAGCTTGCCGCGCGCGGTGTGCCGGGCGCGGGCCTTCTCACCCCCGCCGAGCCGCACCGCGGCCAGCTTGGCGCGCAGTTCCTCCCCGAGCGCCCGGTGGGCCTCCTCGTTGGCCCGCCAGGTCTCCGACGCGGGATCCGCCGCGCTCTGGAGCTCCGGTGCCTCGTGCATTCTCGCGGTCCCCTCACCTTGTTAATGAGCGTTAACGCATTTCCTTCAGGTTAACGACCGCTAACCTCCCTGTCTAGAATCGTTCCCATGGCCACCAGAACCGACGCCCCCACCCGCCGCGAGCAGATCCTCAAGGAGGCCGCGCGGCTCTTCGCCGAGCGCGGCTTCCACGGCGTCGGTGTCGACGAGATAGGCGCCGCGGTCGGCATCAGCGGCCCCGGCCTGTACCGGCACTTCCCCGGCAAGGACGCGATGCTCGCCGAGCTGCTGGTGGGGATCAGCGGCCGGCTGCTGACGGGCGCGAAGCGGCGTCTGGCGGAGGCGGACGGGGTGCCGGCGGAGGAGGTCCTCGACTCCCTGATCGAGGGCCACATCGACTTCGCCCTCGACGACCGCCCCCTGATCACCCTGCACGACCGTGAGCTGGACCGCCTGCGCGACAGCGACCGCAAGCTCGTGCGCCAGCTCCAGCGGCAGTACGTCGAGCTGTGGGTGGACGTGGTGCGCCGGGTCTACCCAGGGCTCACCGAGCCGGCCGCCCGCTCGGCCGTGCACTCGGTGTTCGGCCTGCTGAACTCCACCCCTCACCTGGGCCGTCCGGGTGCCCTGCCGGGACGCGGGACCACGGCCGGCCTGCTGCACCGGATGGCGCGCGGGGCCTTCGGAGCGGCCGCGGACGGGGCGCGCCCGCCGGGGGAGTGACGAGCGTTACGGTCGTTCCCGGTCGTTCCACCCTGGACGTTCTTCGCTACTCGCCGGTACCTTTGATGAGCAAGCGCTTAGACATGTACCGGTGGAGGTGGACGGCGTGCGCCGTACTGTGTTCAACGAGGACCACGAGGCGTTCCGGGAGACCATCCGCGCCTTCATCGAGGCCGAGGTCGTACCCGTGTACGACGAGTGGTTCGCGGCGGGCCAGGCGCCCCGCGACTTCTACTACAAGCTCGCCGAGCTGGGCGTCTTCGGCATCCGCGTCGACGAGGAGTACGGCGGCGCCGGCATCGACTCGTACAAGTTCGAGGCGATCATGTACGAGGAGACCGCCCGCGCCGGTGTGCAGTTCGGCGGCTCCGGTGTGCACGTGCTGCTCGGCCTGCCGTACCTGAAGATGCTCGCCACCGACGAGCAGAAGAAGCGCTACCTGCCGAAGTTCGTCACCGGCGAGGAGATGTGGGCGCTGGCGATGACCGAGCCGGGCACCGGCTCCGACCTCGCGGGCATGAAGACCACGGCCAAGCTCTCCGAGGACGGCACGCACTACGTCCTCAACGGCGCCAAGACCTTCATCACCGGCGGTGTGCACGCCGACCGGGTGATCGTGTGCGCCCGCACCGCCGCGCCCACCGCCGAGGACCGCCGCCACGGCATCTCCCTGTTCGCCGTGGACACCAAGTCCGAGGGCTACTCCATCGGCCGCAAGCTGGACAAGCTGGGCCTGCGCACCTCCGACACCGCCGAGCTGGCGTTCGTCGACGTCAAGGTGCCCGTCGAGGACCTCCTCGGCGAGGAGAACAAGGGCTTCTACTACCTCGGCCACAACCTCGCCTCGGAGCGCTGGGGCATCGCCTACGGCGCCTACGCCCAGGCCAAGGCCGCCGTCCGGTTCGCCAAGCAGTACGTCCAGGAGCGCACCGTCTTCGGCAAGCCGGTCGCCGCCTTCCAGAACACCAAGTTCGAGCTGGCCGCCTGCCAGGCCGAGGTGGACGCCGCCGAGGCCGTCGCCGACCGCGCGCTGGAGGCCCTGGACGCCGGTGAGCTGACGCCCGCCGAGGCCGCCTCCGCGAAGCTGTTCTGCACCGAGGTCGCCCACCGGGTGATCGACCGCTGCCTCCAGCTGCACGGCGGCTACGGCTTCATGAACGAGTACCCGATCGCGCGTCTGTACGCGGACAACCGCGTCAACCGCATCTACGGCGGGACCAGCGAGATCATGAAGACGATCATCGCGAAGGACATGGGCCTGTAAGGCCCCTGACATTCCCTGCCAGTAGAAAAGGTGCCATGAACGAGGCACTTCAGAGCCTCCTCGATCTGCTCGACCTGGAGCAGATCGAGGTGGACATCTTCCGCGGCCGGTCCCAGTCCGCCGTCGTCCCGCGCGTCTTCGGCGGACAGGTCGCGGCCCAGGCGCTCGTGGCCGCCGGCCGCACGGTGCCCGCGGACCGGCCCGCCCACTCCCTCCACGCGTACTTCCTGCGTATGGGGGACCCGGGCGCGCCCATCGTCTACAACGTCGACCGCATGCGCGACGGGCGTTCCTTCACCACCCGCCGGGTGGTCGCCGTCCAGCACGGCAAGCCGATCTTCGCGCTGTCGGCGTCCTTCCAGGCGTACGAGGAGGGCCTGGACCACCAGGCCCCGATGCCGCCCGCGCCCGACCCGGCGTCGCTGCCCACCTCCGAGGAGCGGCTGCGCGGCTACGGGCACCTCGACCCGGCGGTCGTCGAACGGTTCCTGGAGGCCCGCCGGGCGGTCGATCTGCGCTACGTCGACGAGCCGCCGTACGGCCGCTACGGCGAGCCGCGCGAACCGCACTCCCAGGTGTGGTTCCGCACCAACGGCAAGCTCGCCGACGACCCCTTGCTGCACGTCGTGCTGGCCACGTACGTCTCCGACATGACCCTGCTCGACTCCGTGCTGCTCGCGCACGGGCGGGGCGGCTGGGCCGTCGGCGACGTCGTCGGCGCCTCCCTGGACCACGCCATGTGGTTCCACCGCCCGTTCCGCGCCGACGAATGGCTCCTGTACGACCAGGAGTCCCCGTCCGCCCACGGCGGCCGCGGCCTCGGCCAGGCCCGCATCTACACCCAGGACGGCCGCCTCGCGGTCTCGGTCATCCAGGAGGGCGTGGTCCGCGTCCCGCGCAGCGCCGGCGACTGAATCGCGGGGCCTCCCCCGAGCCGGATACGTGATCTTCGCCTGATGTGGGCAGGGATGCGTCGACGGTCACAGCGACAGGGGGAACCTTGCCCAAAGACGCGAAGGAACTGGTCGACAAGCTGCTGGGCCAGCGGGAAACTCAGAAGAAGAGCAATAAGCCTGGGCCCCATCCCGACGAGATCTCATTGCTCCAGGTCGACGCCCAGCTCGCCCTGGCGAAGAGCAACGTCGAACTCGTCGAGGCGCTGAAGGCGTTCGCCGGTACCGCCGACAAGCACAGCGGAGCGCTCAATAACGCCATCGTCGAGCTGACCGCCAAGGTCGCCGCACTGCGCACACGCTGACGAGGCCGCCGTCACCCGGCCCGTTCGGGGCCGGGTGACGGCGGGAGCCGACCCGGGCGGGCACGCCTCAGGCGTCGGTCAGGCCCGCCTCGGACAGCAGGTACGCCGTCATCGGGTCGTAGTGGCGGGGGCTCGTCACGTGGTCGTCCAGGGGGACCGTGACCTGGAGGGTGCCCTCGGACTCGGCGAGGAACAGGGCCGGGTCGTTGCAGTCGGCGTAGCCGACCGAGTCCACGCCGTGCTGGCCCGCGTAGCCCGCCCAGCCGTGGTCGGCGACCACCAGGTCGGGCAGCGGGCGGCCCTCGCGCTCCAGGCCGGTGAGGATCGCCTTCATCGGGTCGCCGGAGTGCGTGTGCCACAGGGACGCGCCGTGCTCCAGGACGGCGACGTCGGCGAACTGCACGACGTAGCCCTCCTCGGTCTGCAGGCCCTCCGGGATCACGACGATCTCGCAGCCGGCGACGCGCAGCGCGGCGGCCGTCGCGCGGTGGACGTCGAGCAGGCCCCCGGGGTGGCCGGTCGCGAACAGCACCCGCTGCGAGCCGTCGGCCGCCTTGCGCAGCCGGGCCGCCATCCGCTCCAGCGCGGCCACCGTCAGCTCCGGGTCGATGGTGTCCTGGCCGTGCCGGTGCTCGGCGTCGTCGCTCACGCCGACGCGCTCCGCCATCACGGCCAGCACGTCCTGCTCGTCGGTCCAGCGGTCGCCGAGCTCCAGGCCGAGCCAGTAGTGGCGGTTGCCGTTCGCCAGCTGGCGGTAGTGGGAGAGGTTGTTCTCGCGGGGGGTCGCGACGTCGCCCGCGATGCGGGTGCGGACGAGGTGGTCGACGAGCTCGGCGCGGCTGGGTGTCCCGGGTATCGGCATGGTTCCCATTGTGAGGCAGACGACGGTCCGGCAGCCCTGCTCCGGAGCGCGTGCGACGCGGGTCACTGGCCCGAATCGGGCGCTTCGGCATGCCGCAGGGCGAACCACAGCTCCATCCGGACGTCCGCGTCGTCCAGGTCCGCCTCCAGCAGCGCGGCGCACCGGGCGATCCGCTGCCGCACGGTGTTGCGGTGCACGGACAGCGCCACCGCCGTGCGGTCCCAGCTGCCGTGCAGCGACAGCCAGGTGCGCAGGGTGTCCGCGAGGGGACCGGTCAACGGCGCGAGCAGGGCGTGCGCGTGCGCCCGCGCCGCGTCGGCGGACACCAGGTCGGCCAGGGCCGGCCGGTGCGTGCCGTGCCCGGCCAGCGGTGTGCGGGTGGCCCGCGCCCGTGCCAGCGCCCGGGTCGCCTGGGTGTCCGCCACGGGCCACTCCCCGGCCGGCACCGGGGCGCTCACCCCGAGCGTCCAGCCGGGCTGGGCGTCCGGCGGCCGGTCCGCCGGGACGAGGACGCGTACGACGTCCCGCCCCACGTCGACCAGGGGCGAGCCGAGGGCGGCGCCCAGCGCGGACGCGGCCACCGGGTCGCACGGGGGCGTGTCCGGCGCCGCGTGCACCACCAGCCAGGTCTCCGCGCCCAGCAGCGGGGCCACGGTGTGCGGCTCGGCCCCGAGCAGCAGTCGTACCAGCGCGGAGGAGCGGGCCGCCCCCGAGCCGCTCTGGTGCTCACCGGTGAGCAGGGACAGCAGGACGGCGGCGACGGAGGCGACGGTGTGGTCCCCGGACCGGTGCCGGGGCGCGGCCACCCCGAGGACGAAGCCGTGCCCGGCGCCCAGCGCGTAGGCGGCGAGACGGGTGTCGCCCGCCGTGTCGGTGGCGGAGGTGGGCGTGCCGGGCCCCGAGGGCCGTACGACCGCCGCGAGCGCGGCCAGCGCCTGACCGGCCGCCGGGTCCACCGCCCGGCCCGCCGCCGCGACCCGCGTCCCCTCGGGGCCGTACAGGACGGTGTGCCCGCCCACCCGCTGGGCGAGCTGCCGCAGCACCGCCCGCACCGGGTCGGGGCGCGCGGCGGCGGCCGCCAGGCTCTGCTGGGCCTCCGTCACCCGCCGCAGCTCGGCCAGCCGGGCCCGCGCCATGAGCTGCCACACCGCGCGCGCGACCCCGGAGAACGTGGTGCGCGGCGGCACCTCGAGCAGCGGCAGCCCGTGGGCGTCGCACGCCTCGACCAGGGCGCGCGGCACGGTGTCGTGCACGGGCGCGAGCCCGAAGCCGAGGGCGGCGCCGCCGGCCGCGACGATCCGCGCCACGTAGTCGTCGAAGTACGTCCCCGTCCCGGCCGCCTCCGGGACGTGCACGCCCGCCGACAGCAGCAGTTCGCCGCCCAGCAGATAGGGGTACGGGTCGGCCATCTCCGAGGTGTGCGCCCAGTGGATCACCGTGTCCGCGTCCACGGGCCCGGCGATCTGGCGCAGCCCGAGGTCCTCACGGGCCAGGAGCGCCGACAGCGGCACGGGCGGGGTGGGTGGAACCGCGTGGTCCGGCATGGATGGTTCCTCCACTCGCGGCATTCCGAATGGATGAAACGTACACTTCGCAGCCACTTTCCGGCCACCTACTGTCGGTGCAGTCCGGTGGCCGTGGGTACGGGCGGTTGTCCCCGCGGTCCGATGCCGGCGTCCCCACCCCCATCCGCACGACACGCCACCGGGATCAGCGCGAAGGAGGCCCACCATGGCCGTCGACTACACCGTGATCGTCGTCTATCTGGCCGGCATGCTGGCCATGGGCTGGTGGGGCATGCGCCGCGCCAAGTCCAAGAGCGAGTTCCTGGTCGCCGGACGCCGGCTCGGCCCCGCGATGTACTCCGGCACCATGGCGGCGATCGTCCTCGGCGGCGCGTCCACCATCGGCGGCGTCGGCCTCGGCTACCGGTACGGCCTCTCCGGTGCCTGGATGGTCTTCACCATCGGCCTCGGCCTGCTCGCCCTCTCCGTGTTCTTCTCCGCGCGGATCGCCCGGCTGAAGGTCTACACCGTCTCCGAGATGCTGGACCTGCGCTACGGCGGCCGGGCCGGCGTCATCTCCGGTGTCGTCATGTGGGCGTACACCCTGATGCTCGCGGTCACCTCGACCATCGCCTACGCCACGATCTTCGACGTGCTGTTCGACATGAACCGCACCCTCGCGATCGTCCTCGGCGGCTCCATCGTCGTCGCCTACTCGACGCTCGGCGGCATGTGGTCGATCACCCTCACCGACATGGTGCAGTTCGTCGTCAAGACGATCGGCGTGCTCCTGCTCCTGCTGCCCATCGCGGTCGTCAAGGCCGGCGGGTTCGCGGAGATGAAGGCGAAGCTGCCGACCGGATACTTCGACCCGCTGGGCATCGGCGGCGAGACGATCTTCACCTACGTCCTGATCTACACCTTCGGCATGCTCATCGGCCAGGACATCTGGCAGCGCGTGTTCACCGCCCGCAGCGACACCACCGCCAGGTGGGGCGGCACCGTCGCCGGCACCTACTGCCTGGCCTACGCCGTCGCCGGCGCGGTCATCGGCACGGCGGCCAAGGTGCTGTACCCGGACCTCGCGAGCGCCGACGACGCCTTCGCGACCATCGTCAAGGACGAACTGCCCATGGGTGTGCGCGGCCTGGTGCTGGCCGCCGCCCTCGCCGCCGTGATGTCGACCTCCTCCGGCGCGCTCATCGCCTGCGCGACCGTCGCCAACAACGACATCTGGTCGCGGCTGCGCGGGGTGGTCCGCCCGGACGGCGAGGCGCACGACGAGGTGAAGGGCAACCGGGCCTTCATCCTGCTGATGGGCGTCGCCGTGATCGGCACGGCCATCGCGCTGAACAACGTCGTCGAGGCCCTGACGGTCGCCTACAACCTGCTCGTCGGCGGGCTGCTCGTGCCGATCCTCGGCGGGCTGCTGTGGCGCCGCGGGACCGCGCAGGGCGCGCTCGCCTCGGTCGTCGTCGGCGGTGTCGCGGTGATCACGCTGATGGCCACGCACGGCATCCTCGCCAACGAGCCCGTCTACTACGGCCTGCTGTCCTCCCTCGCCGCGTACGTCGCCGTCTCCCTGCTGACGAAGCCCACCGACGAGGCCGTCCTCGCCGTCTGGCGCGAGCGCCTGGCCGGACGGAACCCCCAGGACCCCGAACGCGCGTCCGAACCGGTGCCGACCGGCCAGTAGAGTCATAGGCATATAACCCGCATACGCCATGAAGCGTAGGAAAGAAGGCATTTCCCCATGACCAGCAACGAGACGCCCCGCGGCCCCGTCGACTCCTCCCGCGTCCCGCGGTACGCGGGCCCCGCGACCTTCGCCCGGCTCCCGCGCCTCGACGAGGTCGGCCGCGCCGATGTCGCCGTGGTCGGCGTGCCGTTCGACTCGGGCGTCTCGTACCGGCCGGGCGCCCGCTTCGGCGGCAACGCCATCCGTGAGGCGTCCCGGCTGCTGCGCCCCTACAACCCCGCGCAGGACGCCTCCCCGTTCGCCCTCGCGCAGGTCGCTGACGGCGGCGACATCGCCGTGAACCCGTTCAACATCAACGAGGCCGTCGACACCATCGAGGCCGCCGCCGACGACCTGCTCGGCACCGGCGCCCGCCTGATGACCCTGGGCGGCGACCACACCATCGCCCTGCCGCTGCTCAGGTCCGTCGCCAAGAAGCACGGCCCGGTCGCCCTGCTCCACTTCGACGCGCACCTCGACACCTGGGACACCTACTTCGGCGCCGAGTACACCCACGGCACCCCGTTCCGCCGGGCCGTCGAGGAGGGCATCCTCGACACCTCCGCCCTCTCCCACGTCGGCACCCGCGGCCCGCTCTACGGCAAGCAGGACCTCACCGACGACGAGAAGATGGGCTTCGGCATCGTCACCTCCGCCGACGTCTACCGCCGGGGCGCCGACGAGGTCGCCGACCAGCTCCGCCAGCGCATCGGCGACCGCCCGCTCTACATCTCCATCGACATCGACTGCCTCGACCCGGCCCACGCGCCCGGCACCGGCACCCCCGAGGCGGGCGGCATGACCTCCCGCGAACTGCTGGAGATCCTGCGCGGCCTCGCCTCCTGCAACCTCGTCTCGGCCGACGTCGTCGAGGTGGCGCCCGCGTACGATCACGCGGAGATCACGTCGGTGGCCGCGTCCCACACGGCGTACGAACTGACCACGATCATGTCGCGCCAGATCGCGGCGGCGCGCGAGGAGGACGAGGGCAAGTGACCCACGACCACGACCTGGTACTCCGTCCGACGCGGGAGCAGATCACCGCCGCCCTGAATCCGCCGGCCGGCCGCAACGGCGGAGACCTGGTCGTGGAGACGCTGGCCGGGCTCGGCGCGACGACCGTGTTCGGGCTGCCCGGCCAGCACGCCCTCGGCATGTTCGACGCGCTGCGCCGCAGCGCCCTGCGCTACATCGGGCTGCGCGTGGAGAACAACGCCGGGTTCGCCGCCGACGCCTACGGCCGGATCACCGGCGAGGCGGCCCCGCTGCTGCTGTCCACGGGACCGGGCGCGCTGACCTCGCTGGCCGCGCTCCAGGAGGCCGCGGCCGCCTCGGCGCCGGTGCTCGCGATCAGCAGCCAGATCCCGACGGCGGGCCTCGGCGGTGGCCGGCACGGCTATCTGCACGAACTCCCCGACCAGGCGGCCTCGTTCCGGGGTGTCGTGAAGTCGGTCCACACCGTGCGCACCCAGTCCCAGATCCCGTCCGCGATCGAGGCGGCCTGGAAGTCGGCGCTCACCGCCCCGCACGGCCCGGTGTGGGTGGAGATCCCGCAGGACGTCCTGCTCGCCGCGACCTCGATCCCGGTCGTCACCGGCGGCGACGCCTTCCCCGAGGACCTGGTGCCGCGCCCGGAGCTGACGGCGGTGGCGGCCCACCTGCTGTCCCACGCCGAGCGCCCGGCGATCATCGCGGGCGGCGGAGTGGTCCGCGCGGACGCCTCGAAGAAGCTGCTCCAGCTGGCGGAGACCCTTCAGGCACCGGTGGTCACCACGCCCGGCGGCAAGGGCGCGTTCCCCTGGGAGCACCCGCTGTCGCTCCAGTCGTGGACCGAGGACCGGCACACCACCGACTTCCTGGAGGACGCCGACGTCCTGCTGGTGGTCGGCTCCGGCCTCGGTGAACTCTCCTCGAACTACCACACGTTCAGGCCACGCGGCCGGGTCGTGCAGATCGAGGCCGACCTCGGCAAGCTGGAGTCCAACCATCCCGCGCTGGGCATCCACGCCGACGCCCGCCTGGCGTTGCAGGCGCTCCTGGAGACCGTGTCCGAGCGCCACGACGAGAGCGCCCCCGAGCGGGTGCGCGAGGTGCTGGCCAAGGTGGCCGCCCGGATCGCCGCCCAGGACCTCACCCTGGAGCAGGAGGTGCTGGCGTCCGTGCGCCGGGCCCTGCCCGCCGGGTCCCCGTCCTTCTGGGACATGACGATCCTGGCGTACTGGGCCTGGTCGGCGTTCGACGCCAAGGGCCCCAACCGGATGCACTCCGCGCAGGGCGCGGGCGGTCTCGGCTACGGCTTCCCGGCGGCGCTCGGCGCGGCGGCCGCCGACCCGACCCGCCCGGTGCTCGCGGTGTCCGGCGACGGCGGCGCCCTCTACTCGATCGCCGAGCTCGCCACGGCCCGGCAATATGGGCTCGACGTCACCTGGCTGATCGTCGACGACGGCGGCTACGGCATCCTGCGCGAGTACATGACGGACGCCTTCGGCGAGGCCACGGCGACCGAACTGACGCGTCCGGACTATGTGGCGCTCGCCGAGTCGTTCGGCGTCCCCGGGGTCAGGACCACGCCCGAGGCCCTGGAGGCGGACCTGGCCAAGGCCCTGTCCGAGCCCGGCCCCTCGGTGGTCGTGCTCCCGGCGGTGCTGCGCATGTTCGCGCCGACCCACCTCGGGACGGAGTGATCCGAGGGGCCGCAGGCCGGGGGGCTACCAGATCGACTCGACCCACTCCGGGTGGTCGATGAACGGGTTGCGGTTGCCCTGGTACGACGCGTATATGACGTCGTTGCGGCGCTTCTCGGCGCTGTCCGGCGGGTCCTCGTCGTTCCACTGCTTCAGGACCGACAGGCGCCCGTGGTACGGGACGCTGCCGTTGATGGAGTCGTTGGCCTCCAGGTCGGGCCGGCCGTCGTCGCCCTCGTAGCGGACGGCCATGTAGAGGACCATCCGGGCCACGTCGCCCTTGACGGCGTCGCGGGGTTCAAAGGAGTCCGAGTCGGTCAGGCTGCCACCGGAGTTGGTGAAGCTGCTGCCGCCGTTGTCGAAGTCCTTGTTGCCGCGGATGGAGTTGACCTGGACGTCCTCGGCGCGCAGGTGGTGCAGGTCGGTGCCGGGTCCGGCCGAGGTGCCGAAGTCGCCGTGGGACTGCGCCCAGACGTGCTCGCGGTTCCAGTTGCCGGTGTTGCCGCCGTTCAGCGACTTGCTGCGGGAGATGCCGCTGTAGAGCAGCTTGACGTTGTTGCTGTTGGCCGGGTCCTGGTCGGTGACCTTCAGGGCGTCCCAGACGGCCGAGTAGGACAGCTTCGTCTGCTTGCTGATGATCCCGTGGAGGGCGCTCTTCAGCGCGGGCCCGGTCTTGCCGAGGGCGGCGGAGTAGTACGTGTCGTCGTACGCCGTGGTGGTCGCGGCGGCCGGGGCGGCGGTCAGCGCCGGGGCGGTGAGCCCGGCCAGGAGGGCGGCCGTGGTCAGGGCCACGGACGTCCAGCGCCGGGGGCGTGGGGATGTCGCCGGCATGGGGGGTCTCCTCTCGCGTGTCTACGCGGGTTGAGCGAAGGCGGCATCCGGAGCGTGACATGGGCATGTAGGCGTGTCGAGATCCGTCGTGTGTCCATCAGGTGAAGGAGTGGCGCAATCCGGCGGATAATCAGGCGAGTTGAGGCTCCGGGGCGCCAACTCGGGGTCGTATCCGTACAACCATTCGCACGCCCTCGTCGGTCAACCAGCCATGACTCACGGGACAGCGAGCGAGAACTCCACGGGCGCGGCCAGACGCGCGCGAGCGGTCGTCGCGGCGGGCCTGGGCGCCGGCCTCGTCATAGCACCCCTCGCCACCGCCGCACCGGCCGCGGCGGCGACCCCCACCGTCAGCTGCACCTCGGCCACGTCGGGGCTCGCGGCCAAGCTGAAGCGGGACATCACCGCCGCCCTGGCCAACCGCAAGGGCACCGTCGCGGTCGGCCTCTACGACCGCTCCACGAAGACCACCTGTACGCTCCGCGCGACCAGCGCCTACGACTCGGCCAGCGTCGTCAAGGTCACCGTCCTGGCCACGCTGCTCTGGGACGCCAAGAAGCACAACCGGTACCTCACCGACCGCGAGGCGTCCCTCACCAAGGCCATGATCACCAAGTCGGACAACGCGGCGACCACCACCCTGTGGAAGCAGCTCGGCATGACGAAGATCAAGAACTTCCTCAAGGCCGCCGCCATGACGAAGACCGTCCCCGACGCGAACGGCCACTGGGGGCTGACCCAGATCAACGTCACCGACGAGCAGAAGCTCCTCAAGCTCGTCACCGCCAAGAACTCCGTGCTCAGCGACAACTCCCGCGCCTACATCCTCAAGCTCATGGGCCAGGTCGTCTCCTCGCAGCGCTGGGGCACCCCCTACGGCGTGCCGTCCGGCGTCTCCGTGGCCGTCAAGAACGGCTGGCTGCAGCGCGCCACCCACGGCTGGCGGGTGCACAGCGTCGGCGCCTTCAAGGGCGGCGGCCACGACTACATGATCACGGTGCTCAGCCACGGCAACAGCACCATGAACTACGGCATCGCCACCATCCAGGCCGTCGCCAAGGCCGTCCACAAGGACCTCAAGGCGAGCTGACCGCCCCGCCGCGCCCCCGCCGGATTGTTGCGGCGGGATGAAATCCGAGCTCACCGGCGTTGGTGCCTTCCGGTAGACCAGGACCAACGGGAGGCACGGGCGTGGCAGCGCAGCCAGGATGGGCACGACGACTGTGGGGCTACGCCTGGCGCTACCCGAAGGACGTGATCCTCGCCCTCGGCTCCTCCCTCGGCGGCATGGCCGTCATGGCGCTCGTCCCGCTGATCACCAAGGTGATCATCGACGACGTGATCGGCGGCGAGCGCAGCATGGCCGTCTGGGCCGGGCTGCTGATCGCCGCCGCCGTCGCCGTCTACGTCCTCACCTTCGTCCGGCGCTACTACGGCGGCCGGGTCGCCCTCGACGTCCAGCACGACCTGCGCACCGAGATGTTCCGGACGATCACCCGGCTCGACGGGCGCAAACAGGACGAGCTGTCCACCGGCCAGGTCGTCGGCCGCGCCACCAGCGACCTCCAGCTGATCCAGGGCCTGCTCTTCATGCTCCCGATGACCATCGGGAACTTCATGCTCTTCCTGATCTCGCTGGGCATCATGACCTGGCTGTCGCCGCCGCTGACCCTGGTCGCCCTCGCGGTCGCCCCCGCCCTGTGGTGGATCGCCCGGCGCAGCCGCAGCAGACTCCACCCCTCCACCTGGTACGCGCAGGCCCAGGCCGCGGCCGTCGCGGGCGTCGTCGACGGCGCGGTCAGCGGCGTGCGCGTGGTGAAGGGCTTCGGGCAGGAGGAGCAGGAGACCGGCAAGCTCCGCGAGGTCGGCCGCCGGCTCTACGCGGGGCGGCTGCGCACCATCAGGTTCAACGCCAAGTACACCCCCGCCCTCCAGGCCGTCCCGGCGCTCGGCCAGGTCGCCATGCTCGCCCTCGGCGGCTGGCTGGCGGTCCGCGGGCACATCACGCTCGGCACCTTCGTCGCCTTCTCCACCTACCTCGCTCAGCTGGTCGGCCCGGTCCGCATGCTCGCCATGGTCCTCACCGTGGCCCAGCAGGCCCGCGCGAGCAGCGAACGCGTCCTGGAGCTGATCGACACCGAGCCCTCGATCCAGGACGGCACCCGGACCCTCCCGGCCGACGCCCCCGCCACGGTCGAGTTCGACGACGTCTCCTTCGGCTACGACGAGGAGCGCCCCGTCCTCGACGGGCTCAGCCTGGAGATCCGCGCCGGCGAGACCCTCGCCGTGGTCGGCGCCTCCGGCTCCGGCAAGTCCACCGTCTCCCTGCTCCTCCCGCGCTTCTACGACGTCACCCGCGGCGCCGTCCTCGTCGGCGGCCACGACGTGCGCGAGCTGACCCTGGACTCGCTGCGGGCCGCGATCGGCCTCGTCCCCGAGGACTCGTTCCTCTTCTCCGACACCGTCCGCGCCAACATCGCCTACGGCCGCCCCGACGCCACCGACGAGCAGATCGAGGCCGCCGCCCGCGCCGCCCAGGCCGACCGCTTCATCGCCGACCTCCCCGAGGGGTACGGCACCAAGGTCGGCGAGCACGGCCTGACCCTCTCCGGCGGCCAGCGCCAGCGGATCGCGCTGGCCCGCGCGATCCTCACCGACCCCCGCCTCCTCGTCCTCGACGACGCCACCTCGGCGGTGGACGCCCGCGTCGAGCACGAGATCCACGAGGCGCTCAAGCACGTCATGGAGGGCCGTACGACCCTCCTCATCGCCCACCGCCGCTCCACCCTCGGCCTCGCCGACCGCATCGCGGTCCTGGACGCCGGCCGGCTCGCCGACGTCGGCACCCACGAGGAGCTCCAGGAACGCTCCGCCCTCTACCGGCGGCTGCTCACCGACCCCGACGAGCTCGGCGGGGTCTCGCCCGGCCACACCCAGCCGCCCTGCCCCCAGGAGGACACCTCCGTCCGGGACGAGCTGGACGCCGAGTTCGACGCCGAGCGCGGGGTCACCCCCCGGCTGTGGACCGGCGACCGCGAGCCCAAGGACCTCGCGCTCGCCCAGTCCCCGGCCACCCCGGAACTGCTCGCCCAGGTCGAGGCGCTGCCCCCGGCGCTCGACGTCCCCGACGTCGACGAGGCGAGCGCGGTCCGGCCCGAGCGGTCGTACGGGCTGCGGCGGCTGCTGCGGGGCTTCGGGCGCCCGCTGCTGATCAGCCTCGCCCTGGTCGCCGTCGACGCGGGCATGGGCCTGCTGCTGCCGATCCTGATCCGGCACGGCATCGACGAGGGCGTCGGCCAGGCCGCGCTGGGCGCGGTGTGGGCGGCGTCCCTGCTCGGGCTGCTCGCGGTCGGCGCCCAGTGGGCCGCGCAGATCGGCGAGACCCGGATGACCGGGCGGACCGGCGAGCGGGTGCTGTACGCGCTGCGGCTGAAGATCTTCGCCCAGCTCCAGCGGCTCGGCCTGGACTACTACGAGCGCGAGCTGACCGGCCGGATCATGACCCGGATGACCACGGACGTGGACGCGCTGTCCACGTTCCTGCAGACCGGCCTGGTCACCGCGTTCGTCTCGGTCGTCACCTTCTTCGGCATCATGGGCGCCCTGCTGGTGCTCGACGTGCAGCTGGCGTTCGTCGTCTTCGCGACCCTGCCGCCGCTGATCGTCGCCACGTACTTCTTCCGCAGGGCGAGCGTGAAGGCGTACGAGCTGGCCCGTGAGCGGGTGTCGGTGGTCAACGCCGACCTCCAGGAGTCGGTCGCGGGTCTGCGGATCGTGCAGGCGTTCCGGCGCGAGCGCGACGGCGGCGCCCGGTTCGCGGAGCGCAGCGACAGCTACCGCCAGGCCCGGATCCGGGGCCAGTGGCTGATCTCGATCTACTTCCCGTTCGTGCAGTTCCTGGCGTCGGCGGCGGCCGCGGCCGTGCTGATCGTGGGCGGGGTGCGCATCGACGCGGCCACGCTGACGACCGGCGCGCTCGTGGCGTACCTGCTCTACATCGACCTGTTCTTCGCGCCGGTCCAGCAGCTCTCCCAGGTCTTCGACGGCTACCAGCAGGCCACGGTGTCGCTCGGCCGTATCCAGGAGCTGCTGCGCGAGCCGACGTCGACCCGGGCCGCCGAGAAGCCGCGCGAGGTGCGGGAGCTGCGGGGCGAGATCGCCTTCGAGGGCGTGCGCTTCGCCTACGGCGACGACGAGGAGGCGCTGACCGGCATCGACCTGCGCATCCCCGCCGGGCAGACCGTCGCGTTCGTCGGCGAGACCGGCGCCGGCAAGTCCACCCTGGTCAAGCTGGTCGCCCGATTCTACGACCCGAGCGAGGGCCGCGTCACCGTCGACGGCACCGACGTACGGGACCTGGACCTGACGTCGTACCGGCACCGGCTCGGGGTCGTGCCGCAGGAGGCGTACCTCTTCCCCGGCACCGTCCGCGACGCCATCGCCTACGGGCGCCCCGACGCCACCGACGCCGAGGTCGAGGCGGCGGCACGGGCGGTGGGCGCGCACGAGATGATCGCGACGCTCGACGGCGGCTACCTCCACGAGGTCGCCGAGCGCGGCCGCAACCTCTCCGCCGGGCAGCGCCAGTTGATCGCGCTGGCCCGCGCCGAACTGGTCGACCCGGACGTGCTGCTCCTCGACGAGGCGACGGCCGCCCTGGACCTGGCCACGGAGGCGCAGGTCAACCAGGCCACGGACCGGCTCGCGGGCCGCCGTACGACCCTGGTGGTGGCCCACCGGCTGACGACGGCCGCGCGGGCCGACCGGGTGGTGCTCATGGACCACGGCCGGGTCGCCGAGGACGGCACGCACGAGGAACTGCTCGCGCGCGACAGGCGGTACGCCGAGCTGTGGCGGACCTTCCTCGGGCAGGCCGAGCCGGAGGAGCCGGTCCGCGTGGGCCGCTGAGCCGGTCCCGCGCCCGCGTGACGGCCGTGCAACCATCCGGCATACGCCAGGCGTCCGTACACCAGTACGCTCATCGCCGGTGTGTACGGGGAGGACTTGACAGTGGACAAGGGTGGGATACGCCGACGACTGGCCGTCTGCCTGGCGCTGATGACCGCGTCCGGGCTGCTCGCGATCGCCGCTCCGGCACAGGCGCACGCCGCGCCGAGCCGCTGCGAGGGACGCAAAGTCAGGACGTACCCGTTCTCCACCGGGACGCTGTACGTGTACAGGAAGAACGGCTACGTCTGCGCGATCACGCTGCCGAAGAACCCCGGGCGCAAGCAGCCCATGATGGTCAGCGTGCGGGCCTACCGGGCCAACCCGGTCACGGACGAGGGCCGGTACACCCGCCGGGCCGGACCGGTCACCGTCCACGCCGGGCACCGCTGTGTGTGGGTCAAGGGCAAGGTGGGGAGCGGCTCGGTGAGCAAGGGCTGGATCCTGTGCTGACCCGCGGCGCGGGCCGCCGTCACAGCCGCCGGGCGCAGCCGACCGGCTTCTCGCCGCCCACCTTCACATAGAGGGCGGTCGACGAGGGGCACTGGGACCGCCGGTCCACCGTGCGCGTCACCTTGAAGCCCGGCTCGTGCTCGCCCGTTCCGTCGCAGGCCGTCTCCCGGACCTGCCCGTCGCCCGAGCCGTAGACGCAGTCGCCGACGATCGTGCGGGGGCCGCCCCCGCCTCCGGGATCGCCGGGATGCGGCGGGGTGAGGTTGCGCATACAGGCGTAGCCCTGCGGGACCGCCCCGTCGCCGTCCTCGTCGGAGGTCCGGTCCTGGGCGCTGATGTGCAGGACGAAGTCCGTGGTCCCCGGGCACGGCGGGCCGTCGCGGACCGTGCCGTCGTGCCGGGCCACGACCCGCGCGGCCGCCCGCTCGCTCGTGCACGGCACCTCGGTGAAGCTGGTCCGGCCGAACGAGCTGCACTCGTCCACCGCGAGGAACACCGCGCCGTGCCCGCCGGGCGCCGGCGCGGTGGCGCTCGTGCCCGGCGGGCCGTCCTGCGGGGACGGCGCCGGTCCCTGGCACCCCGTCAGCAGCGCGGCGAGCACCGCGCACACGGCCGCCCCACCTCGTCCTCCACGCATCGCACCCCCCGGTACCCCCGGTCCAGCGTGACCCGCGACCACGGGAACACGCCAGACATACGGGGTCCTTTGCGCCGGTCGGTGACGAGAGCGCCCGTTGTGTGACGTACAGGCGCTACGTCCGATGCGTCAGGAGGTCAATGCCCGCGGTACGACAGCCCGTGGCCGACCGGGAACAGCACCTGGGCCGGGTCGTCCGCGCGCTGCACCGGCACCGGCAGCCTGCCCTGCGGGGCCACCCGCCCGGCGATCACCCGGGCCGCGGCCCGCAGCTCGACGTCCGTCCAGGAGTAGGCGGCCAGGAAGGCCTTCACCCCCGGCAGATGGGCCACGTCGTACGGGTTGCGGACGGCGACCGCGACGACCGGCTTCCCGGTGGCGAGCAGTTGTTCGACGAGTGTCTTCTGCGTACTGGACGCCGTGACGTTGTACGTGCCGACCACCACCGCGTCCGCCTCGCGCGCCGCCTCGACGGCCCGCGCGATCGTCGCCGCGGACGGTGCCGTGCCGGTCGACAGGGCGGTCGCCGTGAAGCCCAGTTCGGTCAGGGCCTGCGCGAGCACACCGGTCGGCGGGCCCGTCGTGCCGGACGGGGAGGCCGGGTCGGCGCCGACGACCAGCACCTTGCGGTGGGACCGGCGCGACAGCGGCAGCAGCGACCCCTCGTTGACCAGCAGGGTCGTGGTGCGCTCGGCGATCCGGTCGGCGGCCTTGCGATGGGCGGGCGTGCCCACGGAGCGGTCCACGCCCGCCTGGCTGACGTACGGGTCGTCCAGCAGCCCGAGCTTCGCCTTCAGGCGCAGGATGCGCAGGATCGATTCGTCGAGCCGTGCCTCGGTCAGCTCGCCGTCCCGCACGGCCTTCAGGACCGCGTTCCACGCCACGTCCAGGTCCGGCGGGTTCAGCAGCTGGTCCACGCCCGCCTTCAGCGCGAGCACCGGGACCCGGTCGTCGCCGTACTTGGTGCGGACGCCCTCCATGCCGAGCGAGTCCGTCACCACCAGTCCGTCGTAGCCGAGTTCCCCGCGCAGGATGCCGGTGAGGATCGGGTGGGAGAGCGTCGCCGGGTCGCCGGAGTCGTCGAGGGCCGGGACCATGAGGTGCGCGGTCATGATCGAGTCGATGCCGGCGCGGACGGCGGCCCGGAACGGCGGCGCGTCCAGCCTCTCCCACTCCTCCCGGCTGTGCGTGATGACCGGGAAGCCGGTGTGGCTGTCGGTGGCGGTGTCGCCGTGGCCGGGGAAGTGCTTGGCGGTCGCCGCGACCTGACGCGCCTGCTGGTACCCGGCGACCTCGGCGGCGACCAGGCCGGCCACCGCGTCCGGCTCGGAGCCGAAGGAGCGCACGCCGATGACCGGGTTCGCCGCGTTGACGTTGACGTCGGCGACGGGGGAGTAGTTCTGCCGGATGCCCAGCGCCCGCAGCTCCTCACCGGCGAGCCGGCCGAGGGTGCGGGCGTCGGAGCGGGAGCCGCCGGCGCCGACGGCCATGGCGCCGGGGAAGAGCGTGGCCGGTTCCCCGACCCGGCACACGATGCCGTGCTCCTGGTCGGTGGAGATGAGCACGGGCAGACCGCGCGGCTGGGCGAGCGACGCCTTCTGGATGCCGTTCGACAGCGCGGCGATCTGGTGCGGGTCGCGGGTGTTGTGCGCCCAGGTGAAGTAGATGATGCCGCCCACCCGGTACTTGGCGAGCAGCTCGGCGGCCGTGCGGACGCCGAGCTCCTGGAGGTTGGCGTCGATGTCCGCCTGGTCCGGGTCGGTCGCGGAGTGGCCGTAGACCCGCATGACGAAGAGCTGCCCGACCTTCTCGGGCAGCGTCATCCGATCGATGAGGGCGCGCAGCCGCCGGTCGTCGTGCGGGGCGGCGTGCGCGGTGCCGCCGAGGGCCAGGGCGCCGGTGATGCCGGCGGTGGCCGCCAATACCAGGCGTCTCGAAGGCGATGCGGTGCTTCCCGTGCTGGTGTCGGGCACGTGCGCTCCTTCCGGAGGTGGCGCGGTGAAGGAAACTTCCAAGGAGTCACCAATATCCGGGAAGTTTCTGCCAGTCAAGGGAATGGACCGTAATCGAAGAGGGGCCGCCATCGGCGCAGTTGGAGGGGGGCGCGCCGATGACGGCGTGCTGCCGGCCGCGGCACGGCTGGAGAGGGTGGTCAGCGATCGCAGCCAGCAGCGAGGCCGACACCGCGCCACGGTGACTCTTCCGGCAGCCTGCCCTTTGGACGACGGGCGAACGGGCTGGGTTCCCGGGAACGGGCCCCGTCCGCGAAGTCGGGACACGGGGGACGGATGGGGCCGACGGGGCGGCCCTCAGTCCTCGGAGCGGACGCCGTCCCGGAGTTCCGGCGTGCTCGCCCCGACGTACGTCACCGCGAGCACGCACAGCAGACCGCCGAGGACGAGGGCGGTCGCCCCGGACGTCCAGCCGGCGACCAGGCCGCCGCGCAGATTGCCGAGGTGCGGGCCGCCCTGGCCGACGACCTGCTCGGCGGCCGTGACCCGGCCCAGCAGGGCGTCCGGGGTCCGGGTCTGGACGATCGTGACGCGGGAGACCACCGACAGGGAGTCGGCGCCGCCCGCCACCACCAGCAGCCCGAGCCCCGTCCACGGATCGCCCACCAGGCCGAACAGGGTCAGCGCCACACCCCAGGTGCCGGCCCCGCACAGCATCACCAGACCGGGGCGGCCCAGCCGGGTGACCGGACCCGACAGCGCCGTCGCCGTGACCCCGCCGACCGCCAGGGCCGACATGAACAGGCCGAGCGTGCGCGGATCGCCGCCGAAACGCTCCTCGTTGACGAGCGGGAAGAGGCTGACCGGCATCGCCAGCACCGTGGCCGCCAGGTCGGTGATCAACGCGCCGCGCACCACGCGGTTCCCGGCCAGGAAGCGCAGACCGTCCAGGACGCCGTGCACCCCGGCCCGCGACGGCTCGCCCTCGGGCGGCAGCGCGGGCAGCCCGAAGGCGCCGTAGAAGGCGAACAGGAAGGTCAGGGCGTCGATCAGATAGCAGGCGCCGACGCCGAGCCAGCCGAGGAACAGACCGCCCACCGCCGGGCCCAGCAGCATCATCGACTGGCCGGCCACCTGGTTGAGGGCGAGGCCCGCCGCCACCTGCTCCTTCGGCAGCAGCCGCGGCACGAACACCCCCGCCGCCGGGCCGCCGATCGCCGCGAAGCAGGAACCGGCGGCCACGAGCACGAGGACCCCGATCACCGGGACATGACCGGTGAAGCCCTGCACCGCCAGCAGCAGCGCGCAGACCGCCTGGCCGACGGTGGCCGTCAGATAGATCCGGCGCCGGTCGCCCCGGTCCACCCACGAGCCCGCGAGCAGCCCCACGACGACCATGGGCACGGCCTGCGCGAGACCGACCGCGCCGCTCCAGACGGCGCTGTGCGTCATGTCCCAGACCTGGTAGAGCACGGTCACCATGGTCATGAAGCCGCCGAGCATGGACACCGTCCGCCCGATCAGCAGCCGCCGGAAGACGGGGGAGGCGCGCAGCGGCCCCACGTCGATCAGGGCACGCGTGAGGCTCATGACGGCAGGGCGGAGTGGGGGGCGGGCTCAGGCACGAGGGGGTACGTTATAGCGCCCCGCAGCCGCCGGCCACCGAATTACGGGCCGGGCGCCCGGCCCGCCCGGCCGCACCTCCGCGGGGCCCGGCGCCCGGCCCGCCGCCGCGCGGCTACGCGGACTCGTTCAGCAGCCGCGACAGATGGTCGCGGCCCGTGTCGAGCAGGCCTTCCAGCGGGGCGGCGTCCTCGTGCCACCGCTTCTCGTACTCCCAGCACAGCCAGCCGTCCCAGCCGTGCCGGGACAGGACCTCCACGCACTCGGCGAGCGGCAGCACGCCGGCGCCGAGCGGCAGCGGAGCCGTGTCGTCGGTGGCCGCGATGTCCTTGACCTGCACGTACCCCAGATGGGGCGCGAGGGCCGCGTAGCTCTCGGCGGGCTGCTCACCGGCCAGCCAGGTGTGCATGACGTCCCACACCGCGCCCACGTTGCGGTGCCCGACCAGACCCAGCACCCGCATCGCGTCGGCGGCCGCCCGGTGCGAGTCGTGCGTCTCCAGCAGGACCCGCACCCCGCTGTCCGCGGCGTACTCCGCCGCCGTGCCGAGCCGCCGCGCGGCGATCGCGTCCGTCGCCTCGGAGGTCTGCTCCGGGTCGGCGCCGGGGAAGACCCGCACATAGGGCGCGCCGATGTCGTGGGCGAGGTCCACGAGCGTGCGGACCTCCTCGATGACCGGCCCGTCGTCCCCGGGCGCCGCGACCCGCGTGTACCCGGCGACGGCCAGCGGCTCCACGCCGGCCGTCTTGAACTCGGCGGCCACGTCCGCCCGTTCACCGGGGCCGAGACCAGGATGCACCGGCTCCTCGGGGTGGGCGCGCAGCTCCACGCCGTGGTAGCCGTGCGCGCTCGCGAGCCGCAGCACGTCGGGCAGGGGGAGACCGGGGACGCCGAGGGTGGAGAACGCCAGCTTCATGTACCTCACCTTGCCAGGGAAACGACGTCCACACCTCCGGGCCGGACCCGCGCCGCGCCGGGGCGCCGGCGGGGTGCGGGGGCGGGGCGGGGGTGCCGCCTCAGCCCCGGGGCACTCCGGAGGACCCCCGCACCATCAGCTCCCCGCGGATCGCCGCCAGGTCGCCCGGGGGCGGCTCCTCACGGCCCATGGCGATCCGGCCCGCGCGGGCGCCCGCGTCGGCGAGCGGCAGGCGGACCGTGGTGAGGGAGGGCACCGCGTCGATGCCGAACGGCAGGTCGTCGAAGCCGGCCACCGACACGTCGTCCGGGACGCGCAGGCCGGCCTCGCGCAGGGCCGCGCAGGCGCCCAGCGCGACGGAGTCGTTCGCGGCGACCACGGCCGTCAGGGACGGGTCGCGGCGCAGCAGTTCCAGCGTCGCCTCGTAGCCCGAGCGCCGGTCGTAGCGGCCGTGCACGATCAGGCGGTCGTCCCCCGGTATGCCCTGCGCCTCCAGCGCGGCCCGGTGGCCCTCCAGCCGGTGCCGGGTGGTCGTGCGCTCCAGGGGTCCCGCGATGTATCCGAGCCGCCGGTGCCCGAGGCCTATCAGATGCTCGGTCAGCTCACGGGCGCCCCCGCGGTTGTCGAAGGCCAGCGCGATCGCGCCGGTGTCCGGCGCGGGCGGCCGCCCGCACAGCACCACCCGGGTCCCGGCGTCCGACAGCCGGCGCAGCTTCGCCGCGACGGCCTCCGCGTGCGGCGCGCTCTCCACGGCACCGCCGGTCAGCACCACCGCGGCGGCCCGCTGCCGCTGCAGCAGGGTGAGGTACGTCAGTTCGCGCTCCGGCGACCCGCCCGTGTTGCAGACGACGGCCAGACGTTCGCCGCCCGCCCGGCCGCCGGGGCCCCCGATCTCCGACTGGATCGCGCTGGCCATGATCCCGAAGAACGGGTCGGCGATGTCGTGGACGAGGATGCCGACCAGGTCGGAGGTGGCGGCGGCCAGCGAGCTGGCGGGGCCGTTCAGCACGTAGTCCAGCTCGTCCACCGCGCGCAGCACCCGCTCGCGGGTGGAGGCGGCGACGGGATAGTTGCCGTTCAGCACGCGCGACACCGTCGCGGGCGAGACCTGGGCGCGGGCCGCCACGTCCGCCAGGGTCACCGTCATCTCGTCGTCCTCCGGTCGAGCATGTCGTGGAACCCCCCATGGGCCGCCCGTGTCCGGGCCGCCCCCTCGTAGACAGGCCGATCGCGGCCGCGGTTCCGTGTGTATGTCGAGCAGACCTTAAGGCCAACCAGCCCTGTTGTTCGTCCCCTCGAACAACTCAACCCCGTCACGGTCTTGTCTCCGCCCCTGCCCACGGCTAGCTTCCCCCTGCGGAAAGCGCTTGCCGTGACGCTGCGCGAGAGAGGGCGTACGCGGTGCGCGCACCCGCGCCGACGCGGCGCACGGCACCTACGGAGGGGACGACGTGACACGCAGGACGGTGCGTATCGCCATGAACGGGGTGACCGGGCGCATGGGCCACCACCAGCACCTGGTCCGCTCGATCCTGGCCCTCCGCGAACAGGGCGGCCTCGACCTGGGCGACGGCACCGTGCTGTGGCCGGAACCGGTCCTGGTCGGCCGCCGCGAACACGCCCTGAAGACCCTCGCCGATCAGCACGGACTGGACCCGGCGCACCTCTCCACCGACCTCGACGCGGTCCTCGCCGACCCCACCGTCGACATCTACTTCGACGCCCAGGTGACGGCCGCCCGCGAGGCGGCCCTGCGCCGGGCGATCGCCGCGGGCAAGCACGTCTACACCGAGAAGCCCACGGCCACCGGGCTCGCGGGCGCCCTGGAGCTCGCCCGGCTCGCGACCGCCGCCGGCGTCCGGCACGGCGTCGTCCAGGACAAACTGTTCCTGCCGGGCCTGCGCAAGCTCAAGCGCCTGATCGACGGCGGCTTCCTCGGCCGGATCCTGTCCGTGCGCGGCGAGTTCGGCTACTGGGTCTTCGAGGGCGACTGGCAGGAGGCCCAGCGCCCGTCCTGGAACTACCGCGCCGAGGACGGCGGCGGCATCGTCGCCGACATGTTCCCGCACTGGGAGTACGTGCTGCACGAGCTGTTCGGCCGGGTCACGAGCGTCCAGGCCCTCGCCGTCACCCACGTCCCACGGCGCTGGGACGAGAACGGCACGCCGTACGACGCCACCGCCGACGACGCGGCCTACGGCGTGTTCGAGGTCGAGGGCGGCGTCGTCGCCCAGATCAACTCCAGCTGGACCGTGCGCGTCCACCGGGACGAACTCGTCGAGTTCCAGGTCGACGGCACCGAGGGCTCGGCCGTCGCCGGACTGCGCCGCTGCCGCGTCCAGCACCGCGGCACCACCCCCAGGCCCGTCTGGAACCCGGACCTCCCGGCCGCGTACTCGTTCCGGGACCAGTGGCAGGAGGTCCCCGACAACGAGGAGTTCGACAACGGCTTCAAGGCCCAGTGGGAGCTGTTCCTGAGGCACGTGTACGCCGGTGCCCCCTACTCCTGGGACCTGCTGGCCGGCGCCCGCGGCGTCCAGCTCGCCGAACTGGGCCTGAGGTCCTCGGCCGAGGGCCGCCGTCTCGACGTACCGGAGGTCACGCTGTGACCCTCCACCTGCCCGGCGCGCACGGCACCCTGCGCGCCTACGAGCCCCGCACCGAGCCGCTCGCCCTCACCCCGGGCGCCCCCTCCCTCTCCCGTACGGTCTTCGCCGCCGCCCACGTCGTCGCCGACCCGTACGCCGACACCGCCCCCGGCTCCCCGGCCGCCGTCGACTGGGACGCCACCCTCGCCTTCCGCCGGCACCTGTGGTCCCACGGGCTCGGTGTCGCCGAGGCCATGGACACCGCCCAGCGCGGGATGGGCCTGGACTGGGCGGGCGCGGCCGAACTGATCCGGCGCGGCGCCGCCGAGGCGCGGGCGGCCGGCGGCCGGATCGCCTGCGGGGCGGGCACCGACCAGCTCACCGGTGGCCCGGCGACCCTCGCCGAGGTCCGCGCCGCGTACGAGG
Organism: Streptomyces sp. SS1-1; assembly: GCF_008973465.1. NCBI lineage: Bacteria > Bacillati > Actinomycetota > Actinomycetes > Kitasatosporales > Streptomycetaceae > Streptomyces > Streptomyces sp. SS1-1. The sequence goes on along the minus strand of NZ_WBXN01000004.1, from coordinate 2,582,973 downwards.
AACAGCTCGCGCTCGTCGAGGAGTCCGGCGCCCAGGCGATCCTGATGGCGTCCCGCGCCCTCGCCGCCATCGCCCGCGGCCCCGAGGACTACCTGGACGTCTACGGCCATCTGCTCCGCCAGGCCGCCGACCCGGTGATCCTGCACTGGCTCGGCCCGATGTTCGACCCGGCCCTGGAGGGCTACTGGGGCGCGGCGGACCTCGACGCGGCCACCGACACCGTGCTGCGCTTGATCGCCGCCCACCCCGGCAAAGTCGACGGCATCAAGGTCTCCCTGCTGGACGCCCGGCGCGAGATCGCGCTGCGCCGCCGCCTCCCGGAGGGCGTCCGCTGCTACACGGGCGACGACTTCCACTACCCCGAGCTGATCGCGGGCGACGGCCACGGCTTCAGCCACGCCCTGCTCGGCGTCCTCGACCCGCTCGGACCACTGGCCGCCGAGGCGCTCCGCGTCCTCGACACCGGCGACCGCGACGGCTTCCGCGCCCTCCTCGACCCGACCGTCGAACTGGCCCGCCACCTCTTCCAGGCACCCACCCGCTTCTACAAGACCGGCGTGGTGTTCCTGGCGTGGCTGGCCGGCCACCAGTCCCACTTCACGATGGTCGGCGGCCTGCAGTCCGCCCGCTCCCTGCCCCACCTCGCCCGCGCCTACGAACTCGCCGACCGCCTCGGCCTGTTCCCCGACCCGAAGCGGGCCGAGGACCGGATGAGGACCCTGCTGGCCCTGTACGGAGTGACGCCGTGAGCGACCTGACCCGCTTCAGCGTCAACCAGATGACCGTCAAGCAGCTCCCGCTCCCCGAGCTGGTCGCCGCCTGCCGCGACCTCGGCGTCCCGGCGGTCGGCCTGTGGCGCGAACCGGTCCAGGAGTACGGCGTGGAGGCGGCCGCCAAGCTCGTCCGGGACGCCGGCCTGACGGTCACGACGCTCTGCAGGGGCGGCTTCCTCACGGCGACCGACCCGGCCGGGCGGGCCCGGGCCCTGGACGACAACCGGCGGGCCGTCGAGGAGGCGGCCACCCTCGGCACGGACGTCCTGGTGCTGGTCTCCGGCGGCCTGCCCGCCGGCTCCCGCGACCTGCCGGGCGCACGGGAGCGGATCGCCGACGCCCTGGCCGAACTCGGACCGTACGCCGAGGCGCACGGCGTGAAGCTGGCCGTCGAACCGCTGCACCCGATGTTCGCCGCCGACCGCTGTGTCGTCTCCACCCTGTCCCAGGCCCTGGACCTCGCCGAACGCTTCCCGGCCCGGCAGGTCGGCGTCACCGTGGACACGTACCACGTCTGGTGGGACGAGGCCGCGCCCGCGCAGCTCGCCCGGGCGGGCGCGGGCGGCCGCATCCACGCCTTCCAGCTCGCCGACTGGACCACCCCGCTGCCCGCCGGCGCCCTGACCGGCCGGGGCCAGCTCGGCGACGGCGCGGTGGACCTGCGCCACTGGCGCGAACTGGCGGATGCGGCCGGCTACACGGGCCCCATCGAGGTGGAGCTGTTCAACGACGCCCTGTGGACCCGCGACGGCCGGGAGGTACTGGCGGAGACGGCGAACCGCTTCATCCGGCACGCGCTCTGAGCGGCGCCCGCTTGCTCTGGGGCGCCGGCACCGCCGCCGGCCCGGTTCACCCGCCACGCCGTCCGAGACACACGTCCACCCGTGGCGTCGGCACCAGCTCTCCGGCACCGGCGTCGCGGGGCCGCGGCCTCAGTGCCCGGTCGCCCGGTGGTCCAGTGCCGTCAGGACCGCCGGGACCACCGCGTTCACCGTCCGGGCCACGGCCGGCCGGGGCAGCCCCGTCCTGGCGGCCACCTCGGTGGTCAGCGGGCCCGCCTCCTCGGCGAGCAGGCCGGCCATCAGACCGCCGGTCGCGGGACCGCCCACGGTGGCCACACCGAGCAGCGGGGCGGCGGGCGGGATGGCGACCGTCTCCGCCTCCCCGGACAGCGCCGCCACGGTCGTGCAGATCACCTGCCGCGCCCCGGTCTCGTCCGTGCCCAGCAGCAGCGCGATGTCCCCGACCGCCTCGTCGCCGAGCTCGTCGAGCACGTCGTCCTGGAGGGACACGAGGGGATTCTCGTCCAGCTCCTGCATACCCCAAACGCTACGTCCGCCCAGGTGGAACGGCATGCCGAGGGCTGGCACGAGCACGCCGTGAAAAATCTTCGGGGAACCGTGCAACCCTCCCCGCACCTCGCGGGTCGTACTTCGCGTCAGGACCTTTGGAGGGGGATCTGGGGGGATCGCGGGGGTTCTGACGGGAGGGGACGCGAGGGGCCCGGTCGACGGACCGGGCCCCTCGAGACGTCCTCCGAGACGTCTTCGTGGACGCTTCAGAAGAAGACGCCGCAGCGCAGCAGCACGTTCGCGTACGGCCGGGCCTCACCCGTGCGCACCACCAGCCGCGCCTCCGCCGTCAGCTCCTTGAGCCGCTCGTGCGGCACCAGCTCCAGCGCGGGACAGGTCTCCGCGAGCAGCGCGGCCGCCTCCGGGTTCGCGTCCCGGACCTCCGTCGCCGCCGTCGCGCCCTCCACCACCAGCTCGGCCAGCAGCCCGTCCAGCACCTCCGCGAACGACGGCACCCCGGCCCGGAACGCCAGGTCCACGACCCGCGGCCCCGCCGGGATCGGCATCCCCACGTCACATACGAGGACGCCGTCGCCGTGCCCCAGCTCGGCCAGCGCCCCGGACAGTTCCCGGTTCAGGATTCCGGCCCGCTTCACAGCGCCTCGACCTCCGCCGCCGTCGGGAACGACACCTGCGCGCCCTCCCGGGTCACCGCCACCGCACCGACCCTGGCCGCGTACGCCGCCGCCTCGGCGAGCGTGGCGCCGGTGCCCAGCCGCCAGGCCAGCGCCGCCGTGAACGCGTCGCCCGCACCGGTCGTGTCCACGGCCCGTACCGTCACCGCCGGCACCCGTACGACCCCCTCGGCGGAGGCCACCAGCGCGCCCTCGGCGCCCAGCGTCACGACCACCGAGCGGGGCCCCTTGGCGAGCAGGATGCGCGCCCAGTCCTCGGGGGAGTCGCCGACCGCTGCGTCACCGAGGATCACCCGCGCCTCGTGCTCGTTGACGATGAGCGGGTCGCAGGCCGCGAGGACGTCGGCCGGCAGCGGCCGGGGCGGCGACGGGTTGAGCACGAAACGGCTGCCGTCCGCCAGACTGCGCACGACCTCCGCGACCGTCTCCAGCGGGATCTCCAGCTGCGTCGAGACGACCCGGGACGCCTGGAACAGGCTCGCGGCGGCCCGTACGTCGGCCGGGGCGAGCCGCCCGTTCGCGCCGGGGGAGACCACGATGCTGTTGTCCCCGGACGGGTCCACGGTGATCAGCGCGACCCCGGTCGGCGCCCCGCCGACCAGCACCCCCACCGTGTCCACGCCGGCCGCGTGCTGCGAGTCCAGCAGCAGCCGGCCGTACGCGTCGTCCCCGACCCGCGCGAGCAGGGCCGTACGGGCGCCGAGCCGGGCCGCGGCGACGGCCTGGTTGGCGCCCTTGCCGCCCGGGTGGACGGCCAGATCGGAGCCGAGCACGGTCTCGCCGGCATCCGGCCGGCGCTCGACACCGATCACCAGGTCGGCGTTGGCCGACCCCACGACCAGCAGGTCGTAGTCGTACATGAGGTTGCTCCCCTGATTCCGGTCCCCGTGATGATGCCGGGACGGGCGGTCGCCACCGGATCCATGCTCCGGCAACGACCGCCCACCCGTGGGACGTTCGGCCGATGTCAGCCCTTGAAGCCGGCCACGTTGTCCTTCGTGACCACCTTCACCGGCACCTTCACCGTCTGCTGGACCTTGTCGCCGTCGAGGGCCTTGAGGGCGTTGTCCACGGCGATCTTCCCGAGCTGGCTCGGCTGCTGGGCGACGGACGCGTACAGCGAGCCGCCCTCCACCGCCTTCAGGCCGTCCGGCGTCCCGTCGAAGCCGACCACGGACACCGACTTCCCGGCCTTCGACCCCAGCGCCTTGATGGCGCCGAGGGCCATCTCGTCGTTGGCGGCGATGACGCCCTGGACGTCCGGGTGCGCCTGGAGCAGGTTCGACATGACGTCGAGACCCTTGGTGCGGTCGAAGTCGGCGGGCTGCTGGGCGACCACCTTGATGCCCGGGAAGGCCTTCAGCCCGGCGGCGAAGCCCTGCGCCCGCTCACGGGCGGCGGACGTGCCGGCCTGGCCCTGCAGGATCACGATCTTGCCCTTGCCGCCCAGCTTCTCGGCGATCGACTTGGCGGCCAGCTCACCGCCGGCCACGTTGTCCGAGGCGACCAGCGTGGCGGTCTTCGCGTTGTTGACCCCGCGGTCGACGGCGACGACCGGGATGCCGGCCTTGTCGGCGGCCTTCACGGAGTTGCTCGCCGCGTCCGAGTCCACCGGGTTGACGACGATCGCGCCGACCCCGGAACTGGTGAAGTTCTGCAGCTGGTTGGCCTGCTGCGAGGCGTCGTTCTGGGCGTCCGTCACGGTCAGGTCCACGCCCAGCTTCTTCGCCTCGGCCTGGGCACCGGCCCGGATCTGCACGAAGAAGGGGTTGTTGAGCGTCGACAGCGACAGCCCGATCCGCTGGTCCGACGCCTTCGAGCCGTCGTGCAGGAACGAGGTCGCGCCGACGATCGCCACGGTGACGACGGCCGCGAGCGCGTACGTCCCCGCCTGCTTGCCCTTGCCGCCGCCCGAACCGGTGCCGGCCGCGAGCGGCGTGGCGCCCGCCTTGCGGCGCAGCGTGTCGAAGAGGACGGCCAGCGCGATGACGACACCGATGACGACCTGCTGCCAGAACGCGGAGACGTTCAGCAGGTTCAGGCCGTTGCGCAGCACCGCGAGGATCAGTGCGCCGATCAGCGTGCCGGACGCCTTGCCGGTGCCGCCCGCGAGGGAGGCACCGCCGATGACGACGGCCGCGATCGCGTCCAGTTCGTAGCCGTCGGCGGCCTGCGGCTGGGCGGAGGACAGCCGGGAGGCGAGCACGACACCCGCGACGGCGGCGAACACGCCGGACAGCGCGTAGATGGCGAGCTTCTGCCGCTTCACCCGCAGCCCGGACAGCCGGGCCGCCTCCTCGTTGCCGCCGATCGCGTACATCGACCGGCCGATGTAGGTGCGGCCCAGCACGAACGCGGCGATCAGGCCCATCACGACCATCACCAGGACCGGCACCGGCAGCCAGCCGCCGAGCGTGTCACCGAGGTGCGACACCGAGTCCGGGAACGGGATCGGCGAACCCTCGGAGATCACCAACGACAGACCGCGCGCCACCGACAGCATCGCGAGCGTCGCGATGAACGGCGGGAGCTTGCCGTAGGCGATGAGGAAGCCGTTGACGAGTCCGGCCGCGACGCCCGTCGCCACCGCCAGCAGCACCGCTATGACGACCGGCACCCCGTGCGAGGTCGCCGACCAGGCCAGCACGGTGGCCGAGAGCGCCGCCACCGAACCCACCGACAGGTCGATGCCCGCCGAGACGATGACGAAGGTGACGCCGAACGCGAGGACGGCGGTCACCGCCGCCTGCACACCGACGTTGAGCAGGTTGTCGGTGGTCAGGAAGTCGCCCGACAGCGCCGACATGGCGATCACCAGGACGATCAGCGCGGTGAGGGCGCCGTTGTCGAGGAGCAGGCGGCGCAGCCCGCCGGTCGCGCCACCGGCGCCCGGGTTCCTCTTGAGCGTGTCAGTGGCCACGAGCGGCCTCCTTGTCGGTCGTGGGGTTGCTGACGGCGAGTGCCATCACGGAGTCCTGGGTGGCCTCGTCGGCGGACAGTTCGCCCGCGATCCGGCCCTGGGCCATCACCAGCACCCGGTCGCTCATGCCGAGCACCTCCGGGAGATCGCTGGAGATCATGAGGACGGCCGCCCCGTTCGCGGTCAGTTCGTTGATGAGCTGGTAGATCTCGACCTTGGCGCCGACGTCGATCCCGCGTGTGGGCTCGTCGAGGATCAGCACCCGGGTGTCGGCGAGCAGCCACTTGCCGATGACGACCTTCTGCTGGTTGCCGCCGGAGAGGGTGCGTACGTGCTGGCCGAGCCCGGCCATCCGCACGCCCAGCTGCTTCGCGATGCGCGCGGCGGCCTCCTGCTGGCCCTTGCGGTCGACGAGCCCCGCGCGCGTGGCGGCCCGCAGGGTCACCAGGCCGAGGTTCTCCTCCACGGACTGGTCGAGGACCAGCCCCTGGCCCTTGCGGTCCTCGGGGATCAGCCCGATCCCGGCCGCCGTGGCGGCGTTCACGTCGTGCCCCTTCAGGGCCGCGCCCGCCACCTTCACGGTGCCCTTGTCGTACGGGTCCGCCCCGAAGACGGCCCGGACGACCTCGGTACGGCCCGCGCCGACCAGCCCGGCGATGCCGACGACCTCTCCGGCGCGCACTTCGAAGCCGACGTCGTGGAAGACGCCGTTCCGGGTGAGCCCCTCGACGGTGAGCAGCGCGGGACCGGCGTCGGCCCGTTCGCGCGGGTACTGCTGCTCGATGGAGCGGCCCACCATCAGCCGCACGAGCTCGTCCTGCGGGGTGGCGGCGGGCACCTGCCCGACGCTCTTCCCGTCCCGGACGACCGTGACCCGGTCGCCAAGGGCGGCGATCTCCTCCAGGTGGTGGGTGATGAAGACGATGCCCACGCCGTCCTCGCGCAGCCGGCGCACGATCGCGAACAGCGTCTCGACCTCCTCGGAGGTCAGCACGGCGGTCGGCTCGTCCATGATGAGCACGCGCGCGTCCAGGCTGAGCGCCTTGGCGATCTCGACCATCTGGAGCCGGGCGATGCCCAGTTCACGCACCCGCGCGCGGGGCGACACGCTGAGGCCGACCCGCTTCAGCAGGACCTCGGCGTCGGCCTCCATCCGGCCCCGGTCGATCATCCCGAACCGGCGCGGCTGCCGCCCCAGGAAGATGTTCTCGGCGACCGTCAGATCGGGGACGAGGTTGAACTCCTGGTAGATCGTGGCGATCCCGAGGCGCTCGGAGTCCTGCGCCCCGTGGATGCGCACCTCCTCGCCGCCGACCAGGATCCGCCCGGCGTCGGGCGTGTACGCGCCGGAGAGCATCTTGATGAGGGTGCTCTTCCCGGCGCCGTTCTCACCGAGGAGCACATGGACCTCGCCCCGGCGCAGGTCGAAGTCGACGCCGTCCAGCGCGACCACGCCCGGGAAGGTCTTCCGGATGCCCTCGATGCGCAGCAACTCCTCGGGGTCGCTCACGACGTGCTCCTTTGCACTGCGGTGGGGTGCGCGCCGCAGGAGCGGCGCACCACGAGTCGGGCGGGCAGGGTGACGGACGCGCCGGCCCGCCCCTCGACCCGGTCGATCAGGGCCCGTACGGCCGCCCGGCCGAGCTCGCCGGTCGGCTGGGCGATGGCGGTGATCGGCGGATCGGTGTGCACGAACCACCGGATGTCGTCGAACGCGGCGAGCGCGATGTCGTCCGGCACGCGAAGGCCCCGCGCGCGGACGGCGTCCAGCGCGCCCAGCACCATCAGGTTGTCGGCGGCGAAGACGACCTCGGGGGGCTCGGGCAGGTCGAGGAAGCCCTCGGTGACCCGGCGTCCGCTCTCGGCCTGGAAGTCGCCCTGCCCGATGTAGGCGTCGGGGAGTTCGAGCCCGAAGGCGGCGAGCGCCTCCCGGAAGGCGTCCACGCGCTCGCGGCCGGTCGTGGTGGCCGCGGGGCCCGCGATGATCGCGAGCCGCCGGTGCCCGAGCGCGTGAAGGTGGGCCACGAGGTCGCGGACGGCCTCGCGTCCGTCGGAGCGCACGACCGGCACGTCCACGCCGGGGATCCAGCGGTCGACGAACACCATCGGCGTCCCCGCGCGGGCGGCGTCCAGCATCAGCGGGGAGCCGCCGTCGGTGGGGGAGACCAGCAGCCCGTCGATACGGCGGTCCAGCAGGGTCCGTACGTGGTGGTCCTGGAGGTCGGGGCGCTCGTCGGCGTTGCCGATGATCACGCTGTACCCGAGCGCCCGGGCCTCCTCCTCGACGGAGCGGGCGAGTTCGGTGAAGTAGGGGTTCAGCACATCGCTGATGACCAGGCCGAGCGTGCGGGTCTGGTCGGTGCGCAGGGACCGGGCGACGGCGTTCGGGCGGTAGCCCAGGGCCGTCACGGCGGCGGTCACGCGCCGGCGGGCGTCCTCGCTGACGGAGGGATGCCCGTTCAGGACGCGCGACACCGTGGCGACGGATACGCCTGCCTCGGCGGCGACGTCCTTGATGCTCGCCATGACCGTTCCACCTCCTCGTGGAATCGATTACACGGAGGATTGGAATCGATTACACGAGCAGAAGCAAGAGGCGGTCGTTGGCCGAAACCAAAGCTTTACCGGCGGGTGGCCGACCCGAGAGCCGGGCCGGCCGCGCGCGTCGGGGGGTGGGCGATGGGCGGTGGGCCGGGCCGCGTCAGGCGGTCGGCCGGGTACGGCCCAGGCGCAGGGCGGAAACGAGGAAGAACACCCCGCCGAGGAAGGCGTATCCGGCGAGGGCGCCCAGTGCGGGATCGGCCTGACCGGCCTGCCCGAAGAACGACGCACCGGCGAGGGTCGAGATCCCGCCACTGGCGATCATGGCCCACTGCCCGCCCATCCGGCGCCGCGAGACCCCCACGAGCAGCTGGACCAGCCCGGCGGTGATCGCCCAGACGCCCCAGACGCGCAGCACGGCGGGGATGCCGGAGGTGGCGGCGACGGCGAGGCCGATGCCGGTGAGGGTGCTGAGCGCGATGTTCACGTAGAGCTGCCGTACGGGGCCGTCGACCGCGCGGGCGGAGCGCAGATCGACGACGGCGCAGGCGACGTCGAAGAGGGGGTAGATCACGAGGAGCGTGGCGGAGGCGGGGGACAGCTCACCGGCGGTCGCGAAGAGGGCGGCGGCCCAGACGGCGGCGAAGGCGAAGCGGAGGAGGTAGAGGCGGCGGAGGTCGGTGGTGGCGGTGGGGGTGGGTGATGCGCCGAGGGTGGTGGTGTCCATGGCGGGGCCTTTCGGGGGCTCACGAGGTGATGGGAGGGGGAGCGCGAGGGAGAACGTTCGGTCTCTTTGATTTCCATCCAAGGCGTGGACGGAGTGATTGTCAAGACCGAACGTTCTCCCTCATCGCTTGGTAGCCTCGGAGCCATGAGTCAGGGCACAGCGAAACGGGGCACGTCGGGTGGCGTGTCGGAGGCGCGGGCGCGGCTGCTCGGCACGGCGACGAAAATCTTCTACGCCGAGGGCATCCACTCCGTCGGGGTCGACCGGATCATCGCCGAGGCGCAGGTGACCCGTGCGACGCTCTACCGGCACTTCACGGGCAAGGAGGAACTGGTCCTGGCGTACCTGGACGTGGCGGACCGGGGGATCCGGTCACAGGTGGCGAACGCGCGCGAGGGCGCGGGGTCCCCGGCGGACGAGGTCCGGGCGGTGGCCGGCGCGATCGCGGACGGCATCCGTTCACCCGGCTTCCGGGGGTGCGCCTTCCTCAACGCGGTGGCGGAGTACCCGGATCCGGCGCACCCGGTCCACCAGGCGGTGCTGGCCCACCGGCAGTGGTTCCTGGAGACGATGACGGAGCTGCTGGCGCAGGCCGGCCACGAGCCCGCCGACGAGGCGGGGCGCCATGTCGTGATGCTGCGGGACGGGGCGATGGCGGCGGGGTGTCTGTTCGATCCGGAGCTGGTGTGTGCGACGTTCCTGCAGGGGGTGGAGGGCGTCCTCAGTCGACGGGCTGAATGAGCCCGTTGCTCCGGTTCCACTCCCAGACCGCGTCCCACCGGTGGTCGTACTCGTGGACGGCGCCGACGCTCCGGATCCGCCGGTACGCCTCGGCGGTACGGGGGTCGTCGCGCAGCGCGAGCCCGTAGCCGGCCTCAAGGAGCGCCACCGGATCGTCGCGGTCGAGGAACCCGGCGAGGGCGTCGGCGACGGCGGGCGAACGGTCGGGGCAGGACGCGAGGAGGGCTGCGGCGGGGGCGTGCAGTTCGGGCTCGGGTTCCTCGGCGAGCAGCAGCAGTTGGGGTACGGCCTCCTGGGCGAGGTCTGCGTCGCTCGCGGCGGTACGGCAGGCGCCGAGCCGTACTTCGGCGTCCGGGTCGCGGAGGAGGGCGCGCAGCGCCTGCCGGGCGTCGTCCCCGAGGGGCAGGAAGAGCGCGGTCACCGCTCGCCGCACCTCCGCATCGGGGTGCGCGGCATGACGCAGCCCTGCGGCCTCCCGCCCGGGGTGATCGAACTCGTCCAGGGCCCGCAGCACCCTCGCGAGCATGTCGGAGTCGGTCTCCTCGGCGGCCCAGGCGCTCGCGAGATCGCCCTCGCTGCGGGCGCGCGGCGAGTCGTCCGCGAGGATGCCGTGGACGCGCAGGTACTCCGCGAGGAAGCGGCGATGCGCCGGGTCGGGGTGGTGTCGGTGGGCGACCAGGGCCGACCAGGTCTCCTCGCTCTGCCGGTCGAGGAGGACCCGTAGGACTTCCCACCGGGTCGCGTGATCCTCGTCGGGTTGGGCGGCGGCCCGGGCGACGAGCTTGTCGACCGGGGTCAGGATCCGGAAGGCCCATTCCAGGGCGGTGAGGATACCGGCGTGACCGTCCCGGACGGTCAGTCCGCCGAGGGAGTGCTGGAGGATGTGGTTGAACTCGCTCTCGTCGTCCGGAACGCGAACCGTCTGCACCGGCTCGGACGCCCCGGTGCGTCGCCGCAACTCCTGCTCCACACCGGTCTCGTGCCAGGCCCGGGCGAGTGCGAGAAGCCGTTCACGCGTCTCCTCAGGGAGCCGCAGCCGGGGCTCGTTCCCGAGGACGGCGGTGACGAGAGCGGGTGAGCCGCTGTCCACGGCCCGCCACAGCGGGGTGGTCCCTTCGGGCAGCACCCGGTCGGGTTCGACCCCGCCCTCCACCAACTCCCCGGCGACGGCGGGGTCGAACGCGGCGATGGCCGCACACAGCTCCTGGACGGTGTCCACCAGCGGTCGGCTCAAGCGGCTCTCCCTCGTGCGTGACGAAACGTCGAGCATCGGCCGCGTTGTGGCGCGGGGCAATTGGTTTTCGTACGGCGGTCAGCCCGCCGCCAGCTCGCACCAGACGTACTTGCCCCGGTTGCCGTCCCGGGCGGAGGGTTGCCACCCCCACACGTCGGCGCAGGCCCGCACGAGGGCGAGACCGCGCCCGTCCTCGTCGTCGGTGGTGTGCGCGAACGCGCGTGGGGGCTGCGGAGGTTCGGGGTCGGCGTCCCAGGCCGCGAGGCGGAGGGTGCCCGGCGGCACCCAGCGGACGCGGAGGGCGGCGGGGCCCTTGGTGTGCCGTACGGCGTTGGAGACCAGCTCGGCGGCGAGCAGTTCGGCGACGTCCACGAGTCCGATGAGCCCGTGCATGGTCAGGATCAGCCGCAGGGTGCGACGACTGACGGTGACGGCACGGAGGTCGTTGGGGAGGTGGAGGGAGTACTCCCAGGGGGCGCTTTCGGGCATGCGGAAGTCCGTCTCGGTGAGGGGTGGTTGCGGCCGGGCCCCGGTGTCATTGCCGCACCGGTCAGGGCATGACGGGGCGGTGCGCTTCCGGAGGCCGGTTTCGCAAGGTGCTCGCTGCGTCACTGACAGTAGATATAAATCTAGAGACGCGGCAAGCCCGTCGCGTAATCTGACCCCGAACGGGTCGCGCTCGAGCGCGCGTTGGTCCAGAGGGCGGTCGAGGCTTTGAGGCGCGAACCAACAGCACGGCAGATGCGGCTGGCGACGGAGCTGCGCCGACTCCGCGAGGCGGCGGGCCTCACGTCACGCCAGGCGGCGGCCCTGCTGGGGGTGAGCCCGGCCCAGATCACCCACATCGAGTCCGCCCTCGCGGGCGTCAGCGAAAAACGACTGCGCCGGCTGGCGGCGCACTACGCCTGCACGGACGAGGAGTTCGTAGACGCGCTGGTGGCGATGGCGACGGACCGGACGCGGGGCTGGTGGGAGGAGTACCGCGGCCTCCTGCCGACGTCGTTCCTGGATCTGTCGGAGCTGGAGCATCACGCTTGCTTCCTGCGCCATGTGGCCATCCTGTACGTGCCAGGACTTCTGCAGACCGAGGACTACTCGCGCGCAGTCTTCTCGTCCCGGCTCCCCGAACTGACGCCCGAGGAACTGGAGCTGCGCATCGAGCACCGGAAGGCGCGCCAGCAGTTCGACATCCCCTACGAGGCAGTGATCCATGAGGCGGCACTCCGCATCCGAGTCAGCGACAGGGAGACCTCAAGAGCACAGCTCGTGCGGCTCCTGGAGCTGTCGGAGGCGTCGCACATCACCGTGCGCGTCATCCCCTTCGACCTGGACGGTTTCGCGACGGCCTCCAGCGCGATGACATACGTCGGTGGGTCCGTGCCCCGGCTGGATACGGTGGCGCGCGACGCCCCTCACGGTGCCATGCTGGTCGACTCGGAGCCTCAACTCCAGCTGTACCGGACCCGTTTCCGTAAGGTAGAAAGCCAATCGCTGGAACCGAGCCGATCACGTGACTTCATCCACACGTTGGCGAAGGAGCTGTGAGCCCCCCATGAACAACTGGCGTAGGTCGACATACTCGGGCGAGGGCGACGGCGACGAGTGCGTGGAGATCGCCAACTCACCCACACATGTGGCAGTCCGCGACTCCAAGGCCCCCCACCGGGCCACCCTCACCTTCCCCAGCCCCGCCTTCTCCGCGTTCGTCGAAGACCTCAAGCGGCGCTGAGGCGCCCCACTGTCACACCCCACCGGTACCGTCGGATCATGGCCAACCAGTCCGGACCGGACGCCGGGGAGCGGCGGCTCGCCACGCTCGAAGGTGTGCTGGAGCGCGTCACCTACGCCAACGAGGAGAACGGCTACACCGTCGCCCGCGTCGACACCGGCAGGGGTGGCAATGACCTGCTCACCGTCGTCGGCGCGCTGCTCGGCGCGCAGGTGGGGGAGTCGTTGCGGATGGAGGGCCGCTGGGGCTCGCACCCGCAGTACGGCAAGCAGTTCCACGTCGAGAACTACACGACCGTCCTGCCCGCCACCGTCCAGGGCATCCGGCGTTACCTCGGCTCGGGCCTGGTGAAGGGCATCGGGCCCGTCTTCGCCGACCGGATCACGCAGCACTTCGGCGTGGACACGCTGCGGATCATCGAGGAGGAGCCGAAACGGCTCATCGAGGTGCCGGGGCTCGGACCCAAGCGGACCAAGAAGATCGCCGACGCCTGGGAGGAGCAGAAGGCGATCAAGGAGGTCATGCTCTTCCTCCAGACCGTCGAGGTGTCCACGTCCATCGCCGTGCGCATCTACAAGAAGTACGGCGACGCCTCCATCTCCGTCGTGAAGAACGAGCCGTACCGCCTCGCCGCCGACGTCTGGGGCATCGGCTTCCTCACCGCCGACCGGATCGCCCAGTCCGTCGGCATCCCGCACGACAGCCCCGAGCGGGTCAAGGCCGGTCTGCAGTACGCCCTGTCGCAGGCCACCGACCAGGGCAACTGCTACCTCCCCGAGGAACAGCTGATCAAGGACGCGGTGAAGCTCCTCCAGGTCGACACCGGCCTCGTCATCGACTGTCTGGCCGAGCTGGCGCAGGTCCCGGAGGACGGCTCGGACCCCGGTGTCGTACGGGAGAAGGTGCCGGGCCCCGACGGCGCCGCCGAGCCGGTGACGGCCGTGTACCTGGTGCCGTTCCACCGGGCCGAACTGTCCCTGTCCGCCCAGCTGTTGCGGCTGCTGCGCACCGACGAGGACCGGATGCCCGGCTTCGGCGACGTCGACTGGGGCAAGGCGCTGGGGTGGCTCAGGGGCCGTACCGGCGCCGACCTCGCGCCCGAGCAGGAGGCCGCCGTCAAGCTGGCGCTGACCCGGAAGGTCGCCGTCCTGACCGGCGGGCCGGGCTGCGGCAAGTCCTTCACGGTCCGCTCGATCGTCGAGCTGGCCCGCGCCAAGAAGGCTAAGGTGGTGCTCGCCGCGCCCACCGGCCGCGCCGCCAAGCGCCTCGCCGAGCTGACCGGCGCCGAGGCGTCCACCGTCCACCGCCTGCTGGAGCTCAAGCCCGGCGGCGACGCGGCGTACGACCGGGACCGGCCGCTGGACGCCGACCTGGTCGTGGTCGACGAGGCGTCCATGCTGGACCTGCTGCTGGCGAACAAGCTGGTCAAGGCC